>NZ_SMKH01000533.1 GCF_004348515.1 Actinomadura sp. KC345 | reverse complement strand
GCGTCGAGGGCGTCGGCGGTGTCGCGGGGGTCGGCGAGGTCGGTCTCGGTCCGGTCGGACTCGGGGCCGCGGGCGGAGGTGTCGCGCAGCCGGGCGAGGTGGGCGCGGAGGATGCCCTCGGCGGTGGGCTTCATGTCGACGTCCACGTACAGCCGGTCGAGGACGTCGCCGGCGACGGGGTCCGCGGGCGCGTCGGCGAGGTCGGGCAGGTCGGGGAGGCCGGACGGCGAGGCCGCGTAGGCCGCCACGCCCGCCTCGCCCAGCGCCGCCAGCATCGCGTCCGCGAGGTGCGGGGCGAGGTCGACCAGCGGGGCGTAGGTGTCGGCCGACAGTCCATTGCCACGGCGATTCACGGGGCCGGCTCCTTCGACGACTCCGGCGTGACCGACAGCACCGGCATGACGGCCTCCGCTCCCCCAACGACATGTGCCCGGTGGCGCCTCCGGCTCGCGGCGGCACTTCCGGACACCCTGAAAACGTGTGTCCCACGGTATTCGCTGGGACGCCCGGAACAAGCCCCCGGGCGTACCCGATTGAGATTTACGGAACAGAGCCTACGTTCCTCCGGCCGCCCCTCGCCGCACGGCTTCCGTACGCTGGAGGAAGGACCCCGGCCGAGGGGCCGCTGCCGGTGCCGTACCGGCCGGTAGAACGGTGGGACGGGGAGTGGGAAGATGTCCCATCATCTCCCTTCGGCCAGGGACCGGTCGGTGCTCGTCCCCCGGGCACGCGGTCCGAGGAAGGTCCCGCATGCTCTGGTTCTGGATCCTGCTCCGGATCGTTCTCTCCCCCATCATGTACGTCCTGTGGTGGCCGCGGAACCGGGGGAGCGGGCACGTCCCGAAGCGGGGGCCGGCGCTGCTGGTGGGCAACCACCTCTCGTTCGCCGACCACTTCTTCGGCCCGCTGCCGCTGATGCGCCCGATCTTCTTCATCGGCAAGGGCGAGTACTTCACCGGCAAGGGGATCAAAGGGCTGGTCAGCAAGGCGTTCATGACCGGGGTGGGCGTGGTGCCGGTGGACCGGACGGGCGGCTCGGCGGCCGACGCGGCGCTGCAGACCGGGCTGCGCATCCTCGCGGAGGGCAAGCTCCTCGGCATCTACCCGGAGGGCACCCGGGCCCCCGACAACCGGCTGTACCGCGGCAAGACCGGAGTCGCGCGGCTGGCGCTGAAGTCGCGGGTCCCGGTGATCCCGATGGCGATGGTCAACACGTTCGAGCTGATGCCGCCCGGCCGGCGGCTCCCGAGGCTCGGCGTCCGGCCCGGGGTCCGGTTCGGCGAGCCGATGGACTTCTCCCGCTACTACGGCCGCGAGGACGACAAGGAGGTCCTGCGGGAGATCACGGACGAGATCATGCGGACGATCAGGGAGCTGTCCGGGCAGGAGTACGTCGACCGCTACGCCGCCGAGGTGAAGGCGGAGAAGGCGGGCAGGCCCGTGCGCCGGGCCGAGGACGACGGGGCCTGAGCGACCACGGATGAGCGGTGGCGCGCTGGGGGGCGCGGGGGACGCCCGTCCAGAGGCACGGCCGGGTGACGCGGACGGCCCCCGGGGGATGGGGCTGGAGGCCGCGCTGTGGCGTGCCGTGGCCGTCTACCGCGTGCTGGCGCTGGGATACGCCGCGATCGTGATCGCGATGAACTCCGGCGGCTACGCCCGTCCCGCGGCCGGCTGGGCCGTCCTCGCCGTGATGGCCGCCTGGACGGCGTACGCGGTCCGGGCGTTCGGCGGTCCGCGGCGGCGGGGCCGGGCGCTTCCGGCCGCCGACCTCGCGGTCGCGGCCGGATGCCTGCTCGCGACCGCGTGGGTCGAGACGCCGGAGAACATCGCCGCCGGGCGCCCGACGCTGCCGGTGTCGTGGGTGGCGGCGGCGGTGCTGTCGTGGGCGGTGGCGGGCGGGCGGCGGCTCGGCGCCGCCGCGGCGCTCGTGCTCGCCGCCGCGAACCTCGTGGTGCACGCGCTCGCCGGGACGGCCGGGGGGCTGGGGTCGACGACGTTCAACGGCATCGTGCTGCTGTTCCTCGCGGGCCTCGTCGTCGGGCACGTCGTGCGGCTGGCGCTGGAGGCGGAGGCGCGGCTGGCGCGGGCGGTGGGACTGGAGTCGGCCACGCG
>NZ_SMKH01000532.1 GCF_004348515.1 Actinomadura sp. KC345 | reverse complement strand
CCCTAGGCGCGATAGGCACCCTCCCCGTCGCCTATCTCCTCCACCGCCGCCGCACAAAACGCCCCTGAACAAGCGCTCGGTACCGGCGCAGGTGAGCCAGGCGGTGGCTGCATGCGGCCGGACGCGCAGGCGCCCCGGCTCGTCAAGCGCCCGGCCGTCCCGTCCCGGTGCAGGCGGTACAGGCGGCCGCTGCATGCGGCCGGACGGGCGGGCAGGCGTCCTACCACGCCAAACGCTCGGTACCGGCGCAGGTGAGCCAGGCGGTCGCTG
This sequence comes from Actinomadura sp. KC345, assembly GCF_004348515.1. Classification (GTDB taxonomy): domain Bacteria; phylum Actinomycetota; class Actinomycetes; order Streptosporangiales; family Streptosporangiaceae; genus Spirillospora. The sequence goes on along the minus strand of NZ_SMKH01000532.1, from coordinate 1,900 downwards.
CATGCGGCCGGACGCGCAGGCGCCCCGCCACGTCAAGCGCCCGGCCGCCCCGTCCCGGTGCAGGCGGGTCAGGCGGTCGCTGCATGCGGTCGGATGAGCAGGTCCCCCGGCTCGTCAAGCGTTCCGGCCCCCGGCACGCCGCCCCAGCCACAAGGTTCACCACACCAGGCGGCCGCAATGCAGGGGCCTGGTGCGTCGAGTTGTTCGGCCCCGACGCGCGCCCAGGCCGGGACGTCTTGTGGGCACGGCGATGTCGGCGAGGTCCACGCTCGCCTCGCGGAGCATGCCGTGCCGGGCGGGCGGCTCCCGGGCCCGCTCGACCTGTGCCGCGGGCACGTCGAGGGCGGGCAGCCCGGCCAGGGGAAGCAACTGGTCCACGGCGGGTCCGTGAGCTCGTGTTGTGGTGTCGGCGCCTGTGGGCGGCTGAGTGCGCCAGGGAGGTCACTGAGCCGGTCGCCGTCTGTAAGGGCGCCGCGTTGGTGACCTACAGGCGTTGGGGCCCGGGGACGGTGGGGCGGTTGGCGTGTGCGGGTGGCTTGGGATGGGTGATCGGGGACATGACGGGAACGAGGCGTTCGGGGAGCGGGGGAGCTTTCGGGGACGTACCCTGCGTGACATGAAGGGTCGTCCGCTCCGTTTCACGCCGCGCCGCGACGCGGGGATGCACGCGTTCGAGCGCGCCCTGGCGCACGGTGGGTTCAGCCCCGTGGCCGGTGTCGACGAGGCCGGGCGGGGGGCGTGCGCGGGGCCGCTGGTCGTCGCGGCGGTGATCCTTCAGGGCGGACGGCGCAGGATCGACGGTCTCACCGACTCCAAGCTCCTCACCCCCGCACGCCGCGAGGAGCTGTACGCCGAGATCACCGAGTGCGCGCACGCGTGGAGCGCGGTGGTCATCCCGTGCCATGACATCGACCGGATCGGCCTTCACCGCTGCAACGTCACGGGTATGCGGCGGGCCCTGGCCGCGCTGGACAGGCGGCCCGCGTACGTGCTCAGCGACGGGTTCCCGGTCCCCGGCCTGGACGTCCCCGGGCTCGCGATGATCAAGGGGGATCAGGCAGCGGCCTGCGTGGCGGCGGCGTCGATCGTCGCGAAGGTCACCCGGGACCGGATCATGGTGGGTCTGCATGAGCGGTATCCGGACTACGGGTTCGACCTCCACAAGGGGTATGTGACCCGTGCGCACGGTAGGGCGCTCGCCGTGCACGGACCTTGCCCAGAGCATCGGTTCTCCTACGTCAACGTCGGGCGTGCCTTGCGTAACAATGGAGAGGTGGACCTGGGGGAGGAGACCGAGGGGGAGGTCCCCGTCGAGGACCACGCGGAAGGGGCACGAGCGTGAGTGCGGAGGATCTCGAGAAGTACGAGACCGAGATGGAGTTGCAGCTCTATCGCGAGTACCGCGACGTCCTCGGGCTCTTCGGCTATGTCGTCGAGACCGAGCGCAGGTTCTATCTCACCAATTCCGTCGACCTCCAGGTGCGCGGCACCGACAACGGCGAGACCTTCTTCGAGGTCACGATGCAGGACGCCTGGGTGTGGGACATGTACCGTCCAGCGCGCTTCGTCAAGAACGTTCGTGTCGTCACGTTCAAGGACGTCAACATCGAAGAGCTCTCCAAGAGCGACTTCGAGCTTCCCGCGGAGCACTGACCTTCTGGAGCCACCGCGAGGCGTCGAGGACGGCGCCTGGCCCGTAAAGTGCCTTGGCCTCGGTCGGCCACAGAGGTCTCGCCGTGGTGCTCGCGCGGTGGCTGGTATCAGCGGGTGTCGATGCCTGTACGTCCGGTCAGCGGAGTCGGTCGGTGTGTGGCACGTCGGGTGGGTGTCCTCCTGGACGGGCGGTTGGCGATGAGGCCGGAAGGTCACGTGGACGTGTGGAAAGGCCCCTGTTTTCGGG
>NZ_SMKH01000531.1 GCF_004348515.1 Actinomadura sp. KC345 | reverse complement strand
GTACGGTGTTGCTTGTCAGAGAGGCAACCAGTCAGCACGTTCCGTCAGCACCGCCAACCAGCCCCCTTTTCCGCCCCCAACCAGCCCCTTTCGCCCCCCTGCGAGGCAAGGCCGGATGCCCGACACGATCCCCAACACGCAACTCACCGCATGGCGCGAGGCGAAGTACGCCACCCGCGCCGAAATGGCCGAGGCGATCAACCGCACGCCCACGGCGATCGCGAACGGGCTGCTCTGTGACGAGGAACGGCTCCGCCGTTGGGAGCGGGGCGAAGTGCGCTGGCCGCACCCGCCCTACCGGAAGGCACTTCAAGAGCTGACTGGCCGGACGGCCGAGCGACTCGGCTTCATCCCGCCGGCGAAGCAGAAGGACCGCCGTCCAGGCACGAGAATCGCGGCTCCCGCTCCCGAAGCGGCGGAGCCCGAGCGCGTCGACACGGCCGAGCTGGCACAAACGGCGGAGCTCGTCCGCCTGACTCAATGGGTGACCGCGAGCGACACCAACGAAGAGGCGATCGCGCGGCTTGCGCGATCAACGACGTCACTCGCGAGATCCCACACGCAGGTCCCGGCGAAACGACTTCTCCGCGAAGTAGTCCAACTACACCGCCGGACGCAGGAGCTCTTGGAGGGCGGACGTCACCGGCCCCGGCACACGCGGGAACTACTCAGGATCGATTCAGATCTTCTCGCGCACGCTGCTGTGATCTTCGGAGACGTCAATCTCGACGACGCCGCCGAAGAATATGCCGCCGCCGCGCTCATGCTGGCTCAGGAGGCCGGAGCAAGCGAGGCGTTCGCTTGGTACGCCCAGGCCAAAACAGCACGCTGGCAGAACCGCTTCATCGAGGCAGCCGACCTTGCCCGGCAAGGCTTCGAGGCCAGCGCACCCAGCCCGATGAAGACCCAACTTGCCTGGTATGAAGCCAACGCCGCCGTTCTGCTAGGAGACAAGACACGGGCACGTGAAGCCGTGGAGCGCGCCGAGCGATCCGCCGAGGCCACCCACGAGACTCCCTCTGATCACTCGGTGTGGTCGTTCCCGATCGAGCGCCAAGCCCTGTTCTCTCTGTCGGTGGCCATGCGAACCGGCGATCTCGACGGCGCACTACAAGCCGCGGAGATGGCAGACAGCGCATGGGCGGCAGGCACCCCGATCTCACCCGCGAACTGGGCTCAAATACGCGTCGGAACCGGAGTCGCCCACCTTCTCAGGGGCGACCTGGAGGGCACCGCCGAAGAACTCACCAAGCTTCTGACGCTGGACCCCGGCATGCGTCTTACGACCGTCACGCGCTACCTGGCAGACCTGGACCGCCGACTGAACGGGCCGCGTTTGCAAGGCAGCACGCTCGCCGTCCAGCTCAGGCAGCAGATCCGCGATTTCAACGCTGCCGCCCTGACCGATGATGCAGATATGGAGAGCCCATGAGTCCGCTTCCCGCGCATATGACCGACCGATGGCGAAACCGCGCGGAGCCCGGACCAGGGCAAGGCACGCTCTACTGGCACATCCTCATGGGCGACCACCCCGAAGCGCAGGACCTCGCCCAGGACGCCCAAGAACGACTCGCCGACATCCCCGGCCTGCACATAACCCCCACCGAGTGGCTGCACATCACCACCCACGTCGCCGGACCCACCGAAGAGATCACCGACGCCCAGCAGCACGACATGCTCGCCATGGCACAAGGTCTTCTCACCAAGATCCCACCCGTCAACGTGACCCTTGACCGGATCCTGTACCACCCCGAAGCGATCGCCGTCGCCGTCCAGCCCACAGACCCCTTGGCCAGGATCCGCGAGGCCATCCAAGAGGCCACCCTCAAAGTGACCGGCAGCGAAGGCAGTACCGAGGGGCCCGAGCCCTGGACCCCCCACATGACGATCGCCTACAGCGAGACCGACCAACCGGCCGGGCCACTCATCACCGCACTCGGCCGAGAGCTTCCAACCCGCCGCATCATCATCGACACCGTCACTCTCGTCGACCAACGCGGAGCAGAACGCCGTTGGGACTGGCACCCCGTAGGCAACGCCCGCCTACTCGGCCACCGCTGACGATCCACGGACGCCGAGGCGGACACAACCCGTGATCATTGCCGAATTGGGCTGTTTTGGATCAAGGAGGGCGGCCCCCAGTGCGGAACCTGTCAAACCTGATGAGACGTCAGGCCACTTGAGCGGTTTGTGTCTCGTTGTCGTTCTGGAGTGCTTCGGGTGGCGGGTTGATCCAGACCTTGTCCGGTAGTGGGGG
>NZ_SMKH01000530.1 GCF_004348515.1 Actinomadura sp. KC345 | reverse complement strand
CGACTCGGTGCTGCAGGTGCTGGCGATGGTGCAGCGGCGCGGCGGCGAGCTGGGCGGCGAGGCGGCGGAGCTGGGCCGGGTGGCGGGGGAGCAGGAGGCCGCGCTGCGCTCCCTCATCGGCGCGGCGCCGGCCGCGCCCGCGCGGGACGCCGCGGACGGCGCCGACCTCCGTCCGCTGCTGACCGCGCTCGCGTCCCCGACCGTCACCGTCTCCACCCCGGCGACCGAGGTGCGGCTGCCCGCGGGCACGGCCGGGGAGATCGAGGCGGCGGTGGCGGCGGCGCTCGACAACGTCCGCCGCCACTGCGACGGCGCCCGCGCATGGGTGCTGGTGGAGGACGGTCCCGGCGAGGTCACCGTCAGCGTCCGCGACGACGGCCCCGGCATGCCCGCCGGCCGGCTGGAGGAGGCCGCGGCGGGCGGCCGGCTCGGCGTCGCGCAGTCCATCCGGGGCCGCGTCGCCGAGCTGGGCGGCACGGTCGCGATCACCTCCGCCGAGGGCGAGGGCACGGAGATCGAGATGACCGTCCCCCGCGCCTGACCGGCGGCGGGCGGCCGGAGGCGGCTTAGGCTGTGGGCGTGAGCGACGTTCCCCTCAGGGTCATGGTCGTGGACGACCATCCGATGTGGCGCGAGGCGGTCGCCCGCGACCTCGCCGAGGCCGGTCACGACGTGGTCGCGACCGCCGGGGAGGGGCGCGCCGCCGTCCGCGCCGCCGCCGCCGCGCGGCCGCAGGTGGCCGTGGTCGACCTTCGGCTCCCCGACATCGGCGGCGTCGAGGTGACCCGCCACCTGGCCGCCGCCGACCCGCCGGTCCGCGTCCTGGTGCTGTCGGCGAGCGGTGAGCAGCGGGACGTCCTCGACGCGGTCAAGGCGGGCGCCACCGGCTACCTGCTCAAGTCCGCCGGGCGCGAGGAGTTCCTGGACGCCGTCCGCCGCACCGGCGAGGGCGACGCCGTGTTCACTCCCGGCCTCGCCGGGCTCGTGCTCGGCGAGTACCGCCGGCTCGCCGCCGGCCCCGCCCGCGCGGACGACGCGGACGGCGGCGCGCCGCGCCTGACCGAGCGCGAGACCGAGGTCCTGCGGCTCGTCGCGAAGGGCCTGACCTACAAGCAGATCGCGCAGCGGCTCGTCCTGTCCCACCGGACCGTCCAGAACCACGTGCAGAACACCCTCGGCAAGCTCCAGCTCCACAACCGGGTCGAACTCGTCCGCTACGCCATCGAGAAGGGCCTGGACGAGGAGTAGCGGGGACCGGAGCGGCGGGACGGAACGAACTCCGGCCGGGGCGACGGCGTCTGATCATGCGGAACGTGCGTCGGAACGGGGAGCACGCCATGATCGACGATGTCTGGGGGCCCGCGCTGGGGTTCCTCGCGGCCCACATCCTCATCGGGATCGCCCTTGCGGCGGTCCTGCGGAACGGGCGGGCGGTGATCCGGCGGGGGAGTCCCCCGCGGAGGGACCTGCACCCGTACGAGGTCGCCTACCTGCACGGCGGAGGGCGGCACGCGATCGCGGCCTCGATGGCGGCGCTGCGGCTGGACGGCGCGGTCGACGCCCACGCCGACGGCCGGCTGTACGCGACCCCGCCGCCCGCGGCCGGGCCGCGCGCCGCGGGCACGCCGCTCGACTCGGCGGTCTTCGGGGCGATCGCCGGCGCGCCGGGCCGGACGCTCGCCGACGTCACCGCCGACCCGCGCGTCCGGGCCGCGCTCGACCAGCTCCGCGACGGGCTGGCCGCGCAGGGCATGGTGATCCCGCACGGCGGCCGGAAGCGGCTGCGGACGTACCAGCTGGTCTTCTTCGCATGGCTGGCGGCGGGCTTCCTGGGCTTCGTCGCGAACGACTCCTTCGGCGGGTTCCCCGGCGTCCTGGTCCCCGTCGCGGCGCTGTTCGCCCTCGCCATCTTCGGCATGGCCGTGCTGGGCACGGACGGCGAGCGGACGGAGGAGGGGGAGACGGCCGTCGAGCGGACCAAGGCGTCCAATCCCCATCTCGACCCCGAGCACCTGTCCTCCTACACCGGGCTCGGCGGTCCCGCGGTCCTGCTCGGCGTCGCCCTCTACGGCACGGCGGCGCTGATGCTCCTCGACCCGATGTTCGCGCAGACCGTCGGCCTCGGCCGCTTTCTGGAGCTCACCGGGGTCGAGACCACCTCGGGCGGCTACACGTTGTCGTCCTGCTCGTCCACCGCGTCGGTGTGCTCGTCGTCGTCCTGCGGGGGCGGCGGCTCGTGCGGCGGTGGCGGAGGAGGAGGCTGCGGCGG
>NZ_SMKH01000052.1 GCF_004348515.1 Actinomadura sp. KC345 | reverse complement strand
GGGCAGGGGCGTGAGCATGGCGTGGACGAGGTCTGGCGGGTCGCCCTTCCGGGGTGCGGGAATCGCGTCCGGGGGTGTCGCGGTCAGGTGGCGGAGGATCACCTCGCGCTGGGCGGCGATCAGTTCTCGGCCGTTGCGGAGGTAGGCGAGGACGGCTTCGGAGTCGCGGTCGGCCATGGCCGGGACGCGCTCGGCGGGACGGAGCGCGTTGGGCGGGTAGGCGCCGTCGGAGCCGCGGACGAGGTGGCCGTTGACAAGCCAGCCCGGTGCCGGCTCGGGGACGGTCAGCGGGCGGGCGTCGCGGCCGGCGAAGAGGGGCAGCGGGTCCACCGGGACGCCGGCGGCGGCCAGTTCGGCGAGGGCGTGCAGGAGGCGGGTGAGTCCGTTCTCGCCGGGGGCGTCGCAGCTCACGGCGGTGTGCGGGCGGTCGCCGAGGATCTTGCCGACGAGGCCGGTGAGGAGGCCTCCGGGGCCCGCCTCGACGAAGGTCCGGGCGCCCGCGTCGTACATGGCCTCGATCTGCTCGACGAAGCGGACGGGCGCGGCGGTCTGCCCGGCGAGGGTGGCGGCCAGTTCGGCGGGGTCGGTGTCGTACGGGGCGGCGGTCGCACCGGCCCAGACCGGGAAGGCGGGTGAGCGGAGGTCGCGCCCGAGGAGGTCGGTACGGAGGTCGGCGGACGCGGCGGCGGCGAGCGGGCCGTGGAACGCGCACGGGACGGGGACGCGCTCGGCGGACAGGCCCGCGGCGGACAGGGCCGGCAGGGCGCGGCCGAGGCCCGTGCGAGTTCCGGAGATCACCACCTGGCGGGGTGCGTCGTGGCTGGCGATGACGACCTCGGAGACGCCGGAGAGCGTCTCGCGGACCTCGCGCAGGGAGGCGTGCACGGTGACCATCGCGCCCGGTTCGCCGGCGGCGGCCAGGACCGCCGCGGCGCGGGCGGCGCTGAGCTCGACCATGGCGGTGTCGTCGAGGACGCCGGCCGCGCAGAGCGCCACGAGCTCGCCGTGGCCGTGGCCCGCCGCGAGATCGGGGTGGACGCCGAGGGCGGTGAGCAGGCGGTGGACGGCGAGTCCGGCGATGCCGAGGGCGGGCAGGGCGACTCGGGTGGACTCGGCCTGGTGGCGCCCGGTCTCGTCGGGGGTGAACGCGGCGGGCGGGAACATCGCCGGGGCGTACCGCCCGCCTGCCAGGCGGAGGAGGCGCTGGAGGCGGGGGAAGGCGACGAAGAGGTCGGCGAGCATGGCGGGCCGCCGGCCGCTCTGGCCGGGAAAGAGGAACGCCACCTGGCCCGGTTCACCCGAGGGGACGAAGACGCCCGGCGCCGCGCCGGACTCCCTCGCGGCGGCGAGCTTGCGGCGGAGATCGTCCAGGTCCGTGGCCACGAATGCCGTCTGGAGCGGCCCCTGGAGGGACGCGGCGGTCCGCGCGAGGTCCCGGAGCCGGGGTTCGCCCGCCGACAGCTCCAGGAGCCGGTCGATCGCGGCCTCGGCGGCGGGGCGGTCCGCCGCGCGGATCAGGAACAGCTCGGCCCGCCACTCGGCGAGCCCCGACACGGGCTCGGGAGCGCCGCCGTAGCCGGACAGGACGGCGTGGAAGTTCGTGCCGCCGTAGCCCGAGCCGCTCACCCCCGCGTACCGGTCTCCGGGACGGACCGCCCACGGGCGCGCGGCGCCGCCGAACACGAACGGGCCGTCCGGCGTCCACGCGGAGCTGGGGCGGACGAGGTGCGGCGCCCCCGGGAGGACGCCCGTGTGCAGCGCGTACGCGGTCTTGATGAGACCGGCGAGCCCCGCGGCGCACCGAGTGTGCCCGATCTGCGCCTTGACCGAGCCGAGGGTGACGCCTCCCGCGGGAGCATCGTCGGTGAACACCGAGGCCAGGGCGGTGAGCTCCGTCCGGTCGCCGGCTTCGGCGCCGGTAGCGTTCGCCTCGATGAGGCCGATCCGGGCCGGTGGCACGCCCGCGCGTTCGTGGGCGCGGTCCAGGGCGCGCCGCTGTCCCGCGCCGCGGGGCGTGGTGAGGTCGGCGGCCCGGCCGTCGGCGGCCCCGGCGACGGACTTGACCACCGCGTAGATCCGGTCGCCGTCGCGTTCGGCGTCCCCGAGGCGCTTGAGGACGACGCACGCGATGCCCTCGCCGGGCACGATGCCGTCCGCGGACGCGTCGAAGGCGGCGGCGCGGCCGGACGGGGACAGCTCCGAGGAGAGCAGCAGGTAGTCCTGGACGCCGGTGCCCAGGTCGGCGCCGCCGCACAAAACCATGTCGCTGGCGCCCGCGGCGAGGTCCTTGCAGGCGGCGTCGAGCGCGGCCAGCGACGCGGCGCCCGACGCGTCGAGCGTGCAGCCGGTGCCGCCGAGGCCGAGGGCCCCGGCGATCCGTCCGGCGATCACGCTCGTCAGGACGCCGGGGAGGGAGCCCTCGGCCGGACGCGGGAGCCGCTCGTCCAGCGCGGCCGGGACCTCGCCGAAGTAGGACGGGAGCGTCGCACGCACACCGTAGGCGGTGCGGAGGTCACCGCCGCCCGAGGCACCGAAGAACACCGACGTGCTGGAGCGGTCGAACGGCCGGTCGGCGTACCCGGCGTCGTGGAGCGCGCGGGACGCGACCTCCAACGAGAGGAGCTGGACGGGTTCGACGCCGCCGAGAGCCTCCGGCGCGATGCCGTACGCGTGGGGGTCGAACGGGATGTCGGGGACGAAGCCACCCCACTTGGACGGCGTCTTCCCCGCGTCGGCCGGATCGTGATGGATCTCCGGATCCCAGCGCGTGACCTCGGTGATGGAGTCCGCCCCGGCGACGATGTTCGCCCAGTAGCCGTCGGCGTCGCGGGCGCCGGGGAAGACGCAGCCCATGCCGATGATCGCGATGTCGGCCGGGCACGCGGCGTCCGCCGGGGCCTGGTCCGGCTGCGGTCCGGCGACGCCCAGCTCGGCGGCGCGGGCGGCGAGGAACGCGGTGGCGCCGCTCGTGACCCGCTCGTGCAGGTCGGCGACCCCGCTCGTGGCCGAGCGCAGCGCCACGACCTGGCCGATCATGTACATGCCGCCGGCCCGCTGCAGGGCCGCGCCGACGGGATGGCCGCGGCGCAGGCCCTTCGCGGCGACGCCGAGGCGGCCGAGGTTCAGCTTCTCCAGCCGGCGCCGCACCTCGTCGCGGGACATCCCGACCTGTTCCAGCTCCCGGCGTGTCTCCGCGAAGATCTCCACGTACCGGGTGCGGGCGCAGCGCGTCGCCTGGCCGGGCGCCGACTCCAGCAGGGCCGTCCCGTCTCCGGTGAGCGCGGTGTGCTGGTAGCCCGGCAGGATCGCGCCCGTCGCGACCGCCTCCGGGGTGAACAGGTAGGCGGTGCCCATCAGCACGCGGACCTCGGCGCCCCGTTCCGCGAGCGGCCCCGCCAGCGCGGCGACCATCGCGGCGGACCGCTCGTCGTGGATCCCGCCCGCGAACATCACCGACAGCCCGGCCGCGTCGCCGCCGAACTCCAGCAGCCGCTCGACCTGCGCCTCCCAGAGCGGGAAGGCGGCGCGCGGCCCGATGTGGCCGCCGCACTCGCTGCCCTCGAAGACGAACTTCCGCGCGCCCTCGTCCAGGAACCGGTCCAGCAGGCCGGGCGACGGGACGTGCAGGTAGGTGCCGATCCCGGCGGCCTCCAGCGGCTCCGCCTCGGCCGGGGACCCGCCGGCGAGGAGCGCGTACGGAGGCCCGGCCGCGCGGACGGCGGCGAGCTGGGCCTCGCGGGCGCCGGGCGGCGCAGACCCGATGACGCCGACGCCCCAGGGGCGTCCGCCGAGCCGGTCGGCGGTCTCGCGCAGCAGCGACTCGACCCGGTCGCCGTCCATCGCGGCGAGCGCGAGGAACGGCAGCCCGCCCTCCTGCGCGACCGCGCCGGCGAACGCCGAGCAGTCGCTGACCTGCGTCATCGGCCCCTGCACGACCGGATACGCGCGGCCGGACGCGTCCTCCTGCGGCGCCAGCGGCACGGTCCGGACCGCGGCTCGCAGATGCGCGCCGATCTGCTCGCGGATCGCCTGGACCACTCCCCCGGCGGTCTTGTGGCGGTCGGCGAGCGTGACGGCGAGCGGGCCGTCCTGGCCCACGGGCAACGGGCGCTGCCGCGGGCCCGCGGCGGTGCGCGCGTCCTCGCCCGGCTCAGGCCGCGCGAGGACGCGGTGGCCCTCGACGATCGCGGTCTCGCCGCCGTCCATCTCCGCCAGCGCTGTCGCGACCTCGGCGGGCAGGTCCATCTCCCGGACGAGGGCGAGCTGGACGTCCAGGACGACGCCGGCCGCGCCTCCCGCGACCGCCGCCGCGGCCGTGTGCGGCCCGATGCCGCCCGCCGCGTACACCGGGACGTCCACCGACGGGTCGCCCAGCAACCGCTGAAGCAGGACGAACGTGGTCAGGTCGCCCACACGCCCGCCCGCCTCGGTGCCCCGCGCGATGAGCCCCACGTCGCCGGTGAACCCGCGGGCGACGGGGATGACGGCCGCGGCCTCGTCCGGTCCCACGACCTCGACCAGGAGGCGGCGCCCGCGCGCGAACCCGGCGACGTCGAGCGCGTCGTCGGACCGCAGCGCCGGCGCGTCCACCAGGACGGTGCCGGCGGCGGCGGGGATCTCCGCCGGCCTGACGCGGCACCCGGCCGGGACCCGGACGCCGAACGGGCCCGTCCACCAGCGGCGTATGTCGGCGAGGGCCGCGAGCCCGGACGCCCGGTCCGCGCCGAGGTCGAGCACGCCGGTCCCGCCCGCGCGCGCGACCGCCACGGCCAGGTGGGGCGCGGGGCGGCCGAACGGGGTGACCCCGATGATCTCCGTTCGGAGAGGGCTCCCCGGCCCCTGCCCGTACTCGCCCGTGTCCGCCGCCATGCGCTGCCCTCCGACGTCCCGCCCGGCCCGGTCGGCCCGGACCGGCGCGGCTCGCAACAACGGTGCGCAACACTACGTTCGGCGACCCCTCCGTTACCGGGACGACACACCCGGGTGCGCGCCGATGACGGCGCCGCAAAGGACTTTGGACGGTCCCTTGACGTGCCGGAGACCCGCGGCGGGTGCTCGCGGAGGCGCCCGGCGCGGGTCCGGGCCGCCGCGGGTTCAGACGGTGGCGGTGGTGCGCTGCGGGCGGATGCCGTGCCTGACGATGCCCTCGTCGAGCCAGCGGTCCAGATGCCGCCACGTCGTCGCCTTGGCCGAGCGTCCGGTCAGCACGCCCAGATGGCCGCCGGAGACGATTTCGAAGCGCACCTGCGGCGCGCCGGCCAGCAGCCGGATGAGGGGCAGGACGGCCCGGACCGGTGCGAGGACGTCGCCGCGTCCCGCGATGGCCAGCACCGGCACGGCGACCCGGCCGAGCTCGACCCGGCGGTCGCCGATCTCGATGCCGCCGCGCATCAGCGAGTTGTCGCGCAAAAGGGCCCGGTAAATCTGCCGCGCGGTGCGTCCCGGGTAGGCGGTCATCGAATCGGTGAAATGATCGACGGCCTCGGCCTGCGCCAGGAAATCGGCGTTGTCAAGGTTGGTCAGTATCTTGTAAGGCCGCAGCATGAATCTGTCTGTTCCGGCGACCCGGTAGGCCCGTTTCACCAGCGGGCGGGGGACGCCGCCGAACATCAGCCCGAGCACGTCCGCCTCGGCCCCGCGGGTGAGGCCGAGCAGCGGCCGCAGCGGCGCCGCGAGCCGTACCGCGCCCGCGTCGACCGGTGCGGCGATCACGGCGACGGACGCGATCGGCAGGTCCGGGTCGTCGGCGGCCGCGAGCAGGGAGAACAGCCCGCCGAGGCACCAGCCGACGAGCTGGACCGGCTGACCGCCCGCGTCCCGGCTGACCGCCCGGATCGCGCCGGGCAGCACGTCCCCGATCCACTCCGGCAGCCCCAGGCCGCGGTCGCCGTACCGGACCGGCCCGTAGTCGAGGAGGTAGCTGCGCCGCCCAGCCCGGACGACGTGCTCGGCGAGGCTGCACCCGCGGCGCAGGTCGTAGCAGCGCGCGGGCGCCGCGAGCGGCGGGACGAACAGCACCGGAGGCCCCGCCGGCACCACCCCCTCCGGCGGCCGGTAGCGGTACACCGACCGGTACGGCCCGTCGTCGATCATTCTCGCCGGCATCGGGCGCAGATCGGCGAGATGCCCGTGCTGGACCAGCTGGAGGAGATTGGCCGTGGCGGCTCGCAGGCCTCGCGGGGAGAGGATCATCGCGTCATTATCCATCCGCATTCGACGAACACCCCAGGGTGCGCATTGACCAAAGGCGGCCGTTCTCCACACCACGGCCCATCTAGGCATTAATACACTGGTCAGAGCCCACCCGATAACGTCCGCCTGTGAATCCTGCGTTAATTCGGATTGACACTCGAACGCTTTCCGGGGCCGCCGCTGCGGCCGGTCCGGCGGTCACCCCGTCCGGCCGGTCCGGGACGTCATCGCCGGCCGCGCCCGCCGCGCCGGAACGGGCCGTCCCCGGGGAACGGCCGCGACCCGGCCACCACGGCCGACAGCACCACCACCACGGACGTCCCGCCGGCCAGGTTGATGCCGGCCGTCGCGAGCGCCGCGTCGAACGGGCCCTTCAGCGTCAGCGGCAGGATCGTCAGCAGCGCGACCGCGATCCCGCCGATCCACGCGAACGACCGGACCGGACGGGCCGCCGTCGCCAGCAGCAGGTGCATCAGCGCGGTCGCCTGGATCACCGCCGCGGCCGCGCACAGCGCGTAGCTGGCCGCGGCCGGCTCCGCGGCGGTGTGCTCGCCCGCGAAGACCGGGACCTGCACGCCGAACATCGTGCGCAGCCCGATGACCGCGGCGAACGACAGGACCGCCCCGGCGAACGCGGCGGCGGCCCCGGTCCACCAGAGCTGGCGCAGCGGCGGCGCGGAGCGGGCGGAGATCTCCTCGTGCAGCGCGACGAAGTCCTCGTACCGCCGGGCCGGCGCCTCCGCCGGGCGCCGCCGCGCCGTGGAGGGACATCGGAACGACCGTTCCCAGGGCCGTGGCGCAGGGCGGCCGGCGTGCCTGCCGGGCAGGCCGCCGGAGTACCGCCCGAATGGCGAATCGGGCATGTTCCCTCCCCCGGTGCGAACGTAGACAGTGCTACCCGGCACCGGACGTGGGAACTCCCCCAAGCACACCATTTTGCCGATGTTTGGCCGCCTTGCCCGGCATAACCGCCCCCGCCCGGGACGCGACGATCCCCGGGGAGACGGGCTCCCCGGGGATCACGGCCTTGCCGGTCAGATCTGGCCGGTCAGACCTGGCCGGCCTTCTCCAGCGCCGCGCAGCAGGTGCCCGTGATCAGCCGGGCCACCACGTACGGGTCGACGTTGGCGTTCGGCCGGCGGTCCTCGATGTAGCCCCGCTTGTCGACCTCGACCTGCCACGGGATCCGCACCGACGCGCCGCGGTCCGACACGCCGTAGCTGAACTCGCTCCACGGCGCCGTCTCGTGCATCCCGGTCAGCCGCCGCTCGATGTCGGCGCCGTATCCGGCCACGTGCTCCTGCGCCTTCTCGGAGAGCGCCTCGCACGCCGTGATGATCGCGTCGTACCCCTCGCGCATGGCCTTGGTCGAGAAGTTCGTGTGCGCCCCCGCGCCGTTCCAGTCGCCCTCGACCGGCTTCGGGTCGAGGGTCGCGGAGACGTCGTGGTCCTCGGCGATGCGGTAGAGCAGCCACCGCGCGATCCACATGTGGTCGCCGACCTCCAGCGTCCCCGCCGGCCCGATCTGGAACTCCCACTGCCCGGGCATGACCTCGGCGTTGATGCCCGAGAGCTTCAGCCCGGCGGCCAGGCAGGCGTCCATGTGGGCCTCGACGATCTCGCGGCCGAACACCTCGTCGGCGCCCACGCCGCAGTAGTAGAAGCCCTGCGGGGCCGGGTAGCCCCGCTCGGGGAAGCCCAGCGGCCGCCCGTCCTTGAAGAACGTGTACTCCTGCTCGATGCCGTACCACGACTCCTGCGCCGCGTACTTCTCGGCGACCGGACGCAGCTTGGCCCGCGTGTTGGTCTCGTGCGGCGTCCCGTCCACGAGGAACACCTCGCACAGCACCAGCTTGTTCTCCCCGCCCCGGATGGGGTCGGGGCAGGAGAACACCGGCTTGAGGACGCAGTCGGAGTTGTCACCCGGCGCCTGGTTCGTACTGGATCCGTCGAAGCCCCAGTCCGGCAGGTCGGCGCCGTCGGCCAGGATCCTCGTCTTCGACCGCAGCCGCGCGGTCGGCTCGGTTCCGTCGATCCAGATGTACTCGGCCTTGTAGCTCACGTGGGTCCCTTCGAGGAGGTTCGGCACGTCACACGCTGCCAATCAGGCATTTCTGACCTGTTGCCCGTTTGTGAACGTCATGTAAACCGCCTAATGGAAGGGGCGAATACCCCACATCAACCGGAATCCGGACATCACTCACTCCGCGACGGACGCGGCATGGTCCCCGAGGACCTGCGCGCGGACGCCCGCGAAGAACGCGACGAGGACGTCCACGCACTCCTCGATGTCGGGGTAGCGGCCGTCGAGGTGGCCGATCGCCATCGCCTCGGTCAGGGCCGTGACACCGTCGGCGACCATCTCCAGCCGCAGCGCGCGCTCCGGCGTGTCCGCCGGGATGCCCGCCGCGACGAGATCCTCGACCAGGCCGGCGCGGGTGGCCGCGGCGCGGCGGCGGGCGGCCTCGCCCAGCGGGGTGGCGCGGTCGAAACGGGCCCGGACGTTGAGCCGGAAGAACTCGGGGTGGGCGCACATCTTCTCGAGCGGGACCCGGAACGCGTCCCGGAGCCGTTCGGCGCTGCGCGGCGCGTCGCTGGAGCGCTGCCGGGCCTCGCGGATCACCGGGCCGGCCTGCCGGGCGGCCTCCTCGCCGAGCGCTTCGAGCAGGTCCTGCATGTTGCGGAAGTGCACGTAGAAGGTGGACTGGGCGATGCCGGCGCTACGGCACACGTTCCCCGTCGACAGGCCCACCTCGCCCTCGGTGTCGAGAATGCGCAGGGCGGACCCCAGCAGCCGGCGCCGGGTCAGGTCCTTGGCCTCGCGCCGGCTCAGTGTCACATCAGGCATCGCTCCCCCTGAACGTCCAGCCCAACGATAGCCATACCGGCCATCGAGTTAACCATGTCACCTGTACATCCCGCAGAAATCAGGAGCTGTCAACCCATTGAAATCGAATTCGGTGATAGTACTATCGGCGAAAAGTCTGTGACCTCGGTCACGGAGAGGGGTTGTCGTGGGACTTGTGACGACACAGCGGCACCGGCGGCGGGTCGCCGCCGCCGCACTGGCTCTCACCACGTGCGCCGCGCTGACGGCGGCGTGCTCGGGCACCGGAACGTCCGGCACCGGCTCCGGTCCGGAGGGAACGCCCGTACGGGGCGGAAACCTCGTCTACGGCCTCGGCGCGGACGCCGACGGCTTCAACCCGATCACCGACTCGTTCGCCCCGCAGACCTACGCGATGGCCGGCACCGTCATCGAGACGCTCACCACCGTCGACGCCACCGGGCGGTGGCGCCCGCTGCTGGCCGAGTCCGTCGAGCCGAGCGAGGACGCCGCCCGGTGGACGATCAAGCTGCGCGAGGGCGTCACGTTCTCCAACCAGCAGCCCGTCAACGCCGAGATCGTCAAGGCCAACCTGGACGCGCAGAAGGCCTCACCGCTGACGGCGGCGGTCCTCGCACCGGTCCGCGACATCAAGGTCGTCGACGCCAGGACCGTCCAGATCGATCTCGTCAGCCCCTGGGTGAGCCTTCCCTACACGCTGGCCACCCAGATCGGCATGATCGTCCCGCAGCTGTCGCTCACCGACTCCGACAAGGCGAGCCGGCAGCCCGTCGGCACCGGGCCGTTCATGTTCCAGAGCTACACCCCCGACAACCGCTTCATCGTGAAGAGGAACCCGGAGTACTGGCGCGAAGGACTGCCCTACCTCGACCGCGTCGAGTTCCGGATCCTGCCGGACTTCCAGACCCGGGCGCAGACCCTGGAGTCGGGCGGGCTCACCGCCATGGCCACCCAGCGCGACAACGACATCGTCAAGTTCGGGAAGCTCGCCGAGCAGGGCACGTACAAGCTGTACAGGGCCGCCGGCATGTCGGTCCCCGAGCTGGCCTTCATGCTCAACACCGCCGCCGGCCCGACGAAGGACCTGCGGGTCCGGCAGGCGATGGCCCACGCCACCGACCGCGACGCGATCATCAAGACGCTGCGCTCCGACCTGACCGAGCCCGCCGACGGCCCCTGGTCACCGGACTCGAAGTGGTACGTCCCGGGCGGCTACCCCGCGTTCGACCCGAACAAGGCCAAGGCGCTGATCACCGAGTACGAGCGGGAGGAGGGGCCGGTCCGGATCGAACTGCTGAGCGTCCCCGACCAGTCGGCGATGCAGAACGCCGAACTCGTCCAGGACATGTGGAAGAAGGCCGGCATGGACGTCACCGTCCGCCAGGCCGACCAGGCCGATCTCATCCAGCGCGCCCTCATGGGGAACTACGGCGCGATGGTCTGGGAGCAGTTCAACCGGCCCGACCCCGACGACGCCTACACCTGGCTGCACTCCAGGTTCGTCCAGCCGGTCGGCTCCGTCTCCATCAACATGAGCCGGATCAGGGACGAGCAGCTGAGCGCCGCCCTGGACGCCGGCCGCGCGAGTTCCGACGAGGCCGCGCGCAAGAAGGCGTACGCGACCGTGCAGAAGCGCCTCCGCGCGGAACTGCCGTTCATCTGGATCGACCACCTCTCCACCAGCGCGGTGGTCACCAAGTCCAACGTGAACGGCCTGGCCCAGTACAAGCTGCCGGACGGATCGACCGCAAAGCCGCTCATCGGCTCGCCGACGCACCCGTTCGGCCAGATCTGGATCGGCGGGTGAGCGCCCATGGCCGCCATCCTGCTGCGGCGGGGCGCGCAACTGCTGTTCGTCCTGCTCGTCGTGACCCTGCTCGCCTTCTGGATGATCACACTTCTGCCGGGCGACCCCGCCACCCAGATCCTGGGCTACTCCGGGGACCAGGCCGCCCTGGCGGCGGTACGGCAGGACCTCGGCCTGGACGAGCCGTTCTGGCGCCGCTACCTCGCGTGGCTGGGCGGAGTGGTCACCGGTGACCTCGGCACCTCCTACATCACCAGCACCCCCGTGACCGAGTCCCTGGCGCAGCGGCTGCCGGTCACGCTCGAACTGCTGCTCCTGTCCCAGGTCGTCTCCCTGGGCCTCGCGGTGCCCGCCGGGGTGGCCGCGGCACGCCGGGCCGGCGGCCTCCTCGACCGGACGCTCACCACCGTGAGCTTCGGGCTGCTGTCCACCCCCGTGTTCGTGTCCGGCGTCGTCCTGATCATGATCTTCGCGGTGCGGTGGCCGCTGCTCCCGGCCACCGGGTACACGCCCTTCGGCGTGGACCCCGCCGGGAACCTGCGGTCGATGCTGCTCCCGGCGGTGACGCTCGCCGCCGCGCAACTCGCCGTCTACGCCCGGCTCCTGCGCTCCGACCTGATCGCGACCCTCCGCGAGGACTACATCACGCTGGCCCGCGCCCGGGGCCTGTCACCCCGGCGCGTCCTGTGGCGGCACGCCCTGCGCCCGTCGGCGATCTCACTGGTCACCGTGGTCGGGCTCAACCTGGGAGCACTGATCGGAGGAGCGGTCATCATCGAGACCCTGTTCGGCCTGCCCGGCGTCGGCCGGCTCATCGTCGACTCGATCCTGTCCCGCGACTACCTGGTCGTCCAGGGCGGGGTGCTCGTCGTCGCGGTCGGCTACGTCCTGGTCAACTTCGGCATCGACCTTCTCTACGGAGTTCTCGACCCGAGGATCCGCCATGCCTCCTGAGACCGCCCCGGGCGAGGCGGCCGGGCCCGGCCGCCGGGCGAAGCGGCTCGGCTGGGGCTTCCGGCTCGCCGCCCTGTGGATCGTCCTCGTGGTCGCCGCGGCGCTCCTCGCCGACGTGCTGCCCCTTCCGGACCACGACGCCACGCTCAGCGGCGATCCCCGGGCCGCGCCCAGCCCGGACCATCCGCTCGGCACCGACGGGCTCGGCCGCGACATGCTCAGCCGCGTCGTCCACGGCGCCCGCGTGTCGCTCGGCGTCGGCGTCGGCGCCGTCGTCCTCGGCCTGCTCATCGGCGGCCCGCTCGGCCTCCTCGCCGGTTACCGCCGCGGCCTGGTCGACCGGATCATCATGACGGGCAACGACATCCTGCTCGCCTTCCCCGCGCTGGTCCTCGCCCTCGCGGTGGTGGCCTTCGCCGGACCCAGCGTCCGCAACGTCCTGATCGTGCTCGGGCTGCTCGGGGTGCCCGCCTGGGTCAGGCTGGTCCGCGGCGTGACGCTCTCCTTCGCCCGGCGCGAGTTCGTCACCGCCGCGCGTGCGCTGGGTGCCCGCGGCGCCACCGTGATGTGGCGGGAGATCGCACCGAACGTCGTCCTGCCCGCCCTGTCCTACGCCTTCACCGTGATGGCCGTCATCGTGATCGCCGAGGGCAGCCTGGCGTTCCTCGGCCTGTCGGTGCGCCCGCCGACGCCCACCTGGGGCGGCATGATCAACGATGGCCGCAGCACGCTGGACACGGCCACGCACATCGTCCTGGTGCCGTCCGCCGTGATGTTCCTGACCGTGCTGGCGTTCAACCTCGTCGGCGACCGGCTCCAGGAACTCACCGGCTACCGGGAGAGCGGCCTGGAACCCCCGCGCGGCAGGCGCCGGGCGGCCCCGCCGTCCACCGCGCCCGCCACCCGGCGGGACGGCCCGGCGCCACTGCTCGACGTGGCCGGCCTGCACACCGCGTTCCCCACCCCCCGCGGGACGCTCCGAGCCGTCGACGGGGTGTCGTTCACCCTCGAACGCGGACGCACACTCGCCATCGTCGGCGAGTCCGGCAGCGGCAAGTCGGTGCTCATCCGCTCCGTCCTCGGGCTCCTCCCGGACGCCGCCGACCGCTCCGGCCGGGTGTACCTCGGCGACCGGGACCTCACCGACGCCGGACCCGACGCCATGCGCGACGTCCTCGGCACCCGCATGGCCACCGTCTTCCAGGACCCCATGACCGCCCTCAACCCCGTCCGCACCATCGGCACCCAGGTGGCCGAGCCGCTCCGCGTCCACCGGGGAATGAGCCGCAAGCAGGCACGCGACGCCGCCGAGAAGCTGCTCGCCTCCGTCGGCATCCCCGAGCCGCGCCGCGTCCTGCGCGGCTACCCGCACCAGCTCTCCGGCGGCATGCGCCAGCGGATCACGATCGCGATGGCCCTGTCATGCGACCCCGAGGTGCTTTTCGCCGACGAGCCCACCACCGCGCTCGACGTCACCGTCCAGAAGCAGATCATGCGACTGCTGCACCGGCAGAGCGACGAACGCGACATGGCGATGGTCCTGGTCAGCCACGACCTCACCGTGGTCGCCGAACACGCCGACGAGGTGATCGTCATGTACGCGGGCAAGATCGTCGAACACGGCCCCGCCGAGGCCGTCTTCACCGCCCCCCGCATGCGCTACACCGAGGCGCTCCTGCGCGCCGCCCCCGACCTCACGGCCCCGAGCCACACCAGGCTCGCGGTCATCGACGGCCGCCCGCCCGACCTCGCCGCCCCGCCGGCCGGCTGCCGGTTCCACCCGCGCTGCCCGTTCGCCCGGGACCGCTGCCGAACCGACGAACCCCCGCTGCTCACCGGCGACGACGACCGTTCCCACGCCTGCTGGTATCCGGCGGACGGAACCGACATGCGGCCCGCGGCCGCGGAAAGGAGCGCGCGCCATGGCGGGTAGCGGAACCGCGCACCTGCGGGGCACGGACGAGATCCTGCGCGTCCAGGACCTCACGGTCACGTACCCGTCCGGGCGCCGCACCGTGCACGCCGTGTCGGGCGTGAGCTTCGACGTGGCCAAGGGCGAGACGCTCGGAATCGTCGGCGAATCGGGCTGCGGCAAGTCCTCCGCCGCTCGGGCGGTCATGCAGCTGCCGCGCCCGGCCTCCGGATCGGTGCGGCTGACCGGGCTGGAGCTCACCGACCTGCGCGGCGAGGCGTTGCGCCGGACCCGGCAACGGCTCCAGATGATCTTTCAGGACCCGATCTCCTCCCTGAACCCCCGGCGCCGCGTCCGCGACATCGTCGCCGAAGGCCCCCGGGTCTGGGGCAGCCTGAACGGCGACGCGTCCCGGATCGACGAGGCGCTGGAGGCGGTGGGCCTCGACCCCGCCACCTCCGCCGGGCGGCGCCCGCACGAGTTCTCCGGCGGCCAGTGCCAGCGCATCAGCATCGCCCGCGCCCTGGCCCTCGAACCCGAAGTGATCATCTGCGACGAGCCCGTGTCCGCCCTCGACGTCTCGGTGCAGGCGCAGATCCTCAACCTGCTCGAAGACCTCAAGGCCCGCTACGGGCTCACCCTCGTGTTCATCGCGCACGACCTCGCGGTGATCAAGAACGTCAGCGACCGCGTCCTGGTCATGTACCTCGGCAAGACCTGCGAGCTGGCGGCGGGCGCGGACCTCGTCGAGCGTCCGGCCCATCCCTACACCCGCGCACTCCTGGCGTCCGTCCCGCGCGGCCCGCTTCGGCTCACCCCGGACGAGGAGACCGGGACCGGGGAGCCTCCCTCACCGGCGGCGCCCCCCAGCGGCTGCCGTTTCCGCACCCGCTGCCCCAGGGCCGACGCCCGCTGCGCGTCCGAGGAACCCCTCATGCGCCCGATCGGCCCCGGCCACTGGGTCGCCTGCCACCACCCCACCGAATGACCCACCCGCGGCCAGCACAAGATCAAAGGCCATGATCCGCGACCGCGGATCATGGCCTCTACCTGGGTGGGCGCGGACGGTTTCGAACCGCCGACGCGCGTTCGTCATCGCCGCGCGACACCCGCCTACGGACGGCAAACCTTGCTCCACTGCCGAGACCTCGGACGGTACGTCACAACGACCCGCACAACGGTACGGGCGGATTCACAAAGGAGAGACCCGTGAGAAAGATCCAGCAGGCCAACGTCCACGCCACCGTCTTCGGCGGCATCCTTGCAGCCCTCCTGTTCGGCATGCCCACGTTCTGGTGGCTTCACCTCGCCGGCGCGGATCATGCAGGCGTGTTCTTCAAAGCCATCGTGATCTGCGCAGTCCTCGGAGGAATAGGCGGGCGTGGTGGCAGCGCGTCACCCGAACTGAAACGGCTCCGCGACCTGATGACGATCAGCCTCGAACTGGGTATCAAGAACTACGTCGCGGCCTTCGGACTGCTGCTGTTGGCGGCGACCCCACTGACCGACGCTGCTGTGCTCAGCGTCAGTAGCGCCGGCTCCATGCTCATCGGTTTCATCATCGGCCAGAGGTCTCGGCGCTGGTTACACTGCTGCACGACCCGTCAGGGGCGGCCAGCCATCGACCTGCGGGGGTCTCGGCGACAACGCCGAGGCCCCCGACCTATGTCTCGTGGGCTCATGGCACGCTAATGGCACGACCCCCTGTTTCCATGCTCGGAACAGGGGGTCTTCGCGCAGGTGGGCGCGGACGGTTTCGAACCGCCGACTCCTCGCTTGTAAGCCAAGCTCACCCGGGCCCTACGCAACTCCCCGCCCTGCTCAGCCGTACCCCACAGCTCGCCAACGTCCACCGGCGTCCGCCACGACTGTCACTCAGCTAGACGCTCACGCCACGCCACCTCGCATGCAGGACGACCTTCCATCGGTACACCACGAGCCGCCCAAAGCCACCCACAAGGTGGAGCGTAGCGAGGTCCTGCTGTCAAGGCACCGCAGCGCCCAGCCGGCGACGGGTCCGTGGGCCCCCCTTGCTACGAAGTAGCCCCGCAGAAGGCCCATCGCAAATGATCGAGAAGGGCCAACGAGGTGGAGACTGCTCACCAAAAGAGAACCGTCGACCTATCGATTACGAGCGAGGATCACCTGGCACCAACTTCGGTCGGAGCCGTCGACACGTGCCGGGCTATCGTCCTGGCCTCTGGTACTGAGCGCCCCAGTCGCCAGACCACTAGTAGGTAACAGCCCGTAAGCTTCCCAGGCCACACGTTCGTGACAGCCTCGATCGCCTGACTCTCCGAACACTTCGTTTGGAGTCAAGCAACGCACACCACACTGGATGTGCCCTGAGTCCTGGAAGGCCCCACAACACCCCCGCGTCCAACTTCGGACACCCCTATGCAGGTACACAGGATGACTACACAGCGCTAGCATTGCTGGGTGGACCATGAGGAACTTGCGCAAGGGGAGCGCGAAGATCCAGTCACGACTCGGGAACAAGATGCGGTCCGGCTCCTGCTGCTCATCGACAACGCCTGCGAGGACATCAGTACCGCCGAGCGTGCCGATCCCGCACTAATCGAAGGCGTAGGGGTGGTCCGGACCCAGGTGAGATTACAGAAGCTGGATTTCTGGCTAAGGAATCCTGATTATCTTGCCAACGAACTACTCAACGAGTACGAACAGAGCAACGAGAAACCCCTATTAAACCTTGCTTCGAGTATCTTGGATTCAGAGGAGCCTGAGGTACGTCGCTACCCAATGCTTCGACACCATTTTGGTGCCTACGAATGGCTCGATGATGCCTTGGCCGTACTCCGTAGCGCCGGACTACTTGTGCGAAGACGTCGGGGTACGGTCAACCGAGTCAGACAGCACAATTATTATCTTTTGCCCGCTGGCAGGCGTGTCGCTCGCGAGATAATCGAAGAGGCGCCTGCATTTACTTACTACGTGAACCGGGCACGCCTCGTCGTAGCATTGGCCGACGGTCTAGGCGGAAGCGAGCTAAAAAGGCGGCAATACCTGCAGGCCGAATATGCAGAAACTCCAAGAGGAGACCGAATCGGCTCAGTTGCAAGCCGAGCACGAGACCGACTCGACCATCTGCGGGCCGCGTTGGCGACCAAGGAGGAGGGTAGAGAAGAGTATGCCCGATAATAACACTCCGTTGGAGACTCGTATCGCGGCTAAGGCCAGGCACTCCGTCGAGGATGTACGTGAGGTCTTTGCCAGCTTCGGCATTCCCCTTGCGACTCCACCAGCTCGCTCGAGAACAGTCAGACTGCGTCGCCTCCGACTGGCTGGGAACCGCACTGGAAACGTATACCCAGGCCGCTTCGATACCACTCTAGAGTTCGATGAGGGGTTGACCGCACTCGTCGCAGCGAATCTCCGGGGTAAGACCAGCGTTCTAGAGTTGGTGACTTGGTGTCTGCGCGGATCTCCGCGTAGCCCCATCGGAGGGCGCCACTGGTTGGGGGAAGTTGACCTGGACGCCGAGGTCGCCGGCCAGGCCATCGGCTTTCGGCTCAATCTGGAAGAAGAACAGATCGCCTCCGCAGTCGTCTTGTCTGCACCAGACGTCGGTTCCCTATCGGGGGTACGGGAGGCGGACACTTCCCGGGGCATCGCAGCAGTCATGCGTGCGTCCAGTAGCGACAGCTACGACGAACAGGTCCAAGCACTAATGATGGACCGGCTCGACCTACATCCGCTGGTCAGTAGCTTTAAGCAAACGAGCACACAGACGCACGGATGGCCAGTCTACTTCGGAACAATCTACCTTCCTGCAGGAAGGGACAAGGCTCTACTCGGCGACGTCCTGATGAGCGGTCTCCCTGGTCGGCTCCTACAGGTATTTCTCGACTTGCCTTCAGCCGCCGCGTTAACTCAGGTGAAAGCCGCAGCTGACGTACTAGTAGCCAAACGAAGAGCCCGACACAACGCCGATAAAATTGCCCGACAACAGCGCGACAACGAACGTCGAGACATTGAGGATAGCCTTCGCGAGGCTCGAGAACGCCTCGAAGCTCTCACAGCACAACAGGCCGGTGGGCAGGAATCCTTGGCGGATCTAGCTGCCGAAACTGTTGCCTTGGCTCGCCAAGTGGCAGACAGCGAGGAGACATGGGACGAGCTCATGCGGACGTACCGCCGAGCACGGACGCAAAGGCAACGTGATACCAAAGTCGTTAACGACGTAACAGAAGATGCCACTGCCCGGCGTCTCTTTCATGGCCTCGACCCTCGAACGTGCCCGCGGTGCGATCAAGCTATCGAGGCGGAGCGGCGCCAACGCGAGTCCGAGACGCACGCCTGCGCAGTGTGCTCACGGCCGGTGACTGGTGATGATGATTCTCCAGAAGAAGTCATCGCAGAGGCCCAACAACGCCTCGAAGCAAGCACCGCCGCCGAGAAGGAGGCTAAAGGAGAATTGGAGGTCGCAGAAACACAACTAGCAACCCTTTCAGAAAGACTGACAGAAACCCAACGTCAACTACGCAATGCTGAAGCTGCTGAAAACGCGCCAGCCAGGGCAAAAGCCCGCGAAGACGTGCTGCGACTTGAAGGCGCGCTCAGCGTCTTTCCTGAGCTCCCTCCGCTCATCGACGCCCCAGAAGAGACCAAGGCCATCAAAGTCCTCACTGCTGGCGTTAAAATTCTTGTAGCAGACCATGAATCTGCTTCGCGCGCCCTATTCGATGCGCTCAACAAAGAGATCGCGGAACTCGGTCGACGTTTCGGCATCGATTCATTGGAGTCGGTGAAGATCAATCGTGCAGCTCACCTTGATGTTACCAAGGGCGGCGGCAACACTAAGCCGTTCGGCGAACAAAGCGCCGGTGAGCGCCTAAGGCTACGAATCGCCGTTGTAATCGCTCTACTTCGGGTAGGAGCAGCTCACCTCGTCTCAACGCACCCAGGCCTCCTCCTCATCGACAGCCCCAAAGCCGAAGAAGTCCAGGATCTCGATATCCGCAGGTTGCTAAATGAGCTCGGCAATCTCGCCAAAGAGAAGCATTTGCAAGTGGTAATAACCACCCGAGACTTCGAGTTGGCCCACGATGTGCTAGACATGGGGAACATTATCGAGGCGCCCGATGGTAAGCCGCTGTGGTAGAAACTCATGGGAAGGAATGGGCATGGCACAGCTCGCGGAGAGACTGAGTAGTCTCGCCGAGACTGGGGAGCCCATCACTTTCGGCACGGTGAAGCTCCCGCAAGAGGTAGTACGTGACCAAGTTGCCGAGGTTGCTGCCGGGCCTTTCGCCCCCCTCCTAGCTGAGGCAGTAGTCGATGCTCTCACCGATGGCGGAGAGTGGCAGGATGTCGTACAAAGCTTCGCACCCGGATTCGCTAATCAGCGCAGCCTCCTCGCCCTAACCTCGGCCTTGGAGACATTACTTACGAGCGCGGCCACCACACAAAAGCTGGGCAACGCCCTGAACGGAGTTCTTCTTGAAGGACTTACTCAGGCCATCACAGACCTTCCCCTGCTAGCGGCTGCGCGCTTAGAAGGTGCCGTGCGACTTGCAGTATCCGGAGCTGTCAGCCCTTATCGACTTTGGGGCATATTGGAGAGTCTCCGTCCGGATGAGCCAGAGGATTTCCTGGAGAGCCTTCCTCGAATTTTGGGGGTTACTCTGGATCGATGGTCTCTTGAAGAGGCCTCCATCACGGCAACAATCCGAAGCCTTCTGGAGCAGCTTTCCCAAGAAGAGGCGACAGACATTGACGCCCTATTCGAGCTAGGCTGCGATCGGTTGCGTTCTGCACTTGCTTCCCCCGAGGTGTCTGAGATTGTCGTTCAGTTGACTGAAGCTCGGCGCCTGTTCGCTGCCGCAGCTGACGCTGGCGAGGCCCGACAAGACGCCGAAGCGTATGTCGCTGTTTGTGACGCCATCCTCGGTCTCACCAAACGAAACGTCGTTCAAGTTGCGGAATCAGCGCACCAAATCGAGCTCGCTCTAGAGCATAGAGCCGCATGGCTCCACCGGTCACACCGGGCTCAATGGCTTCAGCCGCGGTATTCTGCCGAAATCGCATGGGGTCGCCTTGTTCTGCAACTCCGCGCCGCTACAGAGGCATTGGACGCTCCCGTGTGGATGGAGCCTTGGAGTGCTCTAGACACTGTGATGGCCGCGTACAGGAGCGCCCGCACAGTATCGCCCCTGGGCATCCCCCAAGAGGCGCCTGGCCTCGCGGCCCTAGTAGAACCCGCGATCGAAGACCACCTTATTCGAGAGGGCACCTTCCTCGCGGCCTTGAGGTACGCCGCTTCCCACCCCGACCAGCACCCCAACTTTTCTTTCGATACGGAAACGGCAATTACTGTTCTCACCAAGATTTCGGCTCGCGAGCCCCGGGACGGCGAGCAGTCGGTCCAAGAGTTAGCTGATGACGACGAAACTGGGCCAGCGGCCCAACGCCTGCACCGCATCGCGCCCACACTCGTCCTGCTACTCGGCCTCAGACGTGCCCTCCGCGTCGCCAATGAACTAGACGACTCAGCCCTTGCCGATATCGAAGGTATCGCCTATAACAGCGATATCGCCCGTCTAAAAGCCAGCGACCCGCTGATTGTTCCTCTACTTGACCGCTTCATGCGGAACTTGTCCGAGCATCCAGACTTTACGGGCGATGTACGTCATACCTTCGGCGCGTTGGTTGAGCAGACCCTACTTTTCTTAAAAAGCCGCTCCGACCTGACGCGTACCAGCCTCTTTGGCCCTGGGAAAAAAGACGACCCACCCTACGACTACCGTCGCAAACCCGAAAAGGGTCAGCGTACTGCAGTAGAAGCTGATCTTCAGCGCGACTTCCATCATTGGCTACTTGCCGGTCCTCTCAACGGAATTGCCCTTTGTGAACCGATAGACGTCGAGATGGGACGTGCCGACGTCATGGTTCATTTCGGCACGCTTCACTATCTCACTGAGATGAAACAGGATCCCGACAACAACTCCCGCAGCCACATCGAGGAGAAGTATCTGACTCAGGCCGCTCAATATACCAACACCAATGCCCCATTCGGTCAACTCCTCATACTCGACCTCACCCCGAAAACCTCGACTGACGGCACACGCAGGATCGATGAGATTGCTTGGATCACCAATCATCGGCCAGAGGGAGCGATCAAGGATCGCACCGTGCTTGCCGGTATAGTCACCGGAAACCGTATTACCCCTTCCGCGTACTCGCGATGAAAGGATTAAGCCAAGAAGTGCGATGTGACGACCACAGGCTGTCTATCGGTCCATTTCGCCGCTCGTGCGGCCGAGGATATGGGTGCCATCGTGTTGGCGGATTGGGACAGTTGAGGGGGTGGCCAGGGCGTCTTGGACTCGGATGGCGAAAGCTTCGTTGGCTAGGTCGGCTACCTCTTCGACGGTTACCCAGCGGAAGGCAGTGCTTTCGTCTGTCTCGCGGAGCGTGCCGGCCTCGGCCTTGCAGCGAAAGACCAGGGCGACTATGCCGCGAGGCATATTTTTGTAGACGCCGGTGAGGGCGATGGGGCTGACTTCGAGGCCGGTTTCCTCGCGGACCTCGCGGCGGAGGCCAGTGATGATGTCTTCGTCTTGCTCCAGGACACCGCCGGGGGCCTCCCAGCGGCCATTATCTCGCCGCTGGATGAGGAGGGCGCGGCCCTGGTCGTCGACGACGACCCCCGCCACGCTGACGGAGTGGCGACTGTCGGGCATTGCGCAGGCTCCTCTGAGCAGGTCCGGCTACTAGACTCCACGCTAGTACACGTACGTACGAGTTGAGGAGTTGGCCGGGCGTGGGCGATCTGCGGTTGCCGGAACTGGATCCGACGAGCGACCGGCCGGTCTTCAAGCAGATTGCGGACCATCTTCGGGAAGCGATCGACAGCCGAGAGCTGTCCCCTGGTGAGAAGCTGCCGTCCGAGAGCCAGCTCATTGGGCACTACGACGTTGCCCGGATGACGGTTCGGCATGCTCTGCAGATTCTGCAGAGTGAGGGGCTGACTGTCGCCGAGCACGGCAAGGGTGTCTTTGTGCGGTCGCGGCCACCGGTGCGACGGCTGGCGTCTGATCGCTTCGCGCGGCATCACCGGGAGGAAGGCAAAGCCGCGTTCATCGCCGAGGCCGAAGGCGCCGGAGTTAAGCCCTCGGTGGACTCCATCCAGATCACGGAAGACAAGCCGTCGCCCGATGTGGCCGCGAAGCTTGGGGTAACTGGAGAGGAGCTGGTCGTGGTGCGGGCGCGGCGGTATCTGCTCAACGGTCATCCGGTCGAGACGGCTACGTCGTACATCCCGGCGTCGATCGCTCGCGGTTCGCAGATTATGGAGCCCAACACCGGGCCCGGAGGGATCTACGCCCGCCTAGAGGAACTCGGCCACCGGCTGGATCACTTCAGTGAGGAGATCCGGGCGCGCATGCCCCTGCGGGACGAGGCTCGGGCGCTGAAGCTGGCGCCCGGAGTCCCGGTATTCCACCTGGTGCGGACAGCATATGACCAGGCAGAGCGGGCTGTAGAGGTCTGCGACACGGTGATGTCCAGCGACGCCTACGTGCTCTCGTACGAACTTCCCGCGCGGTAGCGCTTGACTCGTCTAGACGAGTTGTGTCACCGTCTGGACGTACTCCTCTAGACGTCTAGGTGTCCTCATGGACGCCTACGGACACGTGGGTCTTCGTCGTCGTGCGGCGAGGCCGAGAAGGGAGGTCCAACCCGATGACCATGACGACTTCGGGCGCTGCCGAGACGGCGTCGCCAGCGCGGTTGTACCGGGTCAGTGAGGCGATGGAGCTGCTCTCACTGTCGCGGTCGGTGATCTACGAGCTGATCCGGTCGGGTCGGCTGCGGTCGGTTCGGGAGGGCCGGTCGCGGCGGATCCCGGGTTCGGCGATCGCCGAGTACATCGCGCTGCTGGAGAGCGAGGCCCGTTGATGGCTCGTGGTGGCGCCTCGCGCGGCATGAGCGCGTGTCTGCAGCCCCGGCTCATCAGCCTCGGAACGTAGAGCGGCCCTCGTCATGGCGACGCAACCGCCTGACGAGGGCCTTGATCGGACCTTGGGAGGTCCAACCCGATGAACCTTCATTCTGACACCTCGGCGGCCCCGTTCTGGGTCGATGAGGACTACGACCGGGCGCAGGCCAGTGACGGCGTCTCCCGGTACGGCTCCTACGTCCGGGATCGGCTGAACGGCTCGTTCGCCGAGTGCTGGGACGGGACGTTCGCCGAGCCGTCGTCCCGGCTGGTCGAGTTCGCCTCGGCGGCCTGGCGAACGGCGACCGGGCCGGTGATGGCGCCCGGGTACATCCGCCTCCACTCGCGGGTGCTCAGCGCCCAGTTGCAGCGCAGCCACTGGGACGGGTCGCTGATCGCGGCCGTGAGCCTGGTCGCTCCGTGGCCGGCGTCCCTGGCCGACTCGGTCGAGTGGCGGCAGGGCCGCTGCTGGCGGGACTGGCCGACCGAGCTGCGCGGTGACGGCTACGTGTTCGTGGACCCCACCGAGCGGGACGTGACCAGGCATCCGTTCATGCAGGCCAGCCTCGCGCTGACCTTCTCGGTTCCGGTCGGCGGGCTGCCGGCGGCTCCGCAGGGGCCAGGTGATGGTGTGGAGGAGCGGGCCCGACGGGCCGTCGAGGGCCTGGTCGTGGAACTGAACCGCGTGGTGGGGCCGGTCCTGGACGTCCTCGAGGAAGGGCGTGCGCGATGACGATGCTCAAGAGACCGCGGCCGACCGGCGATGAGCCGGTCAGCCCGGAGGAACTGGCCCAAGAGCTGCGGCGCCGGCGGGAGCTGGCGGACGCCCGGCGGGCGGACGAGCTGGAGCGGGCGCGTGCCGAGGCCGGACATGGCCGGGCGCGGGCGGAGGTAAACGCCAAGTCGCGGCTGGCGGAGCTGGCGCGTGCCGAGCGTGAGGCCGATGTGCGGGCCGAGGCGGAGCTGGCCCGGATGTACCGGGAGTTCCGCGCGGCCGGTGAGCGGACGCGGATCCGGTCGCTGATGGCGCGGTCCGGGGAGGCGCGGGCGCTGCGTCTTGAGTGGCTGCGCACGCGGAATCTGCGGGTGCTGGTGCCGGTGCTGATCGGGTTCGGTGTCTGGTCGACGACCGGGGTTCAGCAGGGCGCCGCGCGGCTGATGGGCGTGGCGCCCGACAGTCCGGTGTGGTGGACGCTCTGGGGCCTGGAGGCCCTGCTGATCGGCGCGGTGTGCTGGATCATCGTGTGCCGTGCGCGGCTGGCTGCGTCCGGCGGGCGGCTGTCGAGGCAGGCCGAGAAGGTCGGCTTCGGCTGCCTGGCCACCTCGATCGTGCTGAACCTGGTGGCGGCGGTGCCCGCTGGCGACGCCTCGCACGTGTCAGGCTGGGCGATCGCCAGCTCGATGTTCGCGCACGCGCTCGGCCCGGTCGGCGCGGCGGTGACGGCGCACATGATCGGCGCCATCGACCAGTCGATCGCCGAGGCCGATCCCTGGCACGACCGGGACGGTCAGGCGGTGCCGCGGCTGACCGACCTGAAACTGCGCGAGCCTGGGACCGCGGACAGCATCGACGCTTCCGAGAGTGCTTCCGGCAGCGTCGGAGACGCGGGCCAGGAGCGCGCTCGCAAGGGCGTAGCCGCTGACTCGGCGGCTGTGCCGCCTGTCCCTGGTGGGCAGCGGCAGATGCTGCCGGTCAACGCCCGTCCCGAGGCGGGACAGGGATCCGGCCTGGACGGTGAGGCGGGAACGCGAACCGGTGGTGACCGGCCGGGAGAGCGGGAGTCGGCAGCGCCACGCAAGCAGCGTCCGAACAAGGGCGTCCGGGTACCCGAGAGCGCCAAGCCCGCGCCGCGTCCGCTGGCCGATGAGCAGCACTGCGAGCGGCTGGTGGCCGCTATCGACCGCGGCGAGGTGCCTGAGGACGCGTCGATCCGCCAGGTGCAGGGCGCTCTCGGTGTGGGCTTCGGACGCGCCAAGCGGATCAAGGAGCTGTACGGCCAGCGGCTGGCCGACCTCGAGCGCGCCGTCGTGGAGTCGCTGCCCGAGCGAGATGAGCCGCCGCCCGCGTCGGCTCGGGCCGGGCTGAGCGTGGTGGGAGGCGAGCGGTGATGACGATCGCCCGCACCGAGCACGCGGCCGGGACACCGTACGAGCTGGACGTGCGGCGTCAGCTCAACCAGGCCCGCCGGGACCTGGCCGAGGCGCACGCCGAGCTGGCCGCGCGACGCGACCAGGAGACGGCACTGCGCACGCACCTGGAGTCGCTGGCGGCCGACGTCCGGGCCACCGGGCAGGCGTACACCGAGTTGCACGTGGCCTACGTCGAGCTGCTCACGCACGCCCGCGCGACCGTCGCCGCAGCGGCGCACGCAGAGCCGGCCCCGGCCGCCTACATCGCCGGGCACCTGGAGGAGATCGGGCTGCAGCCCACACCCGGTGCCGTGCCCAAGCAGGTGGTAGCCGAGGGCTTGTCCATCGCCACCCAGGTGAGCAGGGCCGCCAGTTGACGTCCGGCCGCCCCACGTCGCGGGCAATCCGGTCCGCGACCAGTGATAAGGGCCCCGCCAAGAGACCTGGCAAGGACAACGGCGGGGCCCACCTCAAGAGAGGCAGGTCCAAGTATGCCCGATCAGAGCAAGTCCAGCAGCGGAGGGACCGCGCAGGCGCCCACGTCCTCGATGTGGGGCAAGAAGGGCCGCGGCTACCCCGAGCTGGCCAAGGGCGGCAAGAAGTGAGCGCCAAGGCGTGCTGCCCGAGCTGCGGTAGCGCGCAGAACGTGACCTACGGCGGCCGCGAGGGCGGCACCGGCCGGAGCCAGGACGTCTGGCGGTGCTCCCGGGACGGCGAGTTCCGCACGCCCGCCCGCTGACCAGCAACAAGCGCGGGGCCGGTCCCTGACCGGACCGGCCCGGCCGACTTCGGATCTTTCCTGATGGCCTTTGAGGAGGTCTCCCCCATGGTTTCCACCCCTATCCCGGCCGTGCTGCAGGCGCGGCTGGAGCGCAGGTCGGCGCGGCGCCGGTACGCCGAGTGGTCGACCACGCTGAACGAGACGTTCGATCACCTGTACGTCGCCGAGGGCCGCGACGAAAGCGTGGCGCTTCTGGACTTGGCCGCCAACCTCACCGAACGGCTGGCCGAGCTGCACACCGCTGCGTGGGGGCGCGAGGACGACGCCGGCGGGCGGTCGATGGCCGAGTCGCTGACCAGTCAGGCTGCGCTGCTGCGTCAGGTCGCCGCGACCGAACGCGCGGTCATCGGCACGATCACCTGGCCGGACTGCACCACGCCGCTCGGTTGCGAGCACACCGCCGAGCTGCGGCTGTGGACGGTGCTGGCGCACACGTCCGCGCCCGGCAAGCGCGCGGTCTACCTGAACCGGCTGCGCGCCCTGGCCGCCGAACACCTCGGCGAGCGCGCCTCCGAGGTGCTGGCCGTGCTGGCCGAGGTGGAAGAGCACCGCGCCACCGGCACCACCCGCCGGGCCGCGCGGCCACAGAACATGCTGCCCCGGGTGCTGATCGGCGCCGTCCTGGCCCTCATCGCGCTGGTCGCGATCGTCCCCGGCCTGGATGGTCTGGGCCGGGTCGTGCTGTTGGTGGCGGTTCTGGCGGCCGCCTACGTGGCCTTGTGCGTCTACGTCGGTGTCCGGGGCCGGTCGCAGGAGGTGGGCCGGTGAGCACCCGGGCCAGGTCACGGCGGTCGCCGGCCGGGGCGGTGCTGGTGTTCCTGGTCGTGTTCGGCGCGGTGTGGACGGCACTCACCATCTGGACGGCGATGTACGGCAACGCCGCCTGCATGGTGGCTGCGCTGACCGCCTGGTGGACCGTCCGGCACGCCCACCCTCTTGCCTGGAGGCGGCGGTGACCGGCGCGCACAGCACCGTTGGCGGCGCTGGCCTGTCGCAGCATTTCCGAGTCCAGGCGCCGCCCGGCCGGTCCGCCTGGGAGCGCCTCGGCCCGGTGGTACGCGGGCTGCTGGCGGTCCTGGCGCTGCTGGCTACGGCGGTGGACGCGCTCGTGACCGCGCTGCTGGGGACGGCCCCGCTTGCGCCGCGGCTGCATAGGGCTGGACGGATCGTCGCCGATGAGTACCGCGCCGGGCACGCCGGCGCCGTCGATGCCGAGGTCGTCGACGACCACGAGGAACAGGAGGTGTGGCGGTGAGCAACATCAACGAGCTGGCCCGGATTGAGTTTCGCGGCTCCCTGGGTGAGGCGTTCAAGAAGTACGGCACCGAACTGGAGGCCCTGGCCGACCGGTGGCGGACCGAGCTGGAGATCGCGGCGGTCGACTCCGAGGCCGCGATGGGCTCGATGAAGGGGCACCTGCTGCTGTTCGGCATGGACTCCAAGATTCGGGCCCGGCGGGTCGCCAAGCGCCTCAAGCGCGCCCAGGACCTGGCTGCCTCGGTCGGTGACAGCGCCGACCAGTTCCACCGCTCCTACCGCAAGCACTTCACGCCGTCCTAGCCGACGCCGCGGGCGGCTCCCCACCAGGCGAGCCGCCCGCGGCCCGGTGGAGTCCGACCACAGAGCAGGAGGACAACGCAGATGGGTTCGGGAGAGCAGCGGCTCGACGAGATCGCCGGGATCGAGTTCGGCGGCAAGGTGCCCAAGCAGGTCGCCGCCTACGCCAAGGCCACCCAGCGGTTCGCGCACGACTTGGCACGTGAGCTGGACGCCGCCGAGGCGGCCGCCGACGCCGCCATGCGCCAGCTCAAAGGGCACCCGCTGCTGGCCGGTGTGGACGTGGCGGTGCGGGCCTGGTGGGTGTCGCGGCATCTGCGCGATGCCCGGGAGCTGGTCCAGGGGATCAGCGCCGAGGCGGTCAAGTTCAACATCCAGTTCCGCAACGAATTCCTGTCCGACGATCCACGCGCCACCAAGAAGAGCGAGTACAAGGGCGAGGTTGATCTTTGATGGCACGCAAGACCCAGAACCTGCAGCTGGTGCAGGACGCCACGATGGAACGCATCGCCGTGTCCGCGGTCTCCAAGATCGGTGTGCTGGTGCCGCCGTGGGCGGTGCTGGGCCTGGAGGCCGCCGGCGCCGCGATCTCGCATGCGATGTGGGGTGCCCCTCCGGCGGTGACATGGGCGGCGGCGGGTTGCACGCTGGGCTCTACGCTACTGACCGCGTTGACCTGGCTGGCCACCCATCGACGCCGACCGCTCGGGCGGATCCACAGCACCGTCACAACCGGGGCCGCGACCGGCTGGTTCACCGTCGCCACCATCACCGGCGTCACCGCCGACGCCACGCTCGGCGGGCTGTTCTTCGGTGGCGCGACCCTCGCGTTGAGCTGGAACATCCGGACGGTGATCCGCGTCCAGGGCGACGGGGCCGGGGACGGGGACGCGCTGGGCAGCCTGTTCGAGCGGGCCAAGGAGCAGGCCGGGCTCAAGGGCGCGCGGGTGCGGGCGACCGAGGTCACCGACCACAAGGTCAAGGGCCAGATGCAGCTCCCGCCCGGGGAGAAGACCGCTGACGACGCGGTCAAGGCCACCGGCCGGATCGAATCGGGCATGCAGCTTCCGCCCGGCTCGGTGATCGTGGCCCGCGACGACGACCGCGCCGACCGAGCGCACGTCACCGTGTCCGACCCCCGCGCGATTCGCCACCCCGTCGCCTGGCCCGGCCCGTCGCGTCCAGGCGGCTCGGTGGACGAGCCGCTGCGGATCGGGCTGTACCAGGACGGCGACGACGTCGAGTACCGGTTCGTCGGGCACCACCTGCAGATCATGGGCATGACCGGGTCCGGCAAGTCGATCGGCGGCGCGTGGAACATCGTCGCCGAGATCATCACCCGCACCGACGCCGCCGTGTTCTCCATCGACGTGTCCAAGGACGACCAGACCATGGGCCCCCTCAAGCAGGGGCTGCACCGGTTCGAGACCGGCAAGGCCGGCGCCGTCGACCTGATCCGGGCGATGCACGCCGCGATCCCTGAGCGCACCAAGTGGCTGGCCGCCCGCGGCTACCAGGCATGGGAGCCCGGCTGCGGGCTGACCTACTGGTACCTGCACATCGAGGAGATCCCCAAGCTGTTCAACGAGCTGGCCGGTGAGGACGAGGAGCGCCTGGCCGAGATCCTCAAGGAGATCCGCTCGGCTGGCGGCTCGGTGATCCTGTCGCTGCAGCGCGCCGACTACACCCAGATCCCCACCCTAATCCGCTCCCAGATGGCCAAGATGTGCTTCGGCCTCTCCGACCCCGACGACGTCAAGTACGGCGTCTCCACGCGGCAGCGCAAGGCCGACGTCGAACCGCACGAGTGGGAAGACCACTACCCCGGCATGGCCTACCTGGACGGCAAGAGCATCCGGCCCACGCACTACGCCATGCCGCTGCGCACCTACTCCTGGGGCTCGGGCAGCGCCGAAGCCAACGCAGCCATGGCCGCACACGCCGCCGCCCACCCGGCCACCGCCAAGGACATCGACCACTTCACCGCCGCGCTGAGCCGCGTCCAAGCCACTACCTCGGCCACCGCCTCCGCGGCGCCGCCTCCGGCCATGAGCGTCCCGGTTCAGGACGGCGTCCAGGAGGACGAGCGGGAGGCGTTCGCGGCCGACTTCGCCGAGTTGCTCGGCGACGCGGCCGAGCTGGTCATCGCCGTCCAGCACGCGTCACCGCAGATGCTGCAGCGCAAGCTCCGCGTGTCCCGGGACGACTCCCTTCGCCTCCTGGAGGCGCTGGAGCGCAAGGGCGTCATCGGCCCCGCCAGCGACGACGGCGAGGCCCGCACAGTCCTGGTGACCGCCAGCGACAGTGTCCAGGCGGCCGCCCGGCTCCGGGAGAGCGGTGACCCGGTGGCGGCCGCGCTGCGCACCGATGACCCCGAGCCGACCGTCACCGCCGGCGCCGACGACCGGATCCAGGAGCCGACCGACGCCGAGGCCGAGGGCCTCGTCACCGATAACGACGACGGTGAGCCGATGACCCCGGCCGCCGCCCGCCGCCTGGTGCACGACTGGCTTCGTCACCGCCGGCAGACCGGACGGACGTCCTTCACCGCCTCCGACGCCGAGCTGACCGCAGTGCGCAACCGCACCGGCAACGGCCGCGGCTGGATCTACAAGGTCCTCAAGGACCTCACCGCCCGCGGCGTCCTGACAGCCGCCAAGTCCGGCAGCAGCACGACCTACACCGTCACCGACCTGGCACCGCTGGACCGTGACGACCTCGGGCAGGCGGCATGAACCCCGCGTGTGCGGCTGCGCGTGGGGGCGCGGCCGCCGCACGAATGATCTTGTCACGCGCCTGTCACGCACCCGCGTCACGCCCGTGTCACACGTGCCGTGTCACGGCGTCACACCGCCTCTGACCTGTAACTCCCTCCCCCAGCCCCCGCCCACGGCCGCAACCGTGTCACGGGGCCCTGCCAAGAGACCTACGCCAGCCTGTCCCGAGAGCAGAACCCGGCCATCACCCCGCGGTGGGCCGGGTCTCTCTCGGCCCGCCAAGTCACATCCGTCCCGTCCCGCTCACCACTCGCGGGCGGCCTCGTCTTCGCCGTGGAGGACCAATGAGATCCGCTTGGGCAACCTCGCCCGCACCACACGCCGCCGCGAGGGCGGTCGTCCGATGACTCAACCTCCGCTTCGTGTCGTGAACGGCGGCGAGGACGGGGACCAGAGCCTGTCGCGCGCGCTCCCTCACGACCTCGGAGCCGAACGGCAGGTGCTGGGAGCGATGATGCTCTCGACCCGCGCCGTGGCCGACGCCCGAGACGTCCTCGACGGCAGTGAGTTCTACCGGCCCGCCCACCGAGAGGTCTGGCAGGCCATCTGCGACCTGGCCGACCGCGGCGACCCATGCGAACCGACCGCTGTCGCCGCCGAGCTCGGCCCGCGCCGCCTCAGCAAGGTCGGCGGCGGCCCCTACCTGCACACCCTGATCCAAGACACGGTGTCCTCCACCCAGGCCGGCTACTACGCCCATCGGCTTGCCGATCTCGCCTACGCCCGCACCGTCGCCACGACCGGCATCCACCTCACCCAACTCGGCCACCAAGCGGCCGACGGCGACACCAGCGACCTGCGAAGCGCCGTCATCTCAGCCGTCCAAGAAATCACAGCGCCGAACGCACACGGCTGGCCGGAACCGACGCCGCTTGAGGCCGCCCGCGAACTGCCGGCGTTCCCGCTGCCGATGCTGCCGGACTGGCTCGCCGAATACACCGCCCGGCTGGCCGAGCAAACACAGACACCGGCCGACCTGTCCGGCTGCCTGGCCCTGGCCGTCCTCGCGGTCGCGTCCGGAGGCAAGGTCTGGGTTCAGGCGCGCGGCTGGCGCGAACCGACCAACCTGTTCACCGTCATCGCGCTCGGCCCCGGCAACCGCAAGTCGGAGGTATTCGCGGCGATGACCGCCCCGATCCGGGCCGCTGAGGCGATGCTGCGCGACCAGGCCCAGCCCTACATCACCGACATCGCCATTCAGCGGCGCGTCGCCGAGGCCGACCTGGAGAAGGCCGAGAAGGCCGCCATCAACGCCATTGACGCCGTCGTCCGCGAGCAGCACCTGGCCGACGCGCGCATCGCCGCCGAACGGCTCCAGGAGCTACGGGTACCGGCCGAGCCGCGGCTGTTCTCCGATGACGCGACACCCGAAGTCCTGACCTCGCAGCTGGCGCAGCAAGGCGGGCGGATGGCCGTCCTGTCTCCCGAGGGCGAGATCTTCTCCATTGCCGCCGGCCGCTACAGCGGCGCACCCAACTTCGCCGTCCTCAAGCACGGCCACGCCGGGGAAGGAATGCGCATCGACCGGGTTGGGCGGCCGTCCGAGGTCATCGAATCCGCGCACGTCACCCTGGGCATCTGCACCCAGCCGGATGTCCTGGCCGGGCTGGCGGACACTCCGCAGTTTCGCGGCCAGGGCCTGCTCGGACGGCTCTTGTACGCCGTCCCGGCCTCGCTACTCGGCTACCGCGACGCCAGCCCAGAACTGATCCCCGCGCAGATCACCCAGGTCTACGCCGACACGCTCACCAGCCTCATCACCCGTCTGCACGACATCGACGACCCGATCACCCTCACCTTCAGCGACGCGGCGCTCAGCACCGTGCAAGAGCTGCTGCGCGAAACCGAACCGCGCTACCGGCCCGGCAACGACCTCGCCCACATGCCCGACTGGGGAGGCAAGTTCCCCGGCGCCGTCATCCGCATCGCCGGCCTCCTCCACCTGGCCCACCACCCTCACGGCACCCGGACCCGCCCCATCACCTCGGACACCTTCGCCTGCGCACGCCAGATCGGGGACTACTTCCTCGCGCACGCTCAGGCGGCCTACGACCTCATCGGCGCCGATCCCGACCTGGCCGACGCCCGCGCGCTACGCGATTGGATCGGCCGTACGGGAACCCACCGCTTCACCGCCAGCGACGCCGTCCAGTCCCTCCGTCCCCGCTTCCGCAAGGTCGCCGACACCGAGCCGGGTCTGCGCGTCCTCGAGGCCCATGGGTGGATCCGACGTCTGCCCTCCTCACCACGCACCACCGGGCCTGGCCGCTCCCGAGCCGCTGTCTTCGAGGCCCATCCACAGGCCTTCGAAGGGGGTTCCAGGGCCCCGTAACGACAGCTCGGCAGTTGCTACGCACGGTGACCGCCGTCGAGGGCCCCCCGCCACATGGAGCCCTACATGCCTGCAAGGAATGCAGAGAAATTGATTCTTCTGCATTTCCTGCATACCTGCAGCCGCGCCACGGCCTCCCCCACACCAACACCCGTCACTCGGCGTGACGACGTTCGAAGGAGATCCAATGTCCCAGACCGCTCCTCTCGAAGAGCCCGACGACGGCAAGGAACCGAAGGAGAAGCGGCGCGCTCGGGGAGACGGCGGGCTGCACTGGGACCAGCGCCGACGCCGCTGGATCGCCTCGGTGACCGTCGGATACACCCCGCAGGGCAAGCGAATCGTCCGGAAGGGCAGCGGCAAGACCAAGACGGCCGCTAAGGACGCGCTCCGCAAGGTGCTTCGTGACCACGAGGACGGGCTGCCGTCGGAGCCGGCGAAGTACACGGTCGCCGAGGCGGTCGAGTACTGGCTGGAGCACGGCCTCAGTGGCCGGTCGGAGCGCACCGTGGAGATGACTCGCACGTTCGCCGAAAATCACGTCATCCCGGCCCTTGGCGCACGCAAGCTTCGGGAGCTGACGGCCGAGGACGTGGACATCTGGCTCAACGCGAAGTCCAAGGAACTCAGTACCCGTTCGCTCAAGCTGATCCATTCCATACTGAGCCGCTCGGTGCGCAAGGCCATGGCGCGGGACAAGGTCCGGCGCAATGTCGTCGATCTATGCGACGTCCCCGAAGGCCGCGAAGGACGTCCGTCCAAGGCCCTGACCCTCGCGCAAGCCAAAGCGGTGCTCGACGCGGCCAGAAAAGCCGAACCGCGAATCGGTGCCTACATCGCCCTTTCTCTGGCCACCGGCGCCCGGACGGAGGAACTGCGCGCACTGGCCTGGGACCACGTCGTCACCTACGTCGAAAAGGCCCCCCGGTGGACTCCGGTCCATGAGGCGGGCTGGAAACACGACGCATATGCGATGTACGTCTGGCGGTCCGTCCGCAAGAAGGGCGACACCAAGACCAGGAAGTCCCGCCGGACCCTGAAGCTGCCACGTATCTGCGTCGACGCGCTTCAGCGTCTCCAGGAGCACCAGGACGACAACGCCGGCGACACCCCGTCCGAGCCCGGCTTGGTCTTCTGCACCCGTTCTGGCCTCCCGATGTCGGCCGCCAACGTCCGACGCGACTTCCGCAAGGTGCTCGACAAGGCGGGCCTGGTCGGCGCCGAGTGGGCTCCCCGGGAGATGCGGCACAGCTTCGTCTCCGTCCTGTCCGACCACGGCATCCCCATCGAGGACATCTCACGCCTGGTCGGGCACCGCAGCACGGCCGTCACCGAGACCGTCTACCGCCTTCAGATCCGGCCGGTGATGGAGAAGGGCGCGACCGCCATGGACGGCATCTTCGCCGCCGACGACGCAACGGATCAGGGCCCCTAGTCACTCAGTTAGTCCCTCACAAGATCAAAGGCCATGATCCGCGCCAGCGGATCATGGCCTCTACCTGGGTGGGCGCGGACGGTTTCGAACCGCCGACTCCTCGCTTGTAAGGCGAGTGCTCTACCCCTGAGCTACGCGCCCGCGTTGCCGGGAAAGCGTACCTGGTCGGTGGGGGGTATCG
>NZ_SMKH01000529.1 GCF_004348515.1 Actinomadura sp. KC345 | reverse complement strand
GTGGGGGCGGTGGGTTGTGAGAGATCACCCGTCCTACCAGGGCTTCTTCATGTTTCAGGGCCCGCCACACCGCCCGCGATCATGCTGTGATCACCCACCCACAGACGCTGGTGGAAAACGTTCAGTGCTCTCGACGAGGTACCGGACGCTGATGTTCTCCAGTGCACCTCCGGGAGCGAAAACGTGAGCTTGCGCCCGATACAGAAGTTCAGCTCCAAAGACGAGATTGCCGCCGAAATTGACGAAGACCGCGTCTTCCGAGAAGAGCGCATTCATGGCTTCGGCGTCGTTGCCGTTGAACGCGCTTTCATAGCTTTCCACAACCGCGGCGAGCTGGTCGTGCTCGGATCTCTCTGTGGTTGTTCGCTGGCTGTCGACCACGGTTCCCCCATCGATTTTCGTGCGGAACCCTGAGCGTGGCACCTCAACCGCAGTTGAGGTCAAGATGCCGACGGCGGCCGACTGCTGACCCAAGTCAGTCCGGCGCCCGCGAATCCCATGGCAACGAGGGACGGTTCCAGGCCACCCGATCCCCGCTCGCACGTCGCAGGAGAACTTCGCAGCCCGCCCGTCTCGCCGTGGATCGACACCGAGACGAACTTCTCGACTCCAGTCGTAAAAACGGGCCGAGACGCGGGCGCCAACTCATCTGGAGTCGCGCGGCATACCGCCACTGACCGCTCGTCGGTACGCCCGCGCATGCCTGGCCGGTCAGGTCCGCACGTAGCGCCGGAACACGATTCCCGAGGCGAGGGAACGGTGCTCGGCCAGGCGCAGCCGCAATTCCCGTCCCACGGGCAGGAACGGCCGGCCACGCCCGATGATCACGGGGAACGCGTACACCCAGAACTCGTCGATCAGGTCCAGCAGGGAGGCGGCCAGCTCGGGGCCGCCGAGCTGGAAGGTGCCGTCGATCTCCTGCTTGAGGCGCGTCACCACGGACACGGCGTCCTTACGACGGACGATCGTGACCCCTTCGGGGACGGTCTGGAGGGTGTCGGAGAAGACATACCGCGGCGTCTCCTTGTAGAGCTGGGCGAACTCTCGCTCGAGGGCCGGCACGCCTTCCTTGCCGAGGTCCTAGTCCAGGGCTTTTCCATCGCCTCGTACAGCCGCCGCCCGAACAGGAACCCCGCGTGCCGGCGAACATGGTCGTTCGCCGCCTGGCGGAAGTCCTCGGCGGGGTCGAAAGAGTCCATGCCGCCGTCGGGATCCGCGATGAACCCGTCGATAGAGGTGTTCATCCAGTAGATGACCTGGCCCATCAAGGCCCTCCTTTGCTCGCAGAGGTCGTCCAGAGTGCAGACCGGATAAGGCGCCAGACCTCATCGCAGCCAGGGCAGCCGATCGATGCTTTCCAGATGAGGCAGCCTGTCACGACCCCAGTACCGTCATGGCCGGTACAGCCCAGGTGGCATCTCGTCGTATCGGGGACGACTCTTGCCCGTCCAACCGTCCAACCGTCCAAGCACGTCGAACGCGCGAATGCGGCCTTGGCAGCGTCCGGCCGAACCTGGCGAGGTCTGGACGACCGCGGAGCCTTGCTCCTTCCTCAAGGCGGCCAAAACGCTCGCGTTCTCCCACCTGGCCGCGTACACAGGCGCACGAGAGAACTACTCCACGCACATTGCTTCTCCAAGCCAAAGCCTCCGCCGGAGGCGTCTTTCCAACCCGTCGGAGGGCCCTGCCGTATGCAAGCATCCCGGGATGATTGAGGTGACGTTGGATGTGGACGCCGATCCGGTGCCCTTGTTGATGC
Organism: Actinomadura sp. KC345; assembly: GCF_004348515.1. GTDB lineage: Bacteria > Actinomycetota > Actinomycetes > Streptosporangiales > Streptosporangiaceae > Spirillospora. The sequence goes on along the minus strand of NZ_SMKH01000529.1, from coordinate 526 downwards.
TGCAGACCGAAACATGGGAGGTGCATATCTGGGCGCCTCTCGGGGATTTGGCTCGGCTGAGCGGGATCCGCGACGCAAGTTGGGACGAGCGGCGATCCCTGATAGTGGGCGTCTGTGCAGGCTCGCCGGTTTTCTGGTCGGTGTCCGGGGACGAGCGGGCAACGATGCTGATCGGCCAAGATGACGAGACATGGGATGCGGCGCTGATGATCCCTCTCACAACCGTTGACGAGATCGTCGCCCTTGCCCGCTGATGCCGAGCCGACGCCGGCGCGCCCCATGGCGGTCGTGGCCGGCGGACATGTCGCGACGCGCGGCGGCCCCTTGCTCCAGAACAGCCCAGATTCGGCAATGACCACGGCGACGGCAACCGCTTCGGGGGGATACAGGATCCGGCCACCCTCTCTGTCAGACTGCTGTGACACAAGGGACGGATGAGTCCTTCTGATATCGAGCAGGGCGAGACAGGACGAACAGCGCAGTGACGATGACCCTCGCCGACCAGGCCCGCGTGACCACACGGCAG
>NZ_SMKH01000528.1 GCF_004348515.1 Actinomadura sp. KC345 | reverse complement strand
ATGCTGGCCCGCTGCCACACCCGCGCCGCCAGGCCCAGCACCGCCGCCTCGTCGGGCGTCAGATGGAGGTCCGGCAGCTCGTAGTCCTGCGGAGGGATCCGGTACCCGATCTCCTCACCGCCGCCGCCCTGCTGGTCGCTGCCCACCTCCAGCGGGACGCCCAGCTCCCGCAGCTCCTCCTTGTCCCGCTCGAACATCCGCTTGAACGCCTCGTCGGAGTCCGGATAGCCGGGCACCGCACGCCGGATCTGCTCGGCCGTCAGATAGCGCCGGGTGGCGAGCAGGCAGACCACCAGGTTGAGCAGGCGCTCGGTCTTGCGTCGCGACACTTCGTCACCACCTCTCCGCTCTCCGGCCCCCTGGACCGCTCACGCGGACACGGCCGCCTCACGGCCACGACCCGCCGTCCAGGACGCTACCGTTTCCCGGTGTGATCCGATGGCGCAAAGGCACAGTCGAGGACATCCGCCGCGAATGGCCCGGGGCGGTCGAGCTGAACGTCTCGATCGGGGGCGACGGCACGCACCGCGCCCTGGCCTACCCCCACCTCGTGGGACGGCCGGAACCGGGCGACACCGTCCTGCTCAACACTACGGCCTTGGCGATGGGCCTCGGGACCGGCGGCTACGCCATGGTCGTCGCGATCCCCGACCGGCTCCCGCCCGACCCGTCCGGCCCCGGCCACCTCGTCAAGGCCCGCTACACGCCCCTGCAGGCCACCGTCCTCGGCGCCGACGAGCAGGACTCCCCCCACCACGACGTCCTGCGCGACGCCGACTCACTCGGCGGCATGCCCGTCATCGTCGCCGACCTGCACTCCGCGCTCCCGCCGATCCTCGCCGCGCTCCTCGCCGGCCGCCCCTCCGCGCGGGTCGTGTACGTCATGCCGGACGGCGGCGCGCTGCCGGCCTGGTTCTCCATGTCCATCGCCCGGCTCAAGGACGCCGGCGCCCTCGCCGCCACCGTCACGACCGGGCAGGCCTTCGGCGGCGACCTGGAGGCCGTCACCGTGCACACCGGCCTGCTGGTCGCGCGGCTCGTCCTCGGCGCCGACGCCGCCGTCCTCGCCCAGGGCCCCGGCAACCTCGGGACCGGCACCCGGTGGGGCTTCTCCGGCGTCACGGCGGGCGAGGCCGTCAACGCCGCCTCCGTCCTCGGCGGGCGCCCCGTCGGCTCCCTGCGCGTCAGCGAGGGCGACAGACGCGAGCGCCACATCGGCGTCTCCCACCACTCCCTCACCGCCTACGGCCGCGTCGCCCTGGCCCCCGCCGACATCCCCGTCCCCGAACTCGGCGGCCCCTTCGGCGCCCGCGTCGCCGCCGCCGCCGCGCCGCTCGGCGACCGCCACCGCCTCGTCCCCGTCCCCGTCGACGGCCTTCATGAGACGCTGAGCGCCGCCGAGAAGGAATGGGGCGTCCGGCTGTCCACCATGGGCCGCCGCCTCGACGAGGACCTCCCCTACTTCCTCACCGCCGCCGCCGCGGGCCGGCACACCGCCGCCCTCCTCGGCTGACCGCCCCGGCGCCCCTCAGACGCCCGCGGGCTCGGAGCCCGCGGCCTCCTCGGCGGTGTACGACGAGGCGAACGTGAACGCGCGGGGAGAGGGGCCCTGGGCGCGGATGAGCGCGAGGCGCTCCAGGGCCTCCCCGACGGTCGGGACATGGCCCGCGGGGATCCACCACAGGACGAGATGCGCGTCCACGTGCCGCTGGAACCACTCCCGGCGGCGCCGCATCGTCTCCAGGTGCGCGCTGCGGTACACGAAGTCCCACAGCGCCTCGGCGGACTCCCACACCGAGTAGTTGATGATCACGTCCTCGCCGGCGGGCCGCATCCCGGTGGCGTCCGGCTGCCCCTCCTCCGCCAGCCGCCACACGAACCCGGGGGCGGCGTCGGCGAGCGCGTTCACGGGTTCGAGCAGCGCGACGAAATCCGCGGCCCGCGGATCGTCCAGCGGGAAGCGGAGCGTGCCGACGTTGAACTGGGCGAGGTGGAACTGGACGAGGTGGGACTGCGCGTGAGGGAACTCCGCGTTGGGCGTGAGGTGTCCGGTCATGAAGCTCACCTCACCATGGGGCCCGCTTCTATGTCAATGCTCATTGTTTTTAGAAGTCTCCGCCGCCACGCAGCACCAGCCCGGCCGCGCGTCCATCCGCACCCGGACCTGCGAAGACCCCTCCACGAGACCTTCCAGGAGCGCCAGATTCATCCCGCACAACAGCGGAGGGAACGCCTCGGCCACCACACCGAACGGGCAGTTGCGCATCCGCAGCACCGCGCCGCCCTCATCCGCGACGGGCTCGTAACCCGCGCCGACAGGACCTCCGCCAACT
>NZ_SMKH01000527.1 GCF_004348515.1 Actinomadura sp. KC345 | reverse complement strand
CCCAAGACCAACACCGGCCACGAACGGGTCAGGGAGCGGACACGGTTCTCCGTTCAGTCCAGGTCGGACATGTCAAGAACGAAGCGGTAGCGGACGTCGTTGCGCCGGAGGCGTTCGAGAGCCTCGTGCACACGGGCCGAAGGGAGGATCTCGATGTCGGCGGCGATGCGCTTGTCGGCACAGAAGGCGAGCATGGCGGCGGTGGCGGGCCGGCCGCCGCTCCCCGCGGAGCTGAGCTTCTTGCGCCCGATGAGCAGGTCCGCGGTCTCCACCGTGACGGGCCCGAGGTGCCCGAGGTGGCTGAGCGTGCCGTCGAGGGCGACGAGCCGCAGGTACGGGCCGAGGTCGTGCGGAGCGGAGATGGTGTCGATCACAACGTCGAACCGGTCCCGGGCCGCGGCCATCTGTTCCGGATCGGTGGAGACGATGACCGCCCGAGCACCGAGACGGCGTGCGTCGTCCGCTTTGCCGGGTGAACGGCTGATGACCGAGGTGTCGGCGCCCAACGCCACCGCCAGCTTGACCGCAAGATGGCCCAGACCGCCCAGCCCCGCCACCGCCACCCGGCTGCCAGGACCTACGCCCAGGGCGCGCAGGGGTTCCCAGACGGTGATCCCGGCGCAGAGCAAGGGAGCGGCGGCGGCCGGATCCAGGCCCTCGGGGAGCGGGTAGGCGAACCGGTCGCGGACGACGTACTCGCGGGAGTAGCCGCCCAGGGTGGTCGTACCGTCCTCCCGGTCGATGCCGCCATAGGTCAGGGTCGGGAAGGCATGGCAGAAGTTGTCCTGACCGGCCCGGCACATGGGGCAGTCGCCGCAGGAATCGACGATGTTGCCGACCGCGACGGGGTCACCGACGGAGAAGCGGGTGACCGCGGCCCCGGTCTCGGCCCACCACCCCCGTGAACTCGTGGCCCGGCACCAGAGGACGCGCCGCGTCCCCGTTGAGCGCATGCAGATCGGTATGGCACACGCCGCAATAGTCGATGCGGACGGCGAGGTCGTCGGGACGCAGGTCGCGGCGGTTCAGCAGCGTGCGCCGCAGCGTCGACCCATCGGCCTGCCAGCCGGCAGTGGTTCGCATAGGCTCTCCTCCTTAAACAGACTGTTCTGTTTGTTCACGGTAGGCACAGGTCGCCGCCTAAAGCAAACCAACCGTTCTGTTTGATAGCTTCGAGCCATGGCCGACCAGCCCCTGACCCCGCGCGGAGCGGCGACCCATCAGCGCATCCTCGATGCGGCGACCCGGGAGTTCGCCGAACGAGGAATCGCCGGAGCGCGCATCGAGCGGATCGTGGCCGCCGCACGCACCAACAAAGCCCAGCTCTACGCCTACTTCGGCAACAAGGAGCAGCTCTTCGACACGGTCTTCTCCGGCTCGCTGGAGCGGATCATGAACGTGGTGCCGATCGACGCCACCGACCTCGCGGACTGGGCCGTACGCCTCTACGACGAGTACCTGCGGCGCCCGGACCTGATCCGCCTGGCCACCTGGGCCCGCCTGGAGCGCCGCCCGGCGGGCCACCTCGTCGACGACCACGACCGCGTCGACGACCACAAGCTCCGCGCCATCGCCGACGCCCAGACCGCCGGCCGCGTGCGCGAGGGAGACCCGTTCGACGTGATGGCCATGGTCATCGCCATGTCGATGGCCTGGTCACCCGTCAGCAACGTCTACGCGGCGACCGCCGAAGAGCCCGCCGAAGCCCATGAGCAACGCCGCACCCTGCTCCGCGACTCCGTCCACCGCGCCGTCCTGCCGGACTGACCCTCCCGTGCGTCCACAGCCACCGGAGATCATCTGCCTCTGCCGTCAGCATTCGGGGCAGGAAACCGGCTGATGTACCGCAGCGCCCGCTCCCATGGGTCGAAGGCGAACAACTGCCGGGGCCGGTGGCGATGGCTTGCGGAGAACGTGTCGAGATCCATGCGGATCGGACGCGGCCGGAAGTCGCTGAGCGGTTCGGCGGCGCGTGTGACGCTCAGGAGCTCGGACTCCAAGGTCCATCCATCGTGATCGAAAGCCCAGACGCCATCCGCGACGTAGACATGACCGACGTCCCTCGCCCCGCGCGGAGACGCCCGTTTTCGGCAACCTACAGAGGATGAAGCCCTTGCCGGAGTCGATGGAGCACGTCCCACTGAGGTTTTCTCGGCACGATCGATTCGGACAGTAGGGATTTCCGAGGCACGATCGATGGTGTTCGGAGAGACTCGCGGACAGATGGCGAGGACCAGAAAAGGCACGTGGAGCCCCGGTAGAAGAGGTCTCGCTGAAGATCTCTCGTCTGCCAGAAGGGCTCCACGTGGTGACCTATCCTGCCATGCTCGACGTC
>NZ_SMKH01000526.1 GCF_004348515.1 Actinomadura sp. KC345 | reverse complement strand
GGGTGTGCGTTGCACGCCCGTGAGGCCGCGGCAGGCCAGCGACCTGGGAGGGACGACTGCCGGGAATGTTGACGGCACCGCCAGCAGGGGTTGCCATGATCAGCCGTGACTACGAGTTCATGACCGGGAAGCGCTCCAGGGGACGAGTCCGGTGACAAACGTGGTCCTGTCGAGGAGTTCCGGCGTGAGACGAACCCCGGTCAGTCGTTCGGCCAAGGCGAACGCGGCCTCAGTCGTCATGGAGAAGTCCGGTTCGTACTCGTCATCCTCCTCATGCAGGTCGAATCCCACCTCTGCCATCAGTTCGACTAGATCGTTCGGGGTGGAACCGTCTAGACCGGTCGGGAAGAGCGGTTCGAACGATGTCCGGACCTCACCGTCCTCGTACCAAAGGAACAGGTCATGGGCGTTGACGTTGCAGAAGTGGGCGACCAGGCGGGTACCTCGCGACAGCGGTTCGACCAGATGCGGCACGGTACCCAGGAAGCCGTTGACTTCCAGGCCAAGCAGCCACTCGCCTTGATCGGCAGGGACTGTAGTGGCCGCGATCAGGAACTGGTTACCGGAGTGTTCCTCCCAGACATCCGAGGTTCGCCTCTCCAATCCGGCATACCCCGAGACGTCTCCGTCAGGCGTAGCCCGCATGCCCCGCAAGTAGTCCCGCACGGTCAGGTCGCGAACCAGGACCGCACAGTACGCCTCTGCTAGCTCCGAGTAGTCGTTAATCCACTGATAATCGATTGCGGTAGCTGCCACCGGACCACCATGCCAGAAGCACCGAGCTTGAGCGCGGCATGGTTTGAACGTCAGGTCAAGGCTCGAATTCATGATCAGCTTTGCAAGCCCGCTGTCTCTGATCGTTCATGGGCTCCTACGGGTGGCTGTGCCGAGTACGTGCCGAAGTTCTCAGGGCTCTTCGGCCTGGTCGCTTCGCTGATTCGGCGCTTGGCATCCTCCTTCTGACCGGCGACGCACTCGGCGTAGACGCGTAGCGGCACGGCCACGGGTTGACACGGCCGCGTGCCGGAGGTCGTACGGCGTCTTGGCCAGCAGCGAGGCCGCCTCACGCTCGCTCAGGTCGCCGCCCTCGCCGTGTGCCATGCCCCGAGGTACGTCCGGTCGGTCATGATCCCGCCGCGCGGCCGACGAACAGCCGGCCCCCGGCCGGAACGCCGAACTCCTGGCTCCACCGCCCCGATCCCCTGCGAGCCGGGCACTCGTTCCGCTGCGCCAGGGGAGAGGCGACGAGCCGACGGTGTCGCCCCGCCGTTCGTCCAGCGCAAGCCTGTTTCGGCGGCGTGCGAGTAGGAGTCCGAGCGCGGCTTGTCGCCGCGGCTGCCGCTCGTCCGTGTGTCGGACCTGACGTTGCCCAAGATCGCGAACTGCGGACGGTCTCCGCCGAAGACGCGACCGACGGTCGCCCAAACGAAGGGAACAATGCGATGTTGTTCGCCACGCTCTGCGCCACGCCGTATCCGCCTCCGCTCCCGAAGCCGCCGCAGACGCCGGGCGGGCCCGGGGCGCCGCGGCCGCCGGCGATGGTGTGAAGCAGTAGCACTGCATAAGGACTCCGCCTTGGCGGAGCCCTGATCAACGGATCCCGGCGGGCGTGGTCGTGCACCACGGCCGTCGAAATTCTTTCATTTCCGGAGGTTCACGGGCGGCCTTCAGCAGCCGGTGATGGATCACCCGCCATGGCCCCCGTGTGCTCGGCTGCATGCATCGCCCCACTCCTCTCGTATTCCTCGACCCGCCACCATCCGTCAGCTCCAGGGCGTCTCGGCGAACGTGGCGCCGGTCTCGGCGAGCGACGCCAGGAATCCGCCCTCGACGTCTGCCCACCGGTGGACGTCGCACCGGCCTGCGGCGAATCACGGCCCTGCCTCCGGCACTTGGCGAGGCGGGCCCGTGCTGCGTCGCCGCCTAATGGGCGTTTGCAGAGTGCCGGTCCTCACGCTCAGGAAGCGTGAGGACCGGCGATTGGGCCGGGGTGATCAGGCCCCGGACCCGCCGTGGAGCGGGCGGGCCTCGCTGTGGGCTTCGGCGGAGCTCTGGTAGGCGTCGCCGAAGTTCTGCTCGTTCTGAGGTGTCGGGTTGCTCGCGTACTCGCGAGCAGCGCCGCTCAGATTGTTCTTGGCGGCGTCCGCGTTGTCGGCCGCCTGCTGGGCCTCGTTGGCCATGGGTTGTGTCCCTTCACTAGGGGGCACGTCTTAGTGCGTGTTTGAGAAGTTGATCTAGGTCGGTGTGTCTGCGTGACCGTCCGGGTAGGTTCGCCCCAGGATGGCGGGATGTCTCGGCAGTCGTGTTACCCCTCGGACCTGACCGATGATGAGTGG
>NZ_SMKH01000525.1 GCF_004348515.1 Actinomadura sp. KC345 | reverse complement strand
ACCCCCACCAGAACCTCCGACCACCGCCCCCTCTCAGGCGCAGTCCGCTTCACCTGAACTGACGCCCACCCGGCGCCGGTCGCTGGGCAAGACCCACCTCCCGGCGCCAGGCCGCACCCACATCCGCACGGCCCCAGCCACCGCCGCAACCGCAACAATCTGAACCACTGCGATCGCGTCCGAAGGCAGGTTTCGAGCGAAGCGAGAAACCTGATCGCGAAGCGAGCCGCCAAGGCGAGTTCGGAGCGATGCAGCGATCGCACCGCAGTTCCCGCCGAAGGAGGGCCCCCAGGGCCCGACGCCAAGGGAACTGCTAATGAACCGCGCGGTCTTTGTCTTCCCAGTAGGGGTCGCGGAGTTCGCGCTTGAGGATCTTGCCGGTGGGGTTGCGGGGGATCTCGTCGCGGCGTTCGACGGAGCTGGGGCACTTGAAGTGCGCCAGTCGCTCGCGGCAGTAGTCGATGATGTCCTGTTCGGAGATGTCCGAGGACACCACGACGAGGGCCTTGGGCGTCTCGCCCCACTTCTCGGACGGGACGCCGATGACCGCGCAGTCGGTGATGTCCGGGTGGCTCATCAGGGCGTTCTCGATCTCGGCCGGGTAGATGTTCTCCCCGCCAGAGATGATCATGTCCTTGACCCGGTCGTGCATGTAGACGTAGCCGTCCTCGTCGAGGTAGCCGACGTCGCCGGTGCGGAACCAGTTGTCGGCGGAGAGGGCGGCCTCGGTCGCGTCGGGCAGGCCCCAGTAGCCCTTCATGTTCTGCGGGGTCTGGCAGACGATCTCCCCGACCTGGCCGACGGGGACCTCCTCCTGGGTCGCCGGGTCGAGGATCTTGATCTTGGTGTTGGCGTTCGGGAGGCCGGCGCTGCGCAGCCGGTGGGTGTTCGGGCCGTCCGGGTCGTGGTCCTCGGCGGGCAGCATGGTGATCGCGCCGGTGACCTCCGTCAGCCCGTACACCTGCATGAACTGGGTGTTCGGCAGCATCCGCATGGCGCCGCGCAGCACGTCCTCGCTGATCGGGGACGCGCCGTACAGCAGCAGTTCGAGGCTGGACATGTCGGCCTCGCCGACCTCCGGGATCAGCTGCATGAACTGCAGCAGGACCGGGACGAGGAAGATGTGCGTGACCCGGTGCCTCTCGATGCCCTTCGCGATCAGCGTCGGGTCGGGCTCGCGCGCGATCACGCTGGTGAGGCCGTTGTAGACGGAGGAGACGGTGAGGACGTTGCCCGCCACGTGGTACATCGGCATCGCGACCATCAGGACGGACGACTCTTCGATGTCCCACACGTCGTTGGTGACCGTCAGGGCCGCGAAGAAGTTGTCGTGCGTCAGCATGACGCCCTTGGGGCGGCCGGTGGTGCCCGACGAGTACAGTTGGACGAACACGTCCGCCGTGTCGGCCTCGTACTTCTGCGGGGCGGTGGGCGCGCCCTCGATCCAGGCGGCGTAGTCCTCGTACCGGTCGGAGCCGCCGATCACCACCGTGTGCGTGGTGTGCTCCAGCTTGTCGGCGATCGCGTCCAGGACGGGGACGAACTCGGGGCCGACGACGAAGACCGTCGCCTCGGCGTTGTTGACGATGTAGGCGACCTCGTCGGGTGCCAGCCGGTAGTTGACCGGGACCTGGACCGCGCCGACGCGCGCCGCGCCGAACAGCTGCTCGGCGTACTCCAGGGAGTTCTTGTCGAGGACGGCGACGCGGTCACCGCGCTCGACACCGGCGGCCGCCAGCGCCGAAGCGACCTGGTCGACGCGCCGGTCGAACTCGCCATAGCTGATCTCAGTGTCGCCCGCGATGTACGCGATGCGATCGGGATGCGCGCTCGCACGCTCGCGCAGCAGCTCAGTAAGTCCTGGCACGATGGGCCCCTTCGCCGATGACCGCCGGTTGTTCCGGCATCATGCGGTCACCGGCGATGCCCCGGCAAGAGGCATGGGGGACTTACGAGTTACTTTTTGACAACTTGGACACCGCGGTCACGGCAAGTACCACCAGGACGGCGACGAAGCCGATGAAGAAGAAGAACTTCAGCATCGACAGGATCGCCCCGATGACGGTCATCACCAGCCACACCGCGAGCACTACACCGAGAATGGTCAGAATCGTCTTACCCATGCCCTCACCGTATGCGCTCGTCTCGCGCGGGTCATCACCCTTCGGTACGACCTTGGCCGCCTCCGGCCCCGCTGCATGGCGGAGCCGCACCCTGAGACCACTGGGGGCCGCACCCCCGAGCGCCCTGGGGGCGCACCCTGACCTCAGAAGGAAGGCGGGGCGCCGGGAGGCGGTTGGTAGGGCTGCCCCGGCGGCACCGGCGGCTGGCCCGCAAACGGGGGCTGGCCGGAAAAGGGCGGCCGGCCCGGCGC
>NZ_SMKH01000524.1 GCF_004348515.1 Actinomadura sp. KC345 | reverse complement strand
CCGTTGCGGTTGCCCTGCCCGTTGCCCGGCTTCGGCTGGGCGGGCAGCGGCTTGCGCACGCTGCCGGGGATCTCGTCCTCGTACTTCTTGATGCGCTTGACCCCGCCCCGCGCGTCGAAGGCGAGCGCCGTCGCGCCGTCCGGGTCGTTCACCCACAGCATGTGGTCGCGGACGACGACCTCGATCGTCCCGCCGGGCCGGGTGGCCGTGATCGGCTTCTCCCAGGCGTTGCGGTCGGTGTTGAAGACCAGCAGCCGCCCGGTCGTGCGGTCGGGGAGGTAGACGCGGGCGCCCAGCACCTGCGGCGCCTGGAACGTGTGGTCCGGCATGCGCAGCGCGACCGATTCGACGCGTCCGACGCCGGTGTCCAGCAGGTACAGCGAGCCTCCGGCGCCGAGCATCGGCACGATCTGCCCGTCCGCCACCGCCGGGACCTGGACGCCGTCCTCCGCCTTCGCGACGGGCGCGGGCAGCGTGATCCGCTGCGTGCCCTCCGGCCGGACGACCAGCGCGGTCGCGGACGTGCTGTTGGTGATCACGGGCCGTCCGGCGGTGATGGTCAGCGAAAGCCGGTCGCCGGCCCGTCCGGCGGCGACCGGCGTCCCCGGCCGCCCGTCCTGGAACGGCGTGACCTGGCCGGTCTGCGGGACGGGCACCCACAGCGCGCCGTCGGCGTCGATGCCCGCCTGCCCGAGCGGCGCGGTGAGCTTCGCCGCCGGGCCGACGGGGGTGAGCTTCACCGGGTCGATCTGCTGGACGACGCCCTCCACGGAGTCGACCGTGTAGGCGGCGCCGCCGTTCGCGACGACCTGGAGGCCGGGCCCGCCGACCTGCCGGCTGCCGGCGACCTTGAGCTGGGACGGGTCGATCCTGCTCACGACGCCTGTGTCGGTGTCGACGAGCAGGACCGTGTTGCCGTCCTGGACGACCTTGATGTTGTGGCCGCGCATCTGCGGCACCACGGCCGCCTTGCCGTCCACCTTGCCCGCGAGCCCGTTGGCGTGCACGACCAGGCCCTTGGTGCTCGCGCTCAGCCAGGCGCCCACGTCCGCCAGCCTGTACCGCGCGCTGGCGGTGCCCACCCCGTACACGAGCGCGCCGACGCACAGCAGTCCGACGAGCCCGGCCGCGATCTGCCCCGTCAGCCTGTCGCGCCGCAAATGTCGGAAGAACCCGCGCGGCGCCGTCGGCCCCGCGGGAGATCGGTCCCCACTCAATCCCCGTCATCCTCTCGTGCGCCGAGGCCCAGGAGCATCGACCAAGCGCGAAGGGCACCATAACGGCAATCGGGGCTCTACCGTAACGGAGTTCACAAAAGTTTCCGCTGGTGATGCGCGCGGATCCCGATCCCGCGGGCCACCGGCGCGCCATGACGTTGGTCACGCCGGCGGCGGCCGCCGCCACCGGCCGGGCGCCGTTCCCGGCCCGGCGAACCGAATGACCGTCAAGAACCGAACGCGAACGTTATCCCCGACGTCCTAATGTTGGGCATCGCGACGACGACTCCGAGGTGGACGTGGACGACATCAGCATCACCGACCTGTGGGACCGCGTGACTGGAACGCAGCCGGACCCCCCGTTGTGGCTGGTCATACTGGTCGGCCTGGTGGCCCTCGGCGCGGTGCTCCACGGCCCCACCTGGCGGATCGCCCGCAACACCGTGACGATCGCGCACGAGGGCGGGCACGCGCTCGTCGCCCTGGTCACCGGCCGCAAGCTCGACGGGATCAAGCTGCACTCCGACACGTCGGGGGTCACGGTCTCGCGCGGCAAGCCGCACGGCCTCGGCATGATCCTCACGGCGCTGGCGGGCTACGTCACTCCCCCGCTGCTCGGCCTGTTCTTCACGCTGCTGCTCGGCGCCGGCCGGATCACGCTGATGCTGTGGTTCTCCCTCGGGCTGCTCGGCGCGATGCTCATCATGATCCGCAACGCCTACGGCGCGCTCACCGTCGTCGCCACCGGAGCGATCGTCTTCGGGGTGTCGTGGTTCGGCAGCCCCGAGGTCCAGGCCGGGTTCGCCTACCTGGCCGCCTGGTTCCTGCTGCTCGCCGGGACGCGCCCCGTGATCGAGCTGCAGCGGATGCGCAGCCGGCACATGGCCCCCAGCTCCGACGCCGACCAGCTCGCCCAGCTCACCCATGTCCCGGGCCTGGCCTGGGTCGGCCTGTTCGGCGCCACGGCCCTGCTGTCGCTCGCGACCGGCACCGTCCTCCTCATCCCGAGCTTCGACGTCCTCCCCGACTTCCCGGACCTGCCCGGCCTCCCCGACCTGCCCGGCATCCCCGGAATCTGACCGGCGCCACGGCGGGCGCCGGCGGACGGCGGATGTCGGTGGGCGGCGATAGTTTCGGGGGGTGAGCCAGCGATGGGACCGGGACCAGG
>NZ_SMKH01000523.1 GCF_004348515.1 Actinomadura sp. KC345 | reverse complement strand
GGTCGGGAGAGGGGAGGGCGATCATCCCTCCGGGGAACGCGAAACGCCCTCCCCGCGGGGCTTTCCCGACCTCCGGGTGCTGTGGTTACGTTGACGGCGCCGACCGTGCCGTTCGAGGGTGGCGACGCTCCCCGCGCCTCCCGAGGCGCCGACCTTAGGACGGGGTAACCGCACAACATGACCCGCTTCGCCACCTGGCTCGGGAAGAACGCCGACGCCGTGATCGCGCTCGTGCTCGCCATCACCGTCGCGGTGCTCGGCGTCGGGGTGAAGCTGCCGAACGAGGCGGAGATCACCAACAGCGCGATCCTCGCGGTGATCGGCCTGCTGGCGACGTCGGTGCTCCGGGACCGCAACCGCCGCATCCCGGTCGAGGCCGAGGTCCGCGACACGCTGCGGGCGTCCTCGACCACGCTGGACGACCTGAGCGGCAGGCTGACCCACATCGAGGGGTTCGAGAGCGTCCTGTCCGACACCAAGCGCGCCCTGGACGAGAGCACGGTCGTCCGCGTCATCGGCGGCGCGGAGGTCGCGCAGGTCCTCGAAGAGGCGCGCCGCGACACCGACAGGTGGTTCTTCAAGGGCGGGACGGGCACCTACATCCGCGCGCGGACGCTGCCCGAGTGCGTGGCCGCCGCCCGCAGGGAGCGGCGGACGCTGCTGGTCCGCCTGGAGATCCTCGACCCCACGAACGTGGAGGTGTGCGAGGCGTACGCGCGCCACCGCCGCTCGGTGGCGGAGGGCCCCGACGCGACGGGCGAGCCGTGGACGCTGGACCGCACCCGCAAAGAGGCGTACGCCACGATCCTCGCGTCGTGCTGGCACAAGCAGCGGTTCGCGATGCTCGACATCGACATCGGCCTGTCGCGGACGATGACGACGCTCCGCTACGACCTCGCGGCGACCCGGATCGTGGTGACCCGCGACGACCCGCGCGGCGAGGCGCTGGTGATCGACAGCGACAAGTTCTACTACAGCTGGGTGAGCGCGGAGCTGCAGACCAGCCTGGACCAGGCGCGCCGCGTGCCGGTCGAGCAGGCGAGGCTGGCGCCGCTGGACGACGAGCCGACGGTCGAGGAGGCCCGCAAGCTCTTCGAGGTGATCGGGATCGACCTCGCGCAGGGCTACACCGACCGCGACGTCATCGAGATCATCCGGAAGGCGCTGCGGGCCAAGGATCCCTACGAGTGACCGCGAGCGATGGGGCGTCCGGAGTGAGGTACGAGGAGATCCGCGAGGAGATCCGGGCCGGCACGGCGGCGCGGACGTTACCGGCGTGGGCCGGAGGCGTCCTGGACGACGTCGCGGCGGGCCGCTCGCCCGTTCCGGCCGTCCGGCACCCGCTGGGGTTCGTCTGCCTTCCCGTGGAGCGCACCGGCGACTTCGGCGTGTGCCTGCACATCTGGACGCCGGAGGTGCACCCGGCGCCGTCCACCACGTCTTCGGTGCACTGCCACAGCTGGGAGCTGGTGAGCTTCGTCCTGTACGGGACGCTGCGGAACGTCCGGGTGGACATCGACGGGGAGCCCGGCGGGAACCCGGCGGAGCGGACGCGGCAGGTCTTCGAGGTCGTCAGCGAGGGCGGCGTGGACGAGCTGAGGGCGACCGGGCGGACCGTCCGCTGCTCCCCCGGCCGGTCCAGCACCCACCGGACCGGAGAGTCGTACACGCTTCCCGCCGGGGTGTTCCACACGACGCTCATCGAGGACGGCAGGGACGCGGCGACGGTCGCGCTCGGGCGGCAGGCGCCCGGCGGCGGCGACCTGTCGCTCGGCCCCCTGGACACCCCCACCCACCGGGTGCATCGCTCACGTTCCGACCCCGCCGACACCGTGCGCGCCCTGCGGCGTTCCGCCCGCCGGATCGCCGCGGCGCATCCGGGGCCCGCGCGGGCCGCCGCGGAGAACGATGAGCGCCCGCCCGCCGATCCGCACGCGCGGCGGCACCGCTCGGCGCGCCGGTAGGCCCGGCGCCGGACCCGACTGGAGAGGCCCGATGAGATCCACGACCCCGTCCCCGGCCCATCCGGTCGACCTCTCCGCGGCCCGCCGCGTGGCGGTGGACGCGGCCGCCGCCGCCGGGAGGCTGCTCGCCGCGGGCGTGGGCGAACCTCTCAACGCCCGCCCGAAGGGCACGGGCGGGGACGTGGTGACGGACCTGGACACGGCCGCCGAGGAGCTGATCGTCGGGCGGCTGCGGGCCGCGTATCCGGGGCACCGCATCATCGCCGAGGAGGCCGGGGTCCTCCAAGGCGAGCCGGACGAGGAGATGGTCTGGCTCGTCGATCCCCTGGACGGGACCAACAACGTGGCGATCGGCATGCCCGTGTACGCGGTGGGCCTGGCGTTGTGCGCGCGCGCAGAGCCCGTCTTGGGCGTCGTCCACGACCCGGTGACGGGG
>NZ_SMKH01000522.1 GCF_004348515.1 Actinomadura sp. KC345 | reverse complement strand
CGGCACCGGCGTCCCCCGCGAGCCGGGCCGGCGGCACCACCCGAGCCGTGCCGCCGGCCCGGCCTCCGTCATCCGGACGCCGAGGCGGCGTCCTTCCCCGGGCGCCGGACGGGCCGCCCGGACGGCCCGAGCGGAAGGGAGGTGGGAGCCAGTCCCGAGACGAACCGGCGTCCAGCCGGTGAACCATCGGCGGCCGGAACTCCGTCCGACCCCCGTCCCGGCCGCCTGCGCAGTGAACGCTTCCCCCGGTGCGGATCACCCAGGGAGGCGTTCGGCAGGGATCACTGCGGAGCCGGGCCCGTGGAGGCGCCACGCCCCCACGGGCCCCGGTTCACAGTTTCCGGCGCCAGACCTGCCCGTGGACGACGTCCCCGAAGCGTTCCACCGGGGGCTCCTCCTCTTCCAGAGTGAATCCGGCCCGCTCGTAGACGCGGTGCGCCGGACGCTGGAGCGCGGTCGTCCACAGCATGATCTCGGAGTACCCGGCGTCGGCGGCGAAGCGGACGCACTCTCCGACCAGCGCGGCCCCGACGCCCATGCCGCGGGTGTCCGGCTCGACGTGCAGCAGCCGCAACTGCGCCACGTCGTCGTCCCGGCGGACGCAGAAGACACCGCCCACGCGGACACCGCCGGCCTCGGCGATCCAGGCGTTCTCCCGCTCCGGGTCGTGGTCCCGGACGTAATCGGCGACGACCTCGGCGACGAGCGCCTCATAGGTGCGGTCCCAGCCGCACTCCTCGTCGTAGAGGGCGCCGTTGCGCTCCACCACCCAGCCGAGATCCCCTTGGCGCAGGGGACGCAGGACGAGGCCGCCGGCGCGGGGACGATCTCCGAGGACCTCGTGGATCGAGCGCATCGCGGCCAGGAGGCGCCGCCGGTCGCCGTCGGGCAGCCCGTCCAGCATTCCGCGGATGTCGGCGACCGACCGCTCGTCGAGCATGCCGAACACCTCGCGGCCCCGCGGGGTGAGCCGGACGATCCGCCGGCGGCCGTCGCCGGCCGCCCGTTCCCGCTCGACCAGCCCGTCGGCCTCGAACCGGGCCAGCATCCGGCTGAGGTAGCCCGGATCGAGGCCGAGCGCGCGGCGCAGCGCGAGGACCTCGGTGTCGGCCTCCTGGGCCAACTCGAAGATCACCCAGGCCTCGGTGAGGGAGTACGGCGTCTGGACGAGCCCTTCCCCGAGCACGCCGATCACCCCGGTGTAGAACCGGTTGAACGACCGGACCGTGCCGATCTCCTCCACGGTCACCGCCATGCCCGCCTCCTAACGTTTGACTCGGTCAAATATTAGGGGACGCGGCGGCGCCCATCCAGTGCGGGACGACGGCCGTCAGGCGCTCGCTTCGGCCTTCGCGCCGCCCAGGGCCCGCGCGTCCTGGACGATCCTGCGCTCGACGACGAAGGTCATCAGCGGCACGATGCCGCCGAGCACGATCACGGCCATCCTGCTCAGCGGCCAGCCGGTCCGCCGCCACAGGTCGTAGGCGCCCGCCAGGTAGACCATGTAGAAGAAGCCATGGAGCGGCGAGACGACGGCCACCATCTCCGGCATGTCGGTCGGCCCGTACTTCAGGACCATGCCGATCGTCAGCAGCACCAGCAGCGTGCCGACCACCACCGCCAGGATCCGGTACCTGGTCACCGCGCCTTCCACAGATCACACCTTTCGTCGACGTCCGCACGGGACGGTCTTGGCGGGACCGCCCGCAGGGGACGGACCGCAGCGGCCACATGGCCGGGTCAGCGGCGCGCGCCGCCGGAGCCGAGCCGCGCGAGGTAGCGGTTGTAGGCGGCGAGCGCGGGGTCCTCTTCCTCCTGCTGCCGGATGATCTCCCGCTTGACCTCGGCCTCCGCGGGCTCCTCGATCTCCTTGGGCGCCGGGGCGACGCCCGCCCGCTCGTCGCGGATCATCTTGACCCACATGACGACCACGAAGAGCGCGAAGATCGGCCACTCGAAGGTGTAGGCCCAGCTGCGGTCGTTGCCGCTCTGGGCGCGGTCGAACTGCCACCAGCCGAAGCCGAGGAACGCGCCGCACAGAACGATCGCGAGCACATGCAGCGCGAGCCAGCCTGGGGTGAGGAACCGTCGCACAACCCTGAGCCTACCCCCGGGTCCGCGTGACCCGCTCACGACCCCGTCCCGGCACATCAAGGGCGTCCACCGCACCTTGCAACGTGAGGAGGGACGGCGGTGTTGGAAGGAAGGTCGGACCCGCATGGGACGCTGAACACACCGGAAGGAGCGCACGATGACCAAGACCCTCGCGTTCGGCACGGTCGACACCGTGCTCGGCCGCCTGCTCGTCGCGGTGACCGAGGCGGGCGTCGTCTCGCTGCACTTCCGCGACACCCCCGCCGCCCGCGCCCGGACGGCCAAGGCGGTGGGCCTCCCCGTCGTGGACTCCC
>NZ_SMKH01000521.1 GCF_004348515.1 Actinomadura sp. KC345 | reverse complement strand
GTCCTACGGCACCGGGGAGCGGCCGCTCCCGCCGTCCTACGGCACCGGCGGGCAGCAGGTCCCGCTGCAGCCGTCCCCGGCCTCCGGCCCGTCCGGTACACAGGCGCCGCCGGCCCCCGCACCGCCGCCGTCTCCGGCACCGCCCGCGCCGTCGCAGCCGCCGAGCCCGAGCCCGCAGTACAGCTCGTCGCCCGTCCCGGCGCCGTCCCCGCCGCCACCGCCGCAGACGATGCAGCCGGGGCAGCAGAGCGGCCCCTACACCGGCCCGCAGCAGGTCTCGCCCGTCCCCGCGCAGCAGACCCCGACGCTGGCGGACGCGGTCAAGGCCGCGCACCAGGAGGGCCAGGACTTCGGCGAGTCCGTCGCCCGGGACGCGCCCGCGCTGTGGCTGGAGGCCGTCCTCGCCCGCAAACCGCGCATGCCGTCCGACCTGGAGGCACGGCTCCTGCAGGGCTCGTCGCTTCCGATAGATTTCCTCCTCCACGACGAGGTGCGGCACGCGCTGCGCCGCGGGTTCTGGGACGCCCTAGAACGTTCCCGCAGGTGAGCTGACGGGTACGCACCGGTATTCCACGATCATCACCGATTCGGCCGCTTCGGTCGCGCGGCGGCGGGTAGCGTTGAAGCGTGACGCATGTGACGGAAGACGATCTCGACGACCTGGAGTTCGACACCCTGCGCACCGGCGATCACATCTCGGCGGCACGCCGGCTCGCCGAACTGGCCGAGTCGGTGTCCGGCGGGGTGTCACGCGCCAACGTCCTGCTGCGCGCCGGGGAGCAGTGGCAGCACGCGGGCGACCACGGCAAGGCGGCCGAACTGTATCGCAAGGCCCTGGAAGACGGCGGAGAGACCTACGGCGACCCGCGCGCCTACCTCGCGGACGCCCTCTTCGAGCTCGACCGCGCCGAGGAGGCGCGCACGCTCGTCGAGCAGATCCGCGTGGACGAGCCGCGTGACCCCGAAGTGTACCGCGCCGTGGCGGAGGTCCTGTACGCCCAGGGCGACGCGACCGGAGCCCACGAGTGGGCCACCAGCGGCGCCGACGTCGTCCTCGCCCTGCGCGACCGCGCCGTCGGCACCGGGATCGTCGGCGGCCCCGACGAGCCGCCGGTCCCGCAGGCCGAGAGCCTCACCCCGGGTCCGGACGACGCCGCCCTCGCCGAGGACAGCCTCGAAGCCCTCCTCCGCCTCCGCTACCGCGCCCGCATAGACCTGGGCCGCGGCGAAGACGACTACGACGCCCTCCTGGACGACCTCCTGAAGAACGGCTGACCCACGGCCCGAGGCTAGAGGACGGTCACGAGTTCGCTCAGGGATTGGGCCACGGCCGCCGGGGGTTCGTGCTCGGTCACGGGCCAGCCGCGCAGGCGTGCCTCTCTGACGGCCTCATCGTGCCCTGAGGGGCCGGCGCGGTCCGAATGGGTCCGGAGGTACCCGCAGGGCGCCTCCGGCCAATCTGGGGGCATCGGGAGCTCTTCATGGGGCGAGCCCTCGCCGTGGAGGTGCATGGGGCGCGGAAGGTCGGCGTCGACGAACACGTAGCCGCCCACGGGACGGTGCGCGGCGCGCTGGGCGAGCGCGATGCCGGGCAGCAGGGGCCCGGCGGCACCGTGCGCGATGAGGACCAGCGGAGCCACTGGATCGGTCGCCGTGACGGTCAGTGAGACGCGGGCGATGTAGCGGGGGCCGGTGGCGTCCGGGACGTCGGGCGCGACCACGTCCAGCCCGTACGAGCGCAGCATCTCGGGCAGGTCGCCCCAGGAGCCCGCGCCGGCGTTCGGCGCGTGCAGCAGAACCAGCGATCCCGGCGTCATCTCGTCCCCCTCCCGGGCACCGTACATGGGCGGCGGCGGGGGGCGTGCGCGCGGTGAATAGGGTTCCTCGGGTGAGCGATCGCGAAGTGCTGCTGCAAATGATCAAGGACAAGGCCGTCGTGCACGGGGACTTCGTGCTGTCCTCGGGCAAGCGGGCGTCCTGGTACGTGGACCTGCGCCGGGTCACGCTGGACGGGTCCGCGGCGCCGCTGGTGGGCCGGGTCATGCTGGACGAGACCGCCGACCTCGACTACGACGCGGTCGGAGGGCTGACGCTGGGCGCCGACCCGGTGGCCACCGCGATGCTGCACGCGGCCGCGGCCCGCGGGCGTCCGCTGGACGCGTTCGTCGTCCGCAAGGCCGGCAAGGCCCACGGGCTCCAGCGGCGCATCGAGGGACCGGACGTCGCGGGGCGCCGGGTGCTCGCCGTCGAGGACACCTCGACCACGGGCGGCTCCGTCCTCACGGCGGTGGAGGCGCTGCGGGAGGCCGGCGCGGAGGTCGTGGCGGTCGCGACGATCCTGGAGCGGGGGGCGGCCGGACGCCTCGCCGAGGAGGGCCTCACCTACCGCCACCCGTACGGTGTCGCGGATCTCGGAATGGGCTAGGGG
>NZ_SMKH01000520.1 GCF_004348515.1 Actinomadura sp. KC345 | reverse complement strand
CCCCAGGACAGGCCCACTCACCAATCCGACGCCCCCCGAGGAACCTTCGGTCCCAGACCCACGCTCCCCGGCACAGGACCCAGCCACCGGACCGAGCGCTCACGGAAAGGCCCGCAGCACCAATCCATGGGCGTCAGAGACGCCCTCAGCAGCCGGGTCACACCCACCCGCGGCAGAGGCCGGCGCGAGCACTGGGCCGGGCGCTCCACAGCCACGCGAAGAGATCACGCCCGAAGACAGGCACCTCATGAGGCCCCCAACGGCCGGCGACCGAGCGCTAGGGACTGCCGGCGGCACAACCGGGCAGTCGGACGCACGGCCGGCGGACGGCCAGGCCGGACCGCCGGCGGAGGACACCGAGAACCGTCCGGGCGAAGGCGCGGGGTCCCTGCGGGCCACCACGGAGGGCGGGAGCCTCGGACAGTCCGGGGTACCGGTTGTCGGTGGTGTGAGCGGATCGGCGGAAGGCGCCGGCGAGGCTTGGGGGGAGGGTGCGGCGGCCCTGCGGGAGGACGGTGCGACCGACCCTCCGCAAGCCGCTGGGGGACACGGGAAGCGCCCGCCTCAGGTCGGCATCGTGACCGGGGCGGGTGCCGGGCCCTTGGAGGAGCAGGCGGAAGACGGTGGACGTCCGGCCCCTCCGGAAGGGTGGTACGAGCCCTATGTCCCTGAAGAGAACCCGGCCGACGAGCCGCAGCCCAGGCCGCGTAGCGACGCCTGGTAGGAGGACGGTCCGAATTCCTCTCCGGCCTGAAGGCCGGGCATCCTCTGGAGGTCAGCGTGAGCACAATCGTGATCTTCGCGGCGGGGTCGCGGGGGGACATCCAGCCCTGCGTCGCGCTGGGGCGCGTGCTGCGGCGGCGGGGCGACGAGGTGCGGCTGGTGGCCAGTGCGCGGTACTCGCCCATGGTCACCGCGGCGGGGCTGGAGCTCGCGCCGCTGACGGCGGATCCGACGGAGATCCTCGAATCGGATGCCGGGCAGGAGTTGCTGGCGGGCGGCCGGAATCCGGTGAAGTTCCTGGGCGGATTCCGGCGAATTCTGGGGCCGATGGCCGAGCGGCTTCTCGCGGAGTGTTTGGACGCCTGTAAAGGCGCCGACCTCATATTGGGCCCCACACTCGGTTTCCTTCCTCGTCATATCGGTGAGCACCTCGGCATTCCCTGGGCGCTGATTCATTTTCAGCCGAGTCAGCCCACCGGCGCTTTCCCGCATCCGTTCGTACCGCAGGCGCGAATCCTCGGGCCATGGGCGAACCGGGCGAGTTTCCGGGCGGTCGACCAGATCGCGTGGCAGCTCTCGCGGCCGTTCATCAACCCGTGGCGGGACGAGACGCTGGGGCTGCCGCGGCTGCCCGTGCACGGTCGGCGTGCGGACGGCGGACAGGTGCTGGCGTGCTTCAGCCCGGCCGTGGTTCCGCGGCCCGAGGACTGGCCCTCCAACGTGAACCTCACGGGGTACTGGTTCCTCGACGAGCCTGGGTGGGAGCCTCCGAGGGAGCTTGCGGATTTCCTGGCGGCGGGCCCCGCGCCGGTGTACGTCGGCTTCGGGAGCATGGTTCCCAAGGACGCCGAAATGACCGGGCTGGTCGTGCGAACGGCATTGAAGCTCGCCGGGGTACGCGGCATCGTGCAGGGCGATCCGGACACGTCGGACGAGCAGGTGCTCGCGGTCCGGGACGTCCCGCATTCGTGGCTCTTTCCGCGGATGGCCGCGGTCGTGCATCACGGGGGCGCGGGGACGACCGCGGCGGGGCTGCGCGCGGGCGTGCCGACCGTGGTGTGCCCCTTCTTCGGCGACCAGCCCTACTGGGGTGAGCGCGTCGCGTCGCTGGGGGCCGGGCCGGCTCCGCTGCCGTTCCGCGCGGTGACGGTCCCCCGGCTGGCCGCGAAGATCCGGCGTGCCGTCCGGGATCACGAGATGGCGGACCGGGCGAGTGAACTCGGATACCGCATCCGGGACGAGGACGGCGTAGGACGGGCACAAGAGATCATCGACTCGCTCCTCAGGTGAAGTGAGGCGCCTGCGTTCTCATTGCGTACGTCGCGCGGCGGGGGGCCGCTCCGACCGGGCGCCAACGCAAGAGACGCGTCGCCCCACCGATAGGCGCACCTTGCTTGAGGGACACGGTCAGGCCGTACGGAGGTGCTACCGGGCTTCGTCGTCTGCCTCGCCCCAGCTCCAGCCGGTGCCGTCCGGGTTGGGGACGATCACGCGTTTGGTGCGGCGGGCCGGTGGAGGGGCCGGCTCGGGAGGGCCGTCCGCCCATGGGGTCCAGGGGTCTCTGGGCGGCCGTGTGCGCGCCCCGGGGTCCGGTGCATGGCGGGGTGACGCTTCGGAACCCGGGGGCGTCCTGAAGACGAGCTTCGGTGGCTCCCCGCCCGGGTAATCACTCGCAGCCGGCTGCGGGGCGGGCCGGAACGCCTCGCTGACGTCGTCGCGCGAACGGCCCGGCGGCCCGTACACGGCCTCGGAGTAGACG
>NZ_SMKH01000051.1 GCF_004348515.1 Actinomadura sp. KC345 | reverse complement strand
CTGCCGTGTGGTCACGCGGGCCTGGTCGGCGAGGGTCATCGTCACTGCGCTGTTCGTCCTGTCTCGCCCTGCTCGATATCAGAAGGACTCATCCGTCCCTTGTGTCACAGCAGTCTGACAGAGAGGGAACGCTGGTGCGGGAGGCCTATCTGGCGGCCGTCGCTGCGCAGGACACTGCTCACCTTCGACCGGAAGTGTTCGCCCAGGCATGGAAGGCGCACCTGGCCTCCCTGCTGGATCGCTCCGCAGTCGATCTCCACGGATGGAGCGCACCCCGTCACCGACCTTGACCTGGCTTGGAGCCTGTTCGAAGCGGCTGGCCAAGCCCGGCTGCACACCGTCGAGCACGCTCGCGCCACCCGCAGCAAACAAATGCGGACCGAGTCACGGCGGTCACCGGTCTTCGAGTTCGCGATCGTCGGCGACGGTATCGAACTCGGCAACGTTAAGTACGGGACCTGCGACATCTGCTGCGTCGGCCTGCTGTACAAGATCGGCTTCCCCGACGACTGGCAGTTCTGCGGGCTGGGCCGCCTGGCACTCGGGCAACTCGAAGCCCGCCACCCGGACCTGATCTGGTACACCACCGCCCAAGGTCGGCATGCGCGGGGGCTTCTATGACCGCTACCGCGAGCACAGCCACAGCCCTTGGACCCCTGAACAGTATCCCTGCCCGCATTTGGAGTGAGCCAGACCACGTTCGCTCCGATCCGCCCGAACTTCATGAGCGAGAGACAAGGACGCCTCGCATGTCAGCACGTAGCAAGTGGATCCCTTTCTACGTGTACGACGTGGTGAAGGTCGCCCGCCTCCCGGTCCCCAACGAAATCCGCGGACCGAAATGCATGATCGGCCCGAAGGTCTGGGTGCGCCGCCATCTGCGTCGCTACCTGCCCTGGCTGGTCCGCCGACAGGTCCCCCGGAACTGCTGCTGGCACCACCAGATCGACTGGCGGATAGCCGCCGCGGCCGCCATCCGCCTGGTCCGCGAGGCCCAAGCCGCGGGCCTGCGCGGTGACGACATCGACGAGTTCGTCATGGACCGCCTAGCCGACCAAGACCTTGGCGACCAGGCCGAAAGCGCCGTCATCGCATTGACCTGCACCGGCGCCGGCATCCAGCTCGCCGAGCCCGATGCTCCATGGCGCTACTTCGAAGGACAGCACCGCGTCGCGGCCCAACTCGACCAGGGCGTCCGGGAAACGATCGTGCAACGGCTGGAACTGCTCGACCCGGACACCGGCCAGCTGTTCCAGGATTAGCAAGCTGTCACCTCGTTGATTGTGGCGGAAGTTCGACGCCCGCAGTGGCCCCGTTGCGTAGGTGGTCTGCAGTTTCAGCGACGGCGAGAGCTGTTTCGAAACGTCGGGGACGTTGTGGGTGTCGCGGTGGCTGCGGGAGGCATAGCCGCCGGAGTGCGGGGGCGTCCAGAACGGTGCCCATGAGACCGTACTGGATGGCCAGTGCGACCAGCTCGCAGGGCCGGCGGGTGATGTGCCAGTCCAGGGTTCGGCGGAACCGAAGCATCCAGAACGCCCCGGGAGGGGTGCAGGTGCACGTGCTGTCAGGTGTGCCCGGCGGCGGGGGCCGCTGAGTCTTGGGTGTGTGTGGAGTCAGCGTTTGACCGCGACTCCGCCGTACATGGCGATGTCTTTGTCATCGACGGGACGTGACAGGCCCAACTCGGGGCGCCATTTGTGGATCTGCACCACGCCGGGTTCCTCCAACTCCAACCCGTCGAAGAAGCGCAGGGCCTGCCGGTGGCTGCGCCAGCGCAGCGCCTCACCGTGTGCGTGGTAGGTCTGCTGTACCTGGGCCAGCACGTCACGGTCGAAGTCGTCGGTGGCGATGGCGATCCCGACCCAGCTTCCTGCCGAGAGCCCGTCCACGAGTTCACGGACGACGCGGTGGGCCTCGTCGTCGTCCTCGATGAAGTGGACCACGGCGATCACGGTCAGCCCGACCGGCTGAGTCAGGTCCAGGGTGGAGAGCAGTTCGGGGGCGGAGAAGATCCGCTCCGGCTCCCGCATGTCCGCCTGGACGTAAGCGGTCCGGCCCTCGGCCGCGCTGTTCATCAGTGCCCGCGCGTGCACCAGCACGATGGGATCGTTGTCGACGTACACGACCCGGGATTCGGGCGCGATCTCTTGGACGACCTCGTGGAAATTGGGTGAGGTCGGGATGCCGGTACCGATGTCGAGGAACTGCCTGATGCCCTTGTCGATCGCCATGTAGCGGGCGACACGATGCATGAACGCCCGGTTGGCCTGCATATGGACGCGCAGCGCGGGCCACACCCGCAACGTCTCGTTGCCAGCGGCACGGTCGGCGGCGTAGTGGTCCTTGCCACCCAGGATGTAGTCGTAGATCCGCGCGCCGTGGGCCCGGCCGGTCTGCAGATCGACCGGCTCCGGATCCACTCCGTCAGGGTTAGTCACACCGCGACCTCGGTTCCTATTTTATGCGCGGTCTCACTCACGAATAGCTCTGCGGATCATCGTACAGATCCCGTCCCGGGCCCAGTTCCCAAACCGCCAAGAAGCTATCAAGGAACTCAACCCGGACCGGCCGAGTGACCAGTGACGCGGGCGCCGACCAAGGTGTCGGCGCGCTCAGACCACGGCAGGGTCGCAAGCACCCTATTAAGCTGCTGGTGAGCGCGTCCCTATGCCAGGATCTCGCTATTGTCGGCGGCGCTGCAAAACTTGGCGCGCCGTTGACACGGAGAGCCGCCACCGCCATCCGTTACCTGGAGTGTTTCCTGAAGGACAACCCGCTCGGACAGCCGGTTCCCCTCCGCAGGGACGCCACCTTGGAGTTGTGGGTCAACACCGACAACCGCGGCGATGACGCTGACCTGGCGATCCTGGACTGTGCGGCCGAACTGAACAACCTCCACCGCGTGACCGGCGCTCGCGTGCTGACCGGCGATCTCGGAATGCGCTTACGCGCCCAGCACCTGGGCGTGCAGGCACTCCATCTGCCCGAGGAGTGGCGCAAGAAGGGCACGGCCCTCGACGACGCACCACCGCAGCAAGCAACTGAAACAAGATGACCGATGCTCTAACGGCGAAGCCGGGTGACCGAAGGCATCCCTGACCCAGTTTCTCCGCCGGCGCAACCACCGATCGATGTCCCGCGCAGAAACATGGGCAGCCCCACAGAGCGGCGGTCGGACTCGCTGGGCGCCGCTGCCCCGCCCCGGCATCAGCAGTAGCGACTACGCCCCCGGCATCGGCTCCGACCTGCGTACCCAAGCACTCCAGGAGCACACTGCGCTGTGTGCCACGCGGCACGTCACCACCGGAATCGACTCCTACCGCGATTGATCGTCCCCAGCTGGTCCCGTCCATCACCTCACACGTTCACCAGCGGAGCAGCAATGCCATCCACCCAGTCATCCACCGGAAATCTCGTGGCGATCTCCGGCCTGCCCGGATCCGGCAAGTCAGACCTGGCCGACGCTCTGCGCCAGGCGCTGGCCGCCCCGGTGGTGGCCATGGACACCCACTACCGCCCCACGACGCCCGGCGGCGAGGTGGACTTCAGCGACCCGGCCAGCCTCGACCTCGACGCCGTCCTGAAGCAGATCGGGCGGCACTGGGACGACGGTGCCCGCCTGGTGATCGCCGAGGGCATTTTCGCCCTGACCTTCGAGGCCGTGCGGTCGAGAGCGTGCCTGATGGTGTGGCTGGAGATCCCGATGGACATCGGGCTGGCCCGCAAGCTGCTGCGCAAGCTGGAGGCCGGAGCCGACATCACCCCCAGCATCCGCGGCTACCTCGCCCGGGGCCGCGACGGCTACCTCCGGCACGTCCTGCCCACACACCACCGCGCCAACCTGGTCCTGAATGGAACCCGCCCCGTGGACGACCTCGTGACCGAAATAGCCGAGAAAGTGCCGCGATGAACGACCACGACGGCTAGGGCACGCGGGCCCGCCACCGCATCCTAACCTTCTGGAAGCACAACCATGTTGGTCGCCCAACTCGGTGGTACGGATCCCCCCGCACCGGGCCGATCTCCTGCCAGTTAGCCGCAAGCTACGGTGCCAGCAGTTGTCCGGCGTCAACGGCCGTGCCCAACGCCGCCATGTAGATCCGCCACCATGACTTGCCGCCGAGATGTTGCTGGAGGGAGAGCGTCCCGGCCTCCACGAGGAGAGCGTCGGGATCGTAACCACCATCCGCTGAGGGAACTCGCCAACCGGCAGCCGCGCGAGCTTCGAGGGCGTTCTGCAGGCCGCGGTTCGGGCCGCCCATGATGACGACACCTGCATCGTTCGCCTCGCGCAGCCGGTCCGCGTCCGGAGGGTCGTTCACCGACAAGTCCTCGATTGGCGGATTCCCCACCGGAAGGCCGGAGGTAATGACGGTGGGGCGTATCCACGTAGCACGTTCATCCAGGACATGGAACAGCGTCATCGGGGCATAGCCGAAGAGGTCTGGGTGGTCGTGCTGTACTTCGAACTGCGCTTTCCCGACTTCAGAGACCACCAGCAGCGGGCAAGATCGCGCAGTGTCGACAGCGTCTTTCACTCCCGGGACAGACGCCACCCCCGGGTCGAGCGCCGAAAGGTCTGCCTCGCGCGCCCACCGAGCGGCATCTACTGAGATGAAACCGGACGCGTCTAGTGCGGAGACATACGCAGCAGCGACGAGCGCGCGCCCATGAGCGTCTCCGCCGGTCACGATCAATGACGGTGCCTCGCCATGGTCGATGACGTACTGAACCTTTTTCAACGTGCGTTGAGCTCGCGGTTCTGGAGGACGTGGATGGCCTTGGCCAGGTGACCGGCGCGGTGGGGGCAGCAACGTAGCTTGGTCAGGATCTTCCAGCTCTTGAGCTGGGCGTTGGCTCGTTCGCCTGGTCCGCGGAGCTTGGCGTGGGAGCGGTTGGCGTCCTTGAGCGGCTCGGGCTTGTCCTTGCCCTTGTAGGGCGTCGTGACGTGCGGGCCGGCGCCGACGTAGCCCTTGTCGGCCAAGACCAGGATCCCGGCGGCGGCCAGTGCGCGGACCAGGTCCCAGATCCTGGCGGCCTTGAGGTCGTGGACCGAGCCGGGCAGCGACCCCGACACCCACAGGATGGTTCCGTCCGGTGTGGCAATGACCTGCAGGTTCATGCCGTGTTTCTTGTGTTTGCCCGAATAGAACGGCCGGTCGGCCTTCACTCGGTCGATGGGGATGAGCGTGCCGTCCAGCACCAGGTAGAGCAGGCCGTCCTTGCAGGCTTTGGCCAGCGCCCGGCTGAGTGTGGGTGATCGGGCCGATAGCAGTGAACGTTTTCCACCAGCGAGGTGATTCCACCCTCATCGGCTCCGGTATTCGAGGGTGAGGATCGCCTGGACCACTGTGGTCAGGCGGCTGGGTGAGCAGCGGGCCTTGCGCAGGATGTGCCATTGCTTGAGGGTGGCGGCGCCGCGTTCACCGACGGCGCGGGCCTTGGCGTGGTACCGGTTGAACAGCTTCTTGCGTTTGCCGAGCTTGCGGCGCTTCTTGCGCTTGTAGGGGGTGCCGATCGCGCCGCCCGCGCCGACATAGCCCTTGTCGGCGTAACCGGCGATCGCTCGGGTGGTCAGGCCGTCGATGATGCCGTGCTCTCGCGCCGCGGTCAGGTCATGCACCGAGCCGGGCAGGGCCGGTGACGCCCAGATCAGCTCGCCATGCGGGTCGGTGAGGAACTGGATGTTCACGCCGTGACGGCGATGTTTTCCCGAGTAGTACAGCCGGTCGTTCGCACCCGACAGCCGGTCGATCCCAGCGAGCGTGCCGTCCAGGATGACGTAGGCCTTACGCTGCGCGATCCGCAACGTTCCCGCAGGTCAGGTGCCAGCTGGGCGAGGAGATCCACGACCTCGGTGACGTAGCGGTGCGCGGTCGCGGCACCGATGCCGAACGCGGCCGCCAGGCCGGCGAAGGTCTCGTTGCGGCGCAGGTGAACCAGCACCAGCAGCGCCTGCCGCTCGGGCCCCAGCCGCCGCCACCTGGATCCGAGGTGTCGGCGGTGCCGCCGGATGAGATCGGCCACGAACGTGCGGGCCGAGCGCGACAGATCGAGGGCAGCGCGATAGAACAGCATCCAGGCTCCTGGTGGTTCTTGATCTTGGCAGACCTCGATCTACCAGGAGCTCTCTTCTTGTTGGTCGCGCCTCGCGGGCCGCAACCAGGCTGTGACCAGCAAGATCAGGGTGGAATTACCTCAATCGGCATGGCCCGCCGATCGTCTGCCTGACTTCTGCACACGCCGACACCGACCGGATCAGGACATCGACGACGATCATGACGCGTCGGAGCCTCGAAATAGAAACCGTCTACAAGATCCAGGCATCGCTCCCCGAGCTCCCTGCCTGGGGCTGAAGACCAAGTCCACGCACCGCCTCCCCCCTGCGTGCTCCCGTTGCTCCCGCCGGGAGCGGGGAGCGGCGGGAGCACGCAGGTTTCCCGAACCGTCCTGAACGGGCGTCAACAAGCGTCAACGACCGCCCCTGACCTGCGGCATTTCGATTATGCGCAGGTCGGGGGTTGATCGGGACGACCTTGACACGGTAGAGGCCACTGGTTCAATCCCAGTATCGCCCACCACGCTTCTGCGCAGGTCAGGGGCCTTGCTTGTGTTGTTGACGAGCGAGGCCCCTGACCTGGTTGGGCGATATCTGGGCGACGATCTTCTCGCCGGACACCGCGGCCTGGTGCCTTGTCTGCAGTTTAGCGAAGGCTCCGTCCATCTGCGGCACGGCGGCGATGAGGCGTTCCCGCTCGCCGGGTCGCAGGGCCAGCAGTGAGGTCTCCCACCGCTTCTGCAGCGCCTCCAGAATCTGTTCCTTCATCGACGGTGTCACGTGTTCGTACACGTCGGCCATCCCGGGCAGCTTGTGCCCCAGCCGGGCGGCCCGGGCCACATCGGGGATGCCGTCTTCGGCCAGCCAGGTCCGCTGGGTATTCCGGCCCTCGTGGAAGGTGAATCCCCGCAGTATCGGTGGGCGGCGCTTGCCCGGGTCCGGGTGGTTGGGGTCGCCGTCCCAGGCGGGGCGCCAGAACCGCCGGGCGAAGTGGCTGCGGCGTAGTTGGCCGCCCTTGTCTCCCGCGAACGCGTAGGGGTGTTCGGTCTGCTCTAGGAGGTGCTCGTAGAGGCCGGCCAGGAAGGGCGGTAGCTGCACCCAGCGTTTGCTGGCCGGGGTCTTGGGGCGTTCGGCCTTGACCAGCCGTCCGCGGGCCTCGGCGAGCGGTTCGGCGACGCGGATGGCCTTGTTGATCTCGTCGTACTCGTGTGGCTGCTGCCCGACCAGCTCCGACCAGCGGGCTCCGGTGTAGGCGTCCATGAGCGCCAGCACGAACCCGCCGTAGCCGAAGCTGTCGTGCAGCCGCAACGCGGCCGTCCGTGCCGCCTGGGCGAGTGTCGGCGCCAGGGCTGCCAGGACCTCGATCGCCTCGGCGATGTAGCGGCAGGCGGTCGAGGTCCCGACACCGAAACCGGCGGCGAGCTGGGCGTAGGTGTGCCCGTTGCGCAGGTGGGCCAGGACGAGCAGGGCTTGGCGGCCAGCGGGCAGGCGCCGCCACCGGGTGCCCAGGGCGCGGCGGTGTTCCCGCAGGCGGTCGGACAGGAGGCGCAGGGCGGCGCTGGACACATCGATGCCGGACGGGTAGACAAGCATGGAAGCCTCTGGTGGAGCCGGTTCTCTTAGTCGAAAACCGATCTACCAGGGGCTTCACCCGTCTGTCAGCCCAACCCCGCAACTACCGCAGCAGGTTGAAAGGGCTCACTGGCTGCCATTCAGGCGATCCAGATGTTCACAGGAGTAGCCGGGGGGCACGGCCGCGGCGGCGGGCACGGCGGCGGCGGGCACGGCCAGGGCGGTCACGGCCAGGGCGGCGAGTGCGGGCAGCGGGCGGAGGGCGAGGTTCATCGACGTCCCTTGCTATAGATGGTCACTCGACTACACACAGTGACTATGTTCCTCGCGAGGTGGTCGGTAAACGGCGCCCCGGGCCGTCAGGCCGTGATCCTCTTCTGGCGCATTCCGGCTGCCCCCCATAAACGGCCGCGGCCGAGCTGCCCTCCCCCGACCCGGAGGCGGTCCGGCTGGCCGCGCTCGCCGAACAGATCGCCCTCACCGCCCACCGCCGCCGTCACCGGTGCGCCGGGCCCGGCTGCGACCGCGAGCTGGAGCACGCGACCACCGTCGGAGCCGTCCCCGCCCCAGCCGACCGGGCCCCAGGCCAGGACGAAACATAAAGGCGAACTCCGCTTCGCGCCCCGCCCCCTCGAAGCCCAGCAAGCTGAACACATCCGCCAAGCCTGGGCCGCCCGCCGCGGCGCCACCATGCATTACTTCTCCCGGCCCGGCCCCCTCAACCACTACGCCCAGCACGCCGAACTCCTCACCCGCAAGATCGACCGCGGACGACGTCCATAGATAGCGGCAGCGGGGACTCCCCGGTTAACTGGACGACTCCACCCATGATGATCACGGGCGGCGGAACCGGACTGGGGACGAAGTGCTCACGAACTACCAACAACAGCTGCGAGACCGGTTCCTGGCCGCTCCCGTCCTCGCCGCCCCACCACCCTGGCAACCGGTGCTGGACCGCAGAACACCCATCGGCGGGCTGCAGGGCATCGGATTCGCCGCCCACCCAGACGACGGCCACGACCTCGTCATGGTCGTCTCCCAAGACGGCCACGGGCTCTTCGACGCGATCACTGGAGAGAAGATCGCCCGAGACCGTGATCCCGCCCCCGACACCAGCACACCCGACGCCTCCGCCGACCTGACCTGCCCCGGCCTCGGACCGATCGCCGGCACCCAGGTCCACATCGCCGGCCTCTTCGGCGGCGGACTCCACCACACCACACCCGACGGCTGGGCCCTGGACATCGTCAGCCCCGAATGGCCCAACGACCGCATCCTGCTCTCAGCAGACGGCGATATCTACAAAGATCCACCAGGCCAGGGATGGTGGCACATCTTCCACTCCAACTACTCCACCTTCCGCGCCGCCGGATTCTCCCCCTCCGGCAGCACCCTCGCCATCGCCACCAGCAGCGACCTCACCCTCTGGACCCGCCCAACCCCCGAAAGCCGAACCTGAGCCCCAAGCCCGGCCCGGATCAACGCCTCCCCCAGGGATGGCCCCGAACTCCTACAGCTACGACGAGCCGCAAAGTAGCGGTGGGACCGTCGCTTAGCTGGGGTTTTCCTGGCCGTGGATGATGCGGTGGATGGTGGAGGGGCCGACGCTGTACTCGGTGGCGAGGTCGGCGAGGGAGACCTCGCCGTCTGCGTAGCGACGGCGGATGGACCGCCGCGAGCACGGCATCATCGACGCGCTGACCGGGAACAAGGTGGCCTGCTGGACCGACAAGGGCTACCAGGGCGCCGTAGTGCGGTCCGGGTTCCTTAACGCGGCCGGTGGAACACCCTGTCGGCCGGTCAGCAGGCGGTCAACCGTTCCCACGCCAAGATCCGGGCCCTGGTCGAGCAGGCCGTCGCCACCCTCAAGTCCTGGCGGCTGCTGCGCAAACTCCGCTGCTCACCCACCCGCATCACCAGCCTGCTCCAAGCCACCCTCTGACTACATCTGACCAGCTCAGACTGAGGATGGAAAGGCTCCTAACGTGCTTGGTGAGCCTGCTCAGATCCTGGCTGAGCCGCTGCGCCTCCCTGAGCCTGCCGGTGGTCTCCTGATCGAGGTCATCGGGGTGGGACATGATCCAGCGTGTGAT
This sequence comes from Actinomadura sp. KC345, assembly GCF_004348515.1. Taxonomy (GTDB): domain Bacteria; phylum Actinomycetota; class Actinomycetes; order Streptosporangiales; family Streptosporangiaceae; genus Spirillospora. The sequence goes on along the minus strand of NZ_SMKH01000051.1, from coordinate 24,246 downwards.
GTCCCGGACTGCCGGTGGCCGGGGAGGGGGTATCTCGACTTCACTGGTTCCAGCAGACCGGAAACGACGAAGATAACGTTCGGCGACCGCAACGAAGTACCGCAGCTAGGCAGGCCGGCCATGTACGTACCCTATCCACCTCGTGATACACGCCGGGTATCACAACGTACTTGATCGATATTGGACGAAACGGACGCCGCACGCTGAGCATGGGAAGGGTGAACAACACCAAGACAGCGCTGGTCACTGGCGCGAACAAGGGAATCGGCTTCGTGTCAATCCGCTCAAAGCGTGGAGACGTTGTTATGCCACTTCGGCCCTGAGCTGGGCCGTTGGTCTCCTCCGCGCTTCTGCCAGCTGACGCTCGAACGTGATCGGCGAGAGCCCGGCGTTGGCGCTGTGCCTCCTGTGGGTGTTGTAGAAGTCGGCGATCCAGGTCGCGACCTTGATGCGCGCCTCGGCACGGGTGGCGAAACGCCGACGGTGGACGAACTCGACCTTCAGGGTGCTGTTGAACGCCTCGGCGGCGGCGTTGATGCCGCGTGACCCCCGCGTAGGGTGGGCGGCAGCTGAAGGCACGCACATCCCAGGAGGGCCTCATGCAACCTCGTCCCGGATCGGTAGCCGGGAGGCTTGTCGGCCGGGATAACGAGCTGGCCGGTCTGAAGGACGCCTGGGAATCCGCCTCGGCGGCCCAGCCGACGGTCACGCTGGTGCGGGGTGAGGCGGGAATCGGCAAGACGGTCCTGCTGAACGCCACACTGACCGAAATCCGGACGTCCCGGCGGCATGTGATCCACATGCGCGCGGACCGGGCGTGCCAGTCGCTCGCCTTCGGAGCGCTCGCCGACGCCCTCGCGTCCGCGCAGTTGCCCGCTGCCGCGGCTCCGCTCGGCTCCGCCCTGGTCACCGCTCTGGACGGGACGGGCCGGCGGCAGGCGGCGGCACGGGGCGCGGCTCTCCAGCTCATGGCGGTGCTGCGAGCCGACGCCCCCACCCTGCTCGCGGTCGACGACCTGGAGTTCCTCGACGTCCCAACGCTCGCCCTCCTGGGCAGCCTCGCGCGGCGCACCGGTGAGCACCCGCTGGTGGTGGCCGCCACCGTGCGCCGACCCGATGCAGGACCGGCGCAGGCGCACGCGGATCTGCTGGAGGTCATGGAACGCGAGGCGTGCTCCCGGCTCATCGATCTGGAGCCGCTCCCCCCGGTGGACCTGGCCCGGCTGGTTCGGGACCCGCTCGGCGGGCCCTGCGACGACGGGTTGCTCACCGCGCTGGCCGAGGCGAGTACCGGCAATCCCACGCTGGCTCTGCGCTACGTCGATGCCCTGCTGGAGAACGGCGCCATCGAGCAGAGGGCCGATGGCCGGCGGCTGCGTCCGGCGGTGCTCACCTCGGGGCGTCACGAACTCTCGCGTGACCTGTGCGCGCGGATCCTGCACCGCGTCTGGCGCGGGTCCCCGCGGGCCCGGCTGCTCGCGGACGTGCTGGCCGTGCTCGGACCGGTCACGCTGGACCGGTTGGCCATCGCGGCCGAGCTGACCGCCCTCGCCGAACCGGCCGCCGGTCTGGCCTTCGACGAGCTGCTCGATCGCGGGATCCTAGACCGTGCCGGCGACGGCCGCTACCACTTCCGGCAGCCCCTGGTCAGAGATGCCTTCTACTGGTCGATGGGGGCGGCGCGACGGTGGAACCTCCATCGCGGCGCGGTCTCCTGCCTGCGGGCGCTGCCGGCCACGCCCGAGCTGGACCAGGAAATCGCGACGCAGGTTCGCGCCGCACCCGCGTTCGGTGACCATGACGCGGTCATGACCCTGTTCGATGCGGCGGAGCGGATCGGCGAGCGCAATCCCCGGGCCGCGGTGGCCTGGTACGATCGGGCGCTGGCGATCACCCCGCCCGACTGGTCCGCGCACGGCCGGATAGCCGCCCGGCTGACGCGTGCGCTGCTGCTCGCCGGGCTGGCCGAGGAGGCCCAGCACGCGGGCGGCTCCGCGCTGAGCGGGATGCCGGACGGCCCGGCGCGTGGTGCCCTGACCTCTCTCGTCGCCGGGGCGCTCACCGAGCGGTGGGAACTGGACCGCGCCCAGAAGCTGATCAAGGCCGAGCAGGCCGCCGGGCACTCCTCACCCCGCCTCGTCGCTCAGTCGGCCTACGTCCTGGCCGCCGCGGGACGGCTGGCCGAAGCCGACACCGCGGCCGCGGAGGTGCTCGCCGAACTGGACGCGGCACCACTGCCGGAGAAGCTCAATGCGCTGATCTATCTCGTCCACATGCGGTGTATGACGATGGATCACGAGAGGCTGACGGGGCTGCTCACCCAACTGGCCGCGCTGGAGGCGGAGTCCGCCCCGATCGCCCGGCTCGGCATCCATGTCGCCACGGCGTACGGGCTGGCGATGCGCGGCGACACCGCAGGATGCGAAGAGTCCATCGGCCACGCGCAGGCACTGCTCATCGAATCCGGCCTGGATCTCTACCAGCCCGGATTGGCCGTCGCGCAGGCGTGCAACGCCACGCACCTCGGTCACTGGGACACCGCGCTCTCCCTCATGGAGACCGTCGAACCTGCCCTGAGAGAGGCCGGCCTCATCGGCTATCTCGTCGCGCTGCGCGCGTCGAAGGCCCAGATCCTGGCCCATCGCGGCGCACTGCGGGAGGCCCGCCAGGCCGTCCGGATGGAGCCCAAGCAGAGCCCCGTCGGCACGGCGCTGCTGACGTCCGGGCTCGCGACGGTCGACACGGTCGCCGGACGGCCGGCCGCCGCCAGGGACAGGCTCCGCCGCGCGCTCGCCGACGGGGATCTGCCCGGCCGATTGCGACTCGGCGTGCTGTGCGGGCTCGCCGAGGCCGAACTGGAGCTGGGGGACCACGTCGCCGCCACGAGCCACCTCAACGAGATCCGCGGTCACGGCCTCGACCGGCTCGATCACTGCACCTATGTGCGTTACCAGCTCGCCATCGGAAGCGCTCACGAGGACATCGACGCGTTGCGGGAAGGCCTGCTGGTCGCGGACCGCCATCGTCTCAGGCTGCTGCGCGGGATCGCCCTTCTGCGGCTCGGCACGCACGGCGCCGAGCCGGAGCCCGAACTGGTGGCGGCGATCGAGGTGTTCCAGTCGCTGGACGCGATACCGCTGCGCCGCCGCGCGGCCAAGGCACTTCGTGCGCGCGACTACAAGGTCCCGCGGCAGCGCCGCCAGAACCGGGGCTTGCTGACGGCGACCGAGACCCAGATGGCACGGCTCGTCCAGCTGGGTCATGCGAACCGGGAGATCGCGGAGACGATGTCGCTCAGCGTCAAGACCGTGGAGGTGTACCTGAGCCGGGTGTACGCCAAGGTCGGGTGCTCGGGACGGCTGGAACTCGCGCGAGCGCTCGATCGGGGGCTGCTGGACGAGCATGACGGCTGAGGCGCCGACCAGGACGGCGAGGCCGTCGGCGACGATCGACCGGGCGGGCGTCAGCCGGGCGGACGGAGGTCGTAGATGATGTGATGGCGGTTGATCAGCCATTGCCCGTCGACCCGAACGAGCGCCGAATCGTAGTAGCCGGCGGCCCCTGTCAGCACCGCGCCCAGGCCGAACTCGGACCCGAGCGGCGACGGCGTGCCGGGCGACGAGCAGATCGTGAGGAACTGCGCGGACAGGGTCGCGGTGTCACCGTCGATCTCGACGATGTGATCGACGGTGAGGTGGTGCCATCGTCCATAGGCGGTGGGGAACGCCGCGACCGCCTTCTTCATCGCCTCCCTGCCCTCCAGCCGGCGCCCGAGCGGCGCGGGTGCGCCATCGTCGTCGTAGAACGACTCGATCAGCACGTCGGCGGTGAACACGTCGTCCAGGTCGTCGGGACGACGATGGTCCATGGCCCGGCTGTACCGGGAGAGGATCTGGCTCACCCGTAGGATGTCGCCGCATTCGCACATTCCGTCGCCCCTTCCCCAGCATTTCGTACCCGCCTGCCATCCGCTGGCAGCCCCATGGCAGTGGGCCCAGTCTCAACCTTCCGGACGGCTGCCGGTACCAGGGAATCCTTTATGGATAACGGCGGAGGTCGTCCAAACAGCGGCAAATGGCTAGGGAGTTCCCGGCTGCTGGGAGCAGTGCGGGGTGGGTAGATTTCCGAGAATGCCGACTATTCCCAGCATGTTGAGCGTGAGCGCCGGTCGGACGCCCGACCGGGAGGCCCTGGTGACGGGATCGACGCGGATGACCTACCGGGAACTCGATGCCGCGGTGAACCGCACGGCCGCCGCCCTCGCGACGACCGGTCTCACATCCGGTGACCGGCTGGTCCTGATGGCGGCGAATTCGGCCGAGTTTGTCGTCGCCTTCTATGCCGCGGCCAAGCTGGGCGCCATCATAGTGCCGGTCAATCCCCGGTCCGCGCCGCCCGAGATCGCGCATTTCCTCTCAGATTCGGGCGCCCGCGTGCTGTGCTTCGCGCCCCAGTTCGCCGCGACCGTGACGGCCGCGGTCTCGGACGGCGGCGAGCTGACGACGCTCAGCCTGGGGCCGTGCACGGGATATCGCGACCTGCTGGTCATGGCCGAGAGCCACACGCCGGAACCGCCGCGCGTGACCGTCGCCGAGTACGATGACGCGCTCATCCTCTATACCTCCGGAACCACTGGCCGCCCCAAGGGCGTCCTGCTCGACCATCATCGCGTCATTTGGGTCGGCATCAGCACGATCGTTCTCACCGGACTCCGGGACGGTGACCGCTTCCTGCACGTCGCGCCGCTCTACCACGCGGCGGAGCTCACCATGATGCTGATCCCGGGCATGATGCTCGGTGCCGCCCACGTCGTTCTCCCCGGCTTCGAGCCCGCGACCGTGCTGGACACCCTCGAACGCGAGCGGATCAACGCCTTCTTCGGCGTGCCGACGATGTACCAGTTCCTGCTGCGCCAGGACGATCTGCGCCGCCGCGACCTTTCGCAATGGCGGGTCGGCATCTTCGGCGCGGCGCCGATGCCCAGCGCCGCCGTCGAGGAACTGGTCGCGGCCTTGCCCGGAGTCCGGCTCGTGCAGGCGTGCGGGCAGACCGAGGGCGGGCCCGGCGGAATCTACTCCACCCCCGAGGAGGTCCACCGGCGGCCGGACGCCAGCGGGCGATCGCCGCTGCTCAACACCGAGGTGCGGATCGTCGGTGCATCCGGCGGGGACATCGCGCCCGGCCAGGTGGGCGAGCTGCTGATCCGCGGCGAGACGGTGATGAAGGGCTACTGGAACCAGCCCGAGGCCACGGCGGAGACGGTTCGCGACGGGTGGCTGCACACCGGTGATCTCGCCCGGCTGGACCCCGACGGGTTCATCACGCTCGTGGACCGGCTCAAGGACCTCATCATCACCGGTGGGCGCAACGTGTACTCCATCGAGGTGGAGAACGCCATTGCGGCGCATCCCGACGTCGCCGACTGCGCCGTCGTGGGAAGACCGCATCCCGAATACGGTGAGAGCATCGTCGCCTTGGTGTCCCCCAGGCCCGGTACGGAGCCGACCTTGGCCGCAATCAAGGACTTCGCCGGGGAATTGATTGCCGGCTACAAACTGCCGCACGAACTCCTTCTCGGCGAGGTGCCCAGGAACGCCTCCGGGAAGGCCCTCAAGCACGAGATCCGCGCCATGTACGAAGAGCGGGGGAACTGATGTCGCCATCCGGGACGGACGACCCGGTGTTTTATCAGGTGGCTGACGCCGTGGCGACGATCTGGCTGAACCGCCCCGCGCACCGTAACGCGATCAGCGTCGACATGCTCGACGGCCTGCACGACCTGCTGCATCGCGCCGACGCCGACCCGTCCGTCCGCGGCGTGGTGGTCACCGGCTCCGGGCGGACGTTCTCGGCCGGCGCGGACCTCAGCGACGGACCCGACAGTCTCGCCCGGCTCATCGCAGGGGACGAACGCGGCCACCAGGGACCCGATTACCACGAGCCCGCCGGACGGGTGTCGCTGCGGATCCGCGCGATGACCAAACCGGTCATCGCCGCTGTCAACGGGGACGCGATCGGCGGTGGCGCCACCATCGTCACCGCGATGGACATGCGCCTCGCCGCCGAGCGCGCCAGGTTCGGTTTCGTGTTCACCCGACGGGGCGTGACCCCGGAGGGCGCATCGAGCTGGTACCTGCCCCGGCTGGTCGGTCCTGGCCGCGCGATGCGGTGGATGCTGTCCGGAGAACTCGTCACCACCGCCGAGGCCCGTACCGCGGGACTCGTCGACACCGTCCTTCCCGAGCCTGATCTGCTGCCCGCGGCCGAGGCCATCGTGCGCGAGATCGCCGAGCACACTTCGGCCAAGGCCGTCGCACTGACCAGGCGCCTGCTGCTGGACATGGGTGCCGCGGCGGGCCCCGAAGCGGCGGCCTCGGCGGAGTCACGGCTGCTGCGGGCCCATGCCGGCAGCACGGACACACGGGAGGGCATCGCCTCCTTCCTGGAACGTCGACCGGCCCGCTTCACCGAACGGGTACCAGCCGAACAGGTGCCAGGGGCGCCGTAGCCGTCGCTCACCGCGCCGCCGGGGGCCCGCGCGATGGGGACCGCCCGTCTCATTCGGGTAGCCACTGGCCCGGCTTGGCGTTCTCGCGGTCATCGGCGAGACCGACGCCGGCGTTCTCGGCGATTCGGCTGTTGAGCAGGTACTGGCCGATGCACATGATCAACTCGATCACCTGCCGGTCGGTGAGATGCCGCCTGACCTCGGCGAGCGTCTCGTCGCCGGCCTTCACCCGATGGACGACCTCCGCGGAGAAGCGCAGCACGGCAGTCTGCGACGGAGAGAACACCGCGGAGGCGTAGTCGGCGCGCTCGATCGCTTCGAGCTGCTCCGTCGACACTCCCTGGTGTTGCGCCGACATCCGGTGGTAGGCGTACTCGTATCCGGGCGAGGCATGGTGGGTGGCGACGCAGATGCCCAGCTCAGCCACCGCGGGATCGAGCGAGCTGTCGTACAGCACCGCCTTGTTCAGGGCGAACCACGCGGGGAAGATCCCGGACGCGTGCGCGTACATCCGCGCCACGCCCAGATACATCGGCATCTCCTCGATGATGGAACGGACCTCGGGCGGGCTCTGTGTGAAATCCGGGTACGGGATACGGGTCATCGTTCTCTCCTCCTGACGGCCCGACCAGGGTGGGCCGGGGCGAACGGGTGCTGGGGCGAACTGATTCACACCTTGCGGATCCGGCCGGTCCAGTACGGGGCGCGCAGCTCCGCCTTGAGTACCTTGCCGGTCGCGTTGCGGGGAAGGTCGGCGACGCACTCGATCCGGCGGGGGACCTTGTAGCCGGCCAGGTAACGTCGGCAATGGGCGATGACCTGGTCGAGGGTGACGGTGCGGCCTTCGCGGATGACGAGGAACGCGAGCGGCACCTCGCCCCAGCGATCGTCCGGCACGCCCACCACGGCGGCCTCGGCGACGGCGTCCATCCGGGACAGGACATCCTCGATCTCGCGCGGATAGACGTTCTCGCCGCCACTGACGATCATGTCCTTGACCCGGTCGGCGACGTAGAGATAGCCGTCGTCGTCGAACCGGCCCGCGTCCCCCGTGTGCATCCAGCCGCCCTCCAGCGCCTTCGCGGTCGCCCCGGGATCCCGCCAGTAGCCGGCCATGAGCTGCGGGCCGCGAACGACGATCTCCCCCACCCGGCCTGGCGGCAGGTCGCGTCCCTCTGCATCGACCACGCGCAGTTCGGTGTCGGCGCTGATGGGACGTCCGCAGGACAGCAGCAGGCCGGGATTGTCCCGCAGCGCGCGGCGGTGGTCGTCCCCTAGGAGCAAGGTGACGGTGGAGCTGCATTCCGTCATGCCGTACGCCTGTACGAAGTCGCAGCCGAACGCGTCGAGCGCGCGGCGCAGCGTCGCCTCGGGGATCGTGGAAGCGCCGTAGAACAGCGTGTGCAGCGCCGTGAGATCGCGTCGTACCAGGCCGGGAACGGCGTCCAGGACTCCGCTGATCATCACGGGCACCATGGTCGTAACATGGATGCGCTCGGACTCCAGGATCTCCACGCAGTGCTCGGCGTCGAAGGCGGGCATCACCCGGATGTGCATCCCGGCCGTGATGTAGGTGAGCGCACCGACCGCGGCGCCGGCGTGGAACAGGGGCATCATCACCAGGGCGCGCTCCCCCGTCCGGAGACGGCCGGTGTCGAGGAACTGCCGGACGTTCGCCAGGACCGCGCGGTGGGTCAGTACCGCTCCCTTGGGACGGCCGGTCGTACCGCTGGTGTACATCTGGTACAGCTCATCGCCCGGGAGGTCGCCACCGCCCGGAACCGGGCGGCCGGACGTCCGCTCCGCGGCCTCCTCGAACGTCTCCCACAGGCCGCCGGGGTCGCCGTCCACCGCGATGCGGGTCCGCAGGCCCGGGACCCGGTCCGCGATGCTGTCGAGCCGTCCCGCGAACTCTGCCCGGGCGAGCACCAGCCGGGCACCGGAGTGGGTCAGCTGGAACTCCCATTCGGCCGGGGCGAACCGGGTGTTCAGCGGGACGGGGACGACGCCCGCCATGGAGCAGCCGTAGTACCAGGCCAGCCACTCCAAGCTGTTGCCGTCCAGCAGGGCGATCCGGTCGCCTGGGCGCAGCGCGCTGCCGAGCAGCACCTGCGCGACGGTCGACGCCTGTTCCCTGAGCTGGGCGTAGGTCCACTGCCGCTCGCCGTCCGAGGCCGCGACGGCATCGGGCGTCTCGATGCTCCAGTGGTCGAGCGCGCCGGCGATGCGTCCAGAAGCCGGGATCATCGTGCCTCCGAGCGGGGATCGCGGGGAAGGCCGAGCATGCGCTCGGCGATGATGTTGCGCTGGATCTCGTCGCTGCCGCCCGCGATCCGGTAGCCGGCGGTGCCGAGCACGTGCTCGGACCACGCGTAGGTGCCCCACTCGCCGGTGTCGGCGACCAGGCGCTGCCCGAGCACCTCGGTGGCCGCCCAGTTGTACAGCCGCAGCCCCTCCGTCCAGGCGAGCTTGCCGATCGACCCTTCGGGCCCGGGCGTCTCGCCCCGGGCCAGCCGGCCGCGCAACCGGGCGTCGGTCAGCTCCAGCAGCCGCTCGTGGATGTGCGCGCGCACCAGCAGTTGCCGGACGGCGGGATCGTGATGGGCCCCGTACCGCTCGGCCAGTGCCAGCAATCGCGCGGCCATCCCGGTCGGCCGGTCGCCGGCGGACGCGCTGCGCTCGAAGCCGAGCGTGGTCGACGCCGTCCGCCAGCCGGTCCCGACCGCACCGAGGCGGTGATCGTCGGGCACCTCGACGCCGGTGAGGAACACCTCGTTGAAGGACGCGCCGCCGCTGGCCTGCCGCAGGGGACGCACCTCGACGCCGGGCGCGGACATGGGCACGATGAACGCGGTGAGCCCGCCGTGGCGCTCATGGACCTCACCCGTCCGGCATAGCGCGTAGCCCCAGTCGGCGAACTGGGCACCAGACGTCCAGACCTTCTGGCCGTCGATGATCCATCCGTCGTCGGCCCGGGTGGCCCGGGTCGTAACGCCGGCCAGGTCCGATCCGGCACCGGGCTCGGAGAACAGCTGACACCACAGCTCGTCTCCACGAAGCATCGGGCCGAGATGGCGCCGTTTCTGCTCCGGGGTCCCCACCGCGCGGATCGTGGGCGCGATCAGGTAGAGCGTGATCGCGAAGACCTCGTGCCGACCCGGGATGTCGAATTCGCGTTCCAGTCCGTCGTAGGCGCGCTCATACTCCGAAGGCAAACCCCGGCCGCCCCACTCGCGCTCCCAGGACAAGTGCGCCAGACCGGCCTCGGACTTGGCTCGCAACCAGCTTCGATAGCGCTCGACGTAGGCGCGTTCCTGCTCGTGGTCCATGTTCTGGAACAGCGCGACCGAATCCGACCCCTCGCCCCAGCGGTCCGTGGGATCGGCGCGATCGCGCCGTTTCGCGTGCGATTCCAGCCAGTGCCGGGCCCTGTCCAGGAAGTCGTCGAGGCTTTCGGTGATCTCGTCAGAGGTAGCTGCCACGAGAGCAGTCTGCGAGCGCACGGCCCCTTCCGGCAGTACGGGACTCCTTACGCATAACGTGTCCGTGCCCTGCTCATCGGGGCCGCGGCTCGTAACCCTAGGGGCGCTCCTGCTGTCGGGCGGGCGGCAGGAGGGGCAGTGTCGGTCCCGTGGCAGAACATAGATCGTGGACCCGTGTCCGGTACGAATCTCCCGCCCCCGGAGTCGCGCGGGTCACGCTCGCCCGTCCGGACGTCCGAAACGCGCAGGACAAGCGGCTTCTCTACGAGCTCAACCAGGCACTCGACCAGGCCACGCAGGACGACTCGGTCGCGGTGATCGTTCTGGCCGCCGACGGGCCGCACTTCTCGGCGGGGCACGACCTGCACGATGACGAGGAGATGTCGCGGTTCGAGCCGGTGGGATGCTGGGGCGGTTTCGCGCAGCCCGGCGCCGAGGGCCTGGTGTCCATGGAAGAGGAGCTGTTCCTCGGGCTGTGCTGGCGGTGGCGCAACCTGTGCAAGCCGACCGTCGCCCAGGTACAGGGCAAGGCGATCGCCGGCGGGCTGATGCTCGTGTGGGCATGCGACCTCATCGTCGCCGAGGAGGGCGCCTCGTTCTCCGATCCCGTCGTCGCCTTCGGGGTGAACGGCCACGAGTACTTCGTCCACGCCTGGGAACTCGGCGCGCGGAGGGCCAAGAAGCTGCTGTTCACCGGTGACGCGATCGGCGCCCAGGAAGCCTACGAGCTCGGCATGGTCGGCTGGATCGTGCCGGGAGACCGGCTGGAGGCGCGCACGCTGGAGGTGGCCCGGTCGATCGCGGAGCGGCCCGGGTTCGGGCTGAAACTCGCCAAACAGGCCGTCAACCAGTCGCTGGACGCCCAAGGCCAGTGGGAGGCGGTGCAGGCGGCCTACAGCCTGCACGCGCTGGGACACGCCAACAACATGGTCCGCTATGGCTCGCCGCTACACCCTGACGGGGCCGGCATGATCCGGCGGCAGTCGGCGGGCGCCCCGGAGGGAGCCCCGTGATCCTCACCTTCTCCGCCGAGCAGGCCGAACTGCGCGCGGTCGTGCGCCGGCTGGCACAGGAGTACTCGTCCGAATCAGACGTCCGCGCGGTGATGGACACCGAACGGGGGTTCGACCCTGCGGCGTGGGAGCGGATGGCGGACGAGCTGGAGCTGATCGGGCTCGCCGTCCCGGAACAGTATGGCGGTTCCGGCTTCGGAGTCGCCGAGCTGACGATCGTCCTGGAGGAGATGGGAGCCGCGCTGTTCTGCGCGCCCTACCTCTCCACCGTCGTGCTCGCGGCGCAGGCGCTGGCGCTGGCCGGCGACGACCTCGCCGCCGAGTATCTGCCCCGGATCGTGCGCGGGAACACCATCGCCACGGTCGCGCTGCCCGACCCCATCGCCGGCCGTGACCCGCGCCGGTGGCCGGTGGCGGCCGAGCGCCTGCACACCGGGTGGCGGCTGTCCGGACGGCAAGAGTTCGTCCTGGACGGCCACACCGCCGACCTGATCATATTTCCGGCCTCTACCCCGGCCGGGCTCTCCCTGTTCACCGTGGACGCGGACGCGCCGGGCCTGCACCGGCGCCCGATGCCGACACTGGACCGAACCCGCAGGCAGGCGGTCATCGAACTCCACGACGCTCCCGGACGCCTGCTGGGTGAGCCCGGATCCGCGGAACACGTGCTCGATCGGGTCCTCGACACCGCCCTGATCGCGCTCGCCGCCGAACAGGTCGGCGGCGCGCAACGCTGCCTTGACGCCGCCGTCGCGCACGCGAAGCACCGCCACCAGTTCGGACGGCCGATCGGCTCCTTCCAGGGGATCAAACACAAATGCGCCGACATGGTGATCGCCGTGGAATTCGCCCGGTCCGCCGCCCTGCACGCGGCGTGGTGCGCCGTCAACGACCCGGCGGGGCTTCGCGAAACCGCGAGCCTGGCCAAGGCCACCTGCTCGGAGGCGTTCGTCCACGTGGCCGAGGAGAACATCCAGGTCCACGGTGGGATGGGATTCACCTGGGAGCATCCGGCCCACCTGTACTACCGGCGGGCCAAGAGCAGCGAGGTCCTTTTGGGTTCCCCGTCGCTGCACAGAGAAATGATCGCACGCAAAATCGGACTCTGCTGAAAGGCATTCCATGGAACGGCTCGATGGCACGACCGCCCTCATCACCGGCGGCGCACAGGGAATCGGGCTCGCCATCGCACGGGCCCTCGCGCAGCAGGGCGGCCGGCTGGCCCTCGCCGACCGCGACGGCGACGCGCTGCGGTCCGCCGCGGACGAGCTCTCCCCGCTGACCCAGGTCGAGACCTTCCACCTCGACGTCCGCGACCGCGCCGCCTTCGCGCAGGTGGCCGATGAGGTCGAAGACCGCCTCGGCCCCGTCGACGTGCTGTGCAACAACGCCGGGATCGCCTTTCCCGAGACGGTCGACGAGATGACCTACGAGCTCTGGGATCTCGCCCTCGACATCAATCTCGGCGGTGTCGTCAACGGCATCCAGACCTTCCTGCCCCGGATGCTGGAACGCGGTGCCCCCGGGCACATCGTGAACACCGCCTCCGCCGCTGGCCTGGTCGCCGCGACCGGCTACATGTACACCGCCTCCAAATTCGCGGTCGTCGGTCTCTCCGAATCACTGCGCAACCAACTCGAGACCGGCGGCCATCCCATCGGCGTCACCGTCCTGTGCCCCGGAGGTGTCGCCACCAACATCGCCAACAGCACCCGAACCCTGGTCACCGAACAGCAGGGCGGCGGCGCCACGTTCATCAAAGCCCAGAGCCGCATCGAGGAACTCGCCCCCAAGGTCGAGAACATCCTCCGGCAGGCGGGCGTCTCCCCCGACAGCGTCGGCGCCCTCGTCGTGGACGCCATCAAGGCCGATCGTCTCTACATCCTGACCGACCGGGCGGGCACCGACCTCCTTACAGCACGGACAGAGGCCATCATCGCCTCCATGCCCAGCGCCGACCCCAACGCCAGCACCTTCGACGACCTCAAGAACGCCGTCCACAGAAGCAGTTCCAATCCGTAGGCAGTGGTTCGGGTCCCACACGCCCCACTGCCAACCAGGGCGGACTCGACGAACTCGTACTCGTAGATTGCCGGGGAACGCGACGGCGAACAGCTGTGTCTGCACTCGTCACTTCACGGTGAGCCCCGACGTGGACCGCCCCGGCGATGTTGGAGGCTCAGATCGTTGGTTCTTGGCCGGCCCGGGTCGCTGTGCCGCGTGACCGGTGGAACGATTCCTCGTACTCGCGCGGGGGAATGTTCCCGCAGTAAGAATGTATCCTTTCGCTATTGTACCACGTCACCCATTCCATCGTGGCGATTGTCACGTCCATGACGTTTTCCCACCCACTATGGAAGTCGATGAGTTCTTTCTTGTAGAGGCTGTTGAGTGACTCGGCGGCGGCGTTGTCGAAGGAATCGCCCTTGCTGCCGACCGAACGAGCCGCGCCGATCTGATCGAGCCGTTCAGCGTACCGGATCGCCGTATATTGGGCGGATTCAATTGGTCGTCGCAACACCTCGTAGCCGGAGGTGGTGCTGGTGGGTTTGGGGAAGTGTCAGGAGGCTGTCCGTTTGTATCGCGGGCAGATTCCCTCGCCGGGACGGCCGACGGTCGCGTGGCGTGAGGACCGTGTCCGGTTCTGGCGGGCGATCGCACGGGGGGCGAGCTCGGAGGATGCCGCCACCGAGATCGGTGTGTCGCAGGCGGTGGGGACGCGCTGGTTTCGCCAGGCTGGCGGGGTGAGACCGTGTCTGGCCCCGACGGTGTCGGGCCGTTATCTGTCGTTCGCGGAGCGAGAAGAGATCGCGCTGTTGCGTGCTCAGCGGGCAGGCGTGCGGGAGATCGCGCGGCGCCTGGGGCGCTCGCCGTCGACCATCTCCAGGGAGCTTCGGCGGAATGCGTCCACGCGGACGTACTCGGTGGAGTACCGGGCGTCGGTGGCGCAGTGGCACGCTGAGCGCCGAGCCAGGCGGCCGAAGACGGCGAAGCTCCTCGCCAACGATCAGTTGCGCGACTACGTCCAGGACCGGTTGTCCGGCGCTATCGGCACCCCGCACGGGTTGATCGCTGCGGGGCCCTGGGTGCCGGAATGGAAGGGGCGGAACAAGCCCCGACGCCAAGACCGATGCTGGGTGACAGGCTGGAGTCCGCAGCAGATCGCCAACCGGTTGAAGGTCGACTATCCCCAGGACGAGACGATGCGGATCTCTCACGAGGCCATCTATCAGGCATTGTTCATCCAGGGCCGAGGCGCTCTGAAGCGCGAACTCGTCGCCTGCCTGCGCACCGGCCGAGCACTGAGGGTCCCGCGAGCCCGCTCCAGGCAGCGCGCCAGTGGGCACGTCACCCCCGAGGTGATGATCAGTCAACGGCCGGCCGAGGTCGAGGACCGCGCTGTTCCAGGCCACTGGGAAGGCGACCTCGAGCGCCACGAGGCGCCATGCAACCGAGCGGAGGTGAAAGGACTCCGCCGCTGCGCTGTCGCAGCAGCGTAACGAAGCTGGGGGCAGGCCGATCCGGGAAACGCCGGTGAGGCTGGTAAGCAGCCCCGACAACGACGGGACGGGCCAGGACTACCGGATGGCCCGGGTCCGGCAAGCGAGACGGGAAGGTGGACGAGAGGAACCAGTGCTGTCACGCCCCTCAAGTTTCCCGCCAGCCCGAAATCCGGTGGATATGGGCTGGAGCGCGGTGCGCACCCGACCCCCTCATCACGGGCGGGGAACTCCTGGGCCGGTTTCAGGTCGCCGGCCGGGAGGCCACGGTGAAGGTCTGCGGCGTAGTCGTGGCGATACCGCAGGGGCATAGCTGGCCACCTCACCCGACGATCGGTTCATGGTGAACGTGGGAACCGCCCCCGGGTTCGCGTCCGTGCCCGGCCGTCCAGGCCGGTCGCAGCGGGTTGGCGCGTTGTCCGCCGATGGCCCGGGAGCGGGGCGGAGGACCCGTAGTAGTCCGAGCCGGGGAAAGCCCGTGCACATGGCGAAGGGGTTCAGCGGATTCATGCATGCGAGACACTGCAATGGACGGAGACGCTGGTGAATACCGGTGAGCCGTGGCCCGACCCGTTCTGGGCGGAGCGACGGGTACGACGGATGCAGGCCAAGCTGCACCTGTGGGCGACCAACGATCCTGGTCGCAGGTTCGATGATCTGTACAACCTCATCCATCACCCCGACTTCCTCACGGTCGCGTGGGCGAGGGTGAGCGGCAACAAGGGCGCACGGTCGCCGGGGGTGGACCGGGTCGTCCCGGCCGCCATCGGTGGTGAGGCCGAGGTCACGGCGTTTCTGAACGACACGCGCGAGCAGCTGAAGGCCCGCGTGTTCACCCCGTTGCCGGTCCGGGAGCGCATGATCCCCAAGGCCGGGTCACCGGGGAAGTTCAGGCGTCTGGGCATCCCGTCCGCGATGGACAGGCTCGTTCAGGCCGCCCTTGTGCTGGTGCTGGAACCGATCTTCGAGGCGGACTTTCAGCCGGTGTCTTACGGCTTCCGCCCGAAGCGCCGGGCTCAGGACGCGATCGCCGAGATCCACGCCTTCGGCTCCCGGAACTATCATTGGGTGTTCGAGGCCGACATCACGGCCTGCTTCGACGAGCTGTCCCATGCGGCGATCCTTGGCCGGGTGCGGCGGCGGGTCGGGGACAAGCGGGTTCTGACCCTGGTCAAGGCCTTCCTCAAGGCGGGCATCATGTCCGAGGCGGGGCAGGTCGAGGGGACGGCGTCCGGCACGCCGCAAGGGGGCATCGCCTCGCCGCTACTGGCCAACATCGCCTTGTCCGCGCTGGATGAGTATTTCTGCGCCAAGGACGATCACGGCACACGGTGGCAGCGAGAGAAGCACCGCAAGAACGGCGGGGCCTACTACCGGATCATCCGCTACGCGGACGATTTCGCGATCATGGTATGCGGTTCCAAGGCTCACGCGGATGCACTCTGGGACGAGGTCGCCGACGTGCTGGCCCCTCTGGGCCTGCGACTGTCGGAGTCCAAGACCCGCGTGGTCCACCTGGACGAGGGGTTCGTGTTCTTGGGGTTCCATATCCAACGGCGCACCAAGGCAGGGACCAGCAAGAAGACCGTCTACACCTACCCATCGAAGAAGGCACTGCTCTCGATCATGGCCAAGGTGCGGGCACTCACCAACAGATCACGGCACCTGACGCTCGAAGCCCTGCTGCGCCAGCTCAACCCGGTGCTGCGGGGATGGTGCACCTACTTTCGGCATGGGGTGTCCAAAGCGACCTTCCACTACCTCGACGCCTACGCCTGGCGTCGAGTCACGGCATGGCTGCGCAAGCGGCACCTCGGGATCACCTGGAAGGAGCTCTACCGGCGGTTCCTGACCGGCAGACCGGGCAACCGACCGGCAGACAACGGGATCATCATGTTCGACACCATGCAGGTCGAGGTCACTCGCTACCGATGGCGCGCGGACAATATCCCGACACCATGGACGGGCATCGTGGCGGCCATCGCCGCCACCTGACACAGAGAGTCCGTGGAGCGCCGGATGCGCGGAGACGCGCTCGTCCGGTGCGGAGGGCGGGCCGGGGAAACGGGCCAGGAGAAACCCTGGAACCGCGCCCCGGTCCGACCCCTACATCATCGGCACCGGCCGGTCCGCGATCGGCACGCTGGTGGAACGCACGACACGGTTCACCATGCTGCTGCACCTGCCGCGGATGGACGGCTACGGAATCGAGCCGCCGGTGAAGAACGGCCCGGCTCTGGCCGGCCGCGGCGCCGAGGCCGTGAAAGACGCGATCGCCGCCACGATCACCACTCTGCCCGCGTACCTATGCCGCTCGCTGACCTGGGACCGCGGTAAGGAACTGGCCCAGCACGCCCAACTCCGCATCGACACAGGCCTGGCCGTCTACTTCGCCGATCCGCACAGCCCCTGGCAGCGAGGAACGAACGAGAACACAAACGGCCTACTCCGCCAATACTTCCCGACTTGAATGGGCGCAGCGGCATCGTGGTCGGGTTAGCTGCCCGTAGCCTGCCGCAGGACGTCGGGCGGGCTGGCTCGAGTACTTCCTGCCGCCCCTGGGCTGGCTCGCTTTGGGTGTGCCGTCCCGCCCGGCGTCCGTCCGCGGTCTGACTCAACAGAGGCATGACCCGAGGCCATCGCGTTGCTGGAAGTCGGGATGTCGGCCGCGGATTCCCCTCCCAGGCGAGTGAAGGGACCCGGCACCTGATGATGCTGATTGGCGTCGATCCGCACAAGACCACCCACACGGTCACAGCGGTCGAACCCGACCGCGACCGCGAGGTCAACTCGATCCGCATCGACGCCACGCTCGCGGACTATCGGCGCATGCTGGCCTGGGCCGCTCAGTGGCCCGACCGGCGGTGGGCGATCGAAAACGCTGAGGGGCTCGGGCGCCACCTGGCGTCATGGCTGCTCGCACGGGGCGAGCCGGTCGTGGACGTCTCCTCGGCCGCGACCGCCCGGGTGCGCCAGCTCTCCCGCGGCGGCGGACACAAGAACGACCGCGTGGACGCCGCCGCCGCGGCCTGCGTCGCCGCCCTGCAAGGCGACGCCCGGGCCTTGGAGCCCGAGGGAGCAGCCGACGCGCTGGCGCTGCTTGACGAACGGCGGACAAACCTGGCACAGGCCAGGGTCCGTGCGGTCAACCAGCTCCACGCTCTACTGCGGGCACTGCTGGCCGGGGGAGCCCCCCGGGACCTGTCTGCGGCCAAAGCGGCCGCGCTGCTGCGTTCCATCCGCCCCGCCGGCCACGCCGAACGCATCCGCAAGGACCTCGCCGGGGACCTGGTCACCGAGATCCGCTCCTTGGACACCAAGCTCAAGGCCAACGCCAAAGCGATGGCCGACCTGGTCACCGAGGCCGCGAGCACCCTGCCAAGCACGCCCGGCATCGGTCCGGTGACCGCCGCGCGCATCATCGGCCGCACCGGGAAGTCCAGCCGCTTTCCTACCGCCGCCGCCTTCGCCAGCTACGCCGGCGTCGCCCCCATCGAGATCGCCAGTGCCGACCGGGCACGCCACCGCTTGTCCCGCAGCGGGGACCGGCAGTTGAACTCAGCGCTGCACACGGTCGCCATCACCCAGATCCGTATGTCCGGCAGCCTCGGCAACATCTACTACAAGAACAAGATCGCCGAAGGAAAGACGCCCCGTGAAGCCCAGCGCTGTCTCAAACGACGCCTGGCCGACCACATCTGGCGGACCATGGTCAGGGACGAGCGACACCGCAGCCGGACGGGTCCGGGAGGACATTCGGGGGCGACTCTGACATCCAGCGCGGCCGACCCAACCCCGACGATCGGCTCTTCGGACAAGTCACTTCCCAGACCCGCCGCAACCGACCCTACGACACGCACCATGACGCCTTGACAAACACAGAGGCACCCAAAAGGCACAGACCTATCGAGATGGTCCGCCGAAGACCTCGAGGCCGTCGCTCACGCGCTCAACAACCGGCCCCGAAAAGTCCTCGGTTGGAAGACACCTGCCGAGGTCTTCGAAGAGCAACTACGCTCGCTCCAACAACCCGGTGTTGCAACGACCGGTTGAACTCGCCGAGTACACCGCGGCCCGCACGGCCGCGGCGTGCCGCATCCTGGGCGTGGTGCAGTCGATGGGCCGGGTCGGCTGCGCGCTGGACAACGCCGCCGCCGAGGCATTCAACTCCACGCTGAAGGTCGAGTTCGTCCACCGACATCGCTTCGCCACCCGAGCCGAGGCGCGCATCAAGGTCGCGACCTGGATCGCCGACTTCTACAACACCAGCAGAAGACACAGCGCCAACGACGGGCTCGCCCCGATCACGTTCGAGCGTCAGATGGCAGAAGCGCGGAGGGCATCAACGGCCCAGCTCAGGGCCGAAGTGGCATAACCGTCTCCACGCTTTGAGGGGATTGACACAAGCCCTCGCCTTCCTCGGCAGCCTCGCTCTCGCCAGCGCTGGCTGACCTCACCACCGCGAGACGCCAGCGCCTTGACGAAACGGCCGCCGACTCTTCCCCGATCGCACGGCCCAACATCCCTGCACGGACGGACATCCCGGCGGATCGCCGCATACAGCTCGAGCCCCGGACGGGACATGAGGGCTGCTCCCATAGCGAGGCGCTTCCACGGCATCACCCTCAGTCACAGCTTGCGATCAGAACTCACGAGCGCAACCAGCATCTAGCAGTGCAACTCGATGAGAAGATGAGGTGCCCTAGATCTTCGGGACAGCTCCCCGGCTAGGGTCGGGGTGACCGGAAGGATGTAGAGCATTTCGAAGAACGAAACCATGAAGGCGATTCCTCCTCGTCACCTGCCCGGGACGACGGGCTGACGCGCATCTTGCGTTGCGGGCCCGCGACGCGGAGCGGTTCGGGGTCAGTGGCCGGGATCGTCGTCGATCGAGGTGAGGCGGGCGGCTGCCGTGTCGTCCGCCTGACCGATCCGCTCGAGCAGGCGGTGCAGGAGGTCGCGGAGGGTCTCGAGCTCCTCGGGGCTGGTCAGCTCCGCCCAGCGTTTCTCGATCGCGTCGCCGGCGGCGGCGGCCACGGGCCGTACGGCCCTGCCTCGTTCGGTAGTGGCCACCAGCTGTGATCGGCCATCGCGAGGGTTCGGGCGGCGTTCCAGGTAGCCGGCCTGCTCGAGCCGGGCGACCGACTGCGCCATGGTCTGTTTGCGCACCCCGGCGCGGAGGGCCAGGTCCCGGATGGGGATGCCCTCCGGCGGAATGAACGGGAACGCTTTCGCATCACCGGGTCCGATGTCGCCGAAGCCCGCTCCGGCAAGGCCCTCCTCGATGGCGACGGCGTACTCGCGGTGCAGCAGGCGCAGGAGCAGCGCCAGCCGCCGCCGCTGCTCCGGTAGATCGCGATCCATATAGACAAGCTCCTGTCTAAATGCTTAACTGGTCAGGTATCTGTCTAGTGTGCCATCGGCCATGGGAGGCCCGCGATGCCCGCCACTCAGGTGTTGAACTCGACGATCTTCCACCGTGAGACTGGTACGGGACCCATACCGGTCGTCTTCCTCCATGGCAACCCGACGTCGTCGTATCTGTGGCGGCACGTCCTGCCGGCCGTCGGTACGTCCGGCCGGTGTCTTGCCCCCGACCTGATCGGAATGGGCGAGTCCGGCAAGCCCGCGATCGCGTACACCTTCGAGGACCACGCGCGGTACCTCGCGGCCTGGTTCGATGCGCTCGGCCTTGGCGAGGTCGTGCTGGTCGGCCACGACTGGGGCGGTGCCCTGGCCTTCGATTGGGGGGCCCGGCATCCGGGGCGGGTACGGGGCATCGCGTTCACCGAGACGATCGTGAAGCCGATGTCTTGGGCCGACTTTCCCGAATCCGCCCGCCCGCTCTTCGAGTCGATGCGGACGCCGGGAGTCGGTGAGGAGATGGTGCTCGACCAGAACCTGTTCATCGAACAGGCACTGCCGGGCACGGTCGCCAACGGATTGAGCGGCGAGGAACTCGGCGTCTATCGCCGGCCGTATCCGACCAGGGAGAGCCGCCTGCCACTGCTGCAGTGGCCGCGGGCAATGCCGCTGGACGGAGAGCCGGCCGATGTCGTTGCCCGGATTGCCGCCTACGACGTGTGGCTGGCGGCCAGCGTGGACGTACCCAAGCTCCTGCTCACGTTCGAGCCCGGCCCCGGCACGATGATGGGACCCGCGATCATCGACTGGTGCGCCGCGCACGTGGCCGACCTGGAGATCCAGGCCTACGGCCGCGCCGGGCACCACACCCCGGAGGACCAGCCCGAGGTCATCGCGTCCTCCCTGCTGGCCTGGCTGGACAAGCACGCCCTCCTCTCCGGCCGGGAGGGGTGAACATGATGCGGGCGATCAGGCAACACGCCTTCGGCGGGTCCGGGGAACTGCGACTGGAGGAGGTGCCCGACCCACGCCCTGCCCCCAGCGAGGTACGGATCCGGGTCGAGTCCGCCGGCGTCCACCTGCTGGACACCGTGATCCGTCAAGGGGGAGGCGGGCCGCGGGTCGCACCCAGCCTGCCCATGACACCGGGCCGGGAGGTCGCCGGGGTCGTCGACGAGGTGGGCACGGAGGCCGACCCGGACCTGGTCGGACGGCGCGTCGTCGCCGATCTCGGCTTGGCCAGCGGCGGATACGCCGAGTACGCGCTGGCCCAGGCCGCGTCGGTGCACCTTATACCGGACGGTGTGGACGCCGACGCCGCCGTGGCCATGATCGGCACGGGCCGTACCGCAATGGCCATCCTCGAGCTTGCCGCGCCGGCCGCGGGCGACGTCGTCCTCATCACGGCCGCCGCGGGGGGAATCGGGACGCTGCTGGTCCAGGCGGCACACGCCGCCGGCTCCGTGGTCGTCGGCGTGGCAGGCGGCCCCAGCAAGGTGGAACTCGTCCAACGGCTCGGCGCCGACCACGCCATCGACTATGGCCGGCCCGGCTGGACAGAGACCGTACGGGACACGCTGGCGGGCCGGCCGGTGACGCTGGCCCTGGACGGGGTCGGCGGCCGGATGGGCCGGGACGCGCTCGAGCTTCTCGGCGTGGCCGGGCGGCTCGTGATGTTCGGGTCGGCATCCGGTTCCTTGATCGACCTGTCGGCCGAGGACCTGTTCGGCCGCGGCATCAGTGCCGCCTCCGCCGTCGGAGCCCGGATCCTGCAACGCCCCGGCGGTGTACGGCCGCTGGAGGAGCGTGCCCTCGCCGCCTTGAGCGAGAAGCGCCTCGTCCCGGTGATCGGCCGCCGCTTCGCCTTGGCCGACGCCCCGGCCGCGCACGCCGCCCTGCAGTCCCGCGACACCACCGGAAAGACGGTCCTCCGCCCATGAACCCCGAACCCGGAACGGAACTACGCCGACCCCTCGGCTACTGGCTGAAGCTCCTCGATCAGCTCATCGAAGAACACCTCGATCACGTGCTGATGCGAAAAGGGATCCGCCGTCGCCATTGGCAGGTGATGAACCTGCTCAAAAGGCATACGGATCGGGGCGGCCGGAGCATCCCGGCAACCAGAAAGGATATCGCGGAGCAGTTGGGTCCATTCTGGTCCGGGAGTGAGGTCACCCTGAGCGAGGTACTCAACGAACTGATCCAGCGCGGCTGGCTCACGAAGACGGAGCCGTACGGCCTTACCGCCGCCGGCGAGGGAGCGCACGCCATCCTGGCGCCGATCGTCCAGCAGGCCGCGGGCCGGATCGACGACGGTGTGACCGCCCAGGAACATGCCGCCACCGTCGACGTACTCCGCCGCATGACGGCGAATGCGCAGAACCGGCGACACATCGGACACGTCGGATGAGCATCCCGACCCGCGGAAACCACGTTGCGGGCAGCTGTCACATTCATGTGCCGAGCGGTGTCTCCATGGCAAATGGCCGTACGTCTGAGGAGGACACCATGGCGCTGCGCATCTCGAAAGCCGACCTGCCGCCCGAGCTCCGGGACACCATGATCGAGCAGCTTGGTGCCGTGTCGGAGAATGTCGAGATCCTGTGGCACAGCCCCGAGGTTGCTCGCGACAACCTGGAGTTCGGCCGCAAGGTGGGCGCGTGGGGCGCGGTCGACCCGAGCCTGAAGTCGTTCGCGCATATGGCCGTCGCAGCACAGGTCGGCTGCAGCTGGTGTCTCGACGTCGGCTACTTCCAGGCGCAGAACGAGAACCTGGACCTGGCCAAAGCGAGCCAAGTGCCGCGCTGGCGCGATTCAGAGGTGTTCACGGAATTGGAGCGGGACGTGCTGACCTACGCCGAAGCGATGACCAACACCCCGCCGACCGTCACCGACGAGCAGTACGCGGGCCTGCTCGACCGGCTCGGCCCGGCGGCGATGATCGAGATCACCACGTTCATCGCCTACATCAACCTGGCGACCCGAGCCAACGTGGCGAACGGGGTCGAGTCGCAGGGCTTCTCCGATGCATGTGAGATTCCACTGGCCGGCCGACCCGACCGGCCTGATGAGGTCACCGCATGATCGATGACCCGTTCATCGCCCACCGCAGCCTGCTGTTCACCGTCGCCTATCAAATACTCGGGTCGGCGGCCGACGCGGAGGACGTGCTGCAGGAGTCGTGGCTGCGGTGGGCAGACGTCGACCACTCGCAGGTGCGGGACGCGCGAGCATTCCTTGTCCGC
This sequence comes from Actinomadura sp. KC345, assembly GCF_004348515.1. Taxonomy (GTDB): domain Bacteria; phylum Actinomycetota; class Actinomycetes; order Streptosporangiales; family Streptosporangiaceae; genus Spirillospora. The sequence goes on along the minus strand of NZ_SMKH01000051.1, from coordinate 1,134 downwards.
GTCGTCATGCGCCAAGCGCTGAACCTACGGCGAACATTGTCACGAAGCCGCGAGGAATACGTGGGCCAATGGCTCCCGGAACCACTGCTGACCACCCCCGATGTCGCCGACGACGTCGAACTCGCCGAGAGCGTCTCGATCGCGATGCTGACCGTATTGGAAACGCTCGGCCCGATGGAGCGGGGCAGTGTTCGTGCTGCGCGAGGCGTTCAAGACCCCGTACGGCGAAATAGCCGACGCCGTTGGCAAATCGCCGGCCGCAGTGCGGCAGATTGCGCGGCGGGCCCGCGAACATGTGGCGGCCCAGCGGCCCCGGGCGCGGGTCAGGCGGTCGGAGCAGCAAGCCGTGGTGGAACGGTTCCTCCTCGCCGTGCGCACCGGGCGGCTCCAAGATTTGCTGGAGGTAATGGCGCCGGAGGTGGTCCTCATCGCCGATGGTGGCGGCCTTGCTCCCGCGGCTCAGGTCCCCGTCCATGGAGCCGAGTCGGTCGCGCCCCTTCTCATGCGCACAGGCCGGGCGGCGACCGTGATGGAGACGGTGTTGCTCAACGGTGCGCCGGCTGCCCGGATCGCGCCCCTCTCTGTCAGACTGCTGTGACACAAGGGACGAACAACTCCTTCTGATGCCAAGCAGGGCGAGACAGGACGAACAGCGCAATGACGATGACTCTCGCCGACCAGGCCGCCGTGACGACACGGCAGGATGGTTGGGTGACCGACGAACACGGCGACCAGCAGTCGGGCCGGCCCGTCCGGCCCAAGCGCCGGACGTTCACCAAGGCCTACAAGGCCCGGATCCTGGCCGCCTACGACGCGCTGCCCGAGGGCAGTTGAGCCGCCCCGAAGTTTCCGGACAGTGGCCCCACTACAATGGGGTGGTCTGGAAAGGTAGTGACTTGGCTCGTCCGAAGAGGAGTTTCTCTCCCGAGTACCGGGAAGAAGCAGTGAAGCTGGTGGTCGAGACCTCGCGTCCGATCGCGCAGGTGGCAAAGGAACTCGGGATCACCCAGGGCGAATGCGTTCTCAGATAGTGAGATCGAGTAGTTGAAGTGCGTGGTCGGGGTGTGCCCGGTAGTGGTCGTTGGCGGCGGCGATGTTGGTCCAGCCCATGAGGTCGGCGAGGGCGATGGCCAG
>NZ_SMKH01000519.1 GCF_004348515.1 Actinomadura sp. KC345 | reverse complement strand
GCCCGCACCCCCGACCAGGCCCGCGACGCCGCCCGCACCCACCTCCCCGGCCTGGCGGACCTGGGAATCTGACGGAAGACGCGCCTCAGGGCGCGTTGACTTGCGGCGTGTTGTTGTTTTCGACGCGCTCATAACAACAACATGCCGCAAGTCAACGAGGTGGGGACGGGTCGGCTTTCGGGCCGCGCTAGCGGTAGCGGAGGCCGTGGCCTACCGGCTTGCCGGCGGCCGGGACGGGAAGCTTGCCCGCGGGCTCGGCCGCGCCGCTCAGGATCTTCGCGAGCGCGTTGACCGAGACGGTGCTGGAGGAGTACGTGGCCAGCGCGGCCTCGGCGCCGCCTGCGGCGTTCAGGTCGTAGGGGCGGCCGAGGGCGGCGACGACGACCGGCTTGGCGCCGAGTGCGCTGATGCGGGAGGCGGTGGCCTGGCCCGCGTTCTCCGTCGTCAGGACGGTGACGTCCGAGGCTCCGGTGGACGTCACCGTGATGCCGTGCTTGCGCAGAGCCGCGCCGAGGGTGTCGCTCTCCGGGCCGGTGACGGCGACCTTCTTGCCCTTGAGGGGGAGCAGGCCGCTCTTGTGGCGGACGAGGGTCACCGCGTGCTCGGCGACCCGCTGGGCGGTGGCCCTGTTCGGGGCCGTGCGGATCGCCGCGCCGGCCTTGGACGGGTCCACGGCCGTCGCCTGGAACAGGCCGCGCCGCTGCTTGAGCTTCAGGATGCGCGTGACCGACGCGTCCAGCCGCTTCCGCGTGATCTTTCCGGTCCGGACGGCCCTCACCACCGCCCGGTGGGCCTCCGGCAGGCTCGGCGGCATCAGCAGCTGGTCGGCGCCCGCGTTGATCGCACGGACCGGCACCTGCGCGTCGCCGTACTTCTCGCGGACCCCCGCCATCTCCAGCGAGTCCGTGGTGATCACGCCCTGGTAGCCGAGCGTGTTCCGCAGCAGCCCGGTCAGGACGTTCTTCGACAGCGTGGCCGGGTCGCCCGACCGGTCGAGCCTGGGCACCACGATGTGCGCCGTCATGATCATGTCGGTGCCCGCGGCGACCGCCGCCTTGAACGGGGGCGCGTCCAGCCGCTGCCACTGCTCGCGGGTGTGCTGGATCACCGGCAGTCCGGTGTGGCTGTCGGTGGCGGTGTCGCCGTGCCCGGGGAAGTGCTTGGCGGCGGCCGCGATCCCGGCGGCCTGGTAGCCGCCGACGGCCCCGGTCACCATCCTGGAGACCAGGGCCGGGTCGGCGCCGAACGAGCGCAGCCCGATCACGGGGTTGCGCGGGTTCACGTTCACGTCGGCGTCGGGCGCGTAGTCCAGGTTGATGCCGATCGCGCGAAGCTCGGCGCCGGTGACCCGGGCCGCGGCGCGGGCGTCGGCGGGGTCGCCGGTCGCGCCGAGCGCCATGTTTCCGGGGAACCGGGTGATGAACGGAATGCGCGAGACGATGCCCTGCTCCTCGTCGACGCCGAGCAGCAGCGGGACGTCGGAGGCCTTCTGCAGCGCGTTCGACTGCGCGGCGGTCCGCTCCGGCGTGCTGATGTTCCCGGGGAAGTAGATCAGCCCCCCGACGTGGTACTTCCTGATCTTCGCGATGGCGTCGGAGCGGCTGGAGAACGTCGGGACGAACAGCTGACCGACCTTCTCGGCCACGCTCATCTTCGCGACGTGGCCGGGGATCCACGCGTCCGGGGGCGGCGCCGTCGTGCCGGGCTTGCCGGAAGGGGCGGACGACGCCCGTCCGCCCTCGCCGCCGTCGCCTCCGCCGCCGCAGCCCGCGACCAGCACCGTGGCCGTCGCCGCCGCCGCGAACGCGAGGAAGGGTGAAGCGCGCATCCGACCAGGCCCCCCGACGTGGTCTCGGTTCCTCGGTCGCATCGGTCGTCGCGACGTTATGCGCTTCCCGGCCCGCTGTCGAACCGATCTCCGCGCCCCCAGGGGGAACGGGCGGGCTCGTCCGACCTCACGGGCACCGGGAGCGCCACGGTGGATCCGCTACCACCGTGGTAACAACCTGATCACGATGGACCCCAGGATCGCAAGCCGGTTGCGGATCGTATGGGGTCCATCGTGATGGACCTGGACGGCTTCGGCGCCGTCTTCCCGGGAGTCGGCCGGGCCGGATCGGGGCGGCCGGGCCGGGTCCGGCAGGCCGGAGGGCGGCTCAGCCGGGCAGGGGGTGGCCGAGGCGGCGCAGCGCCATCCCGGCCGCGCCGACGGCCCCGTCGCCCGCGCAGCGCGGTGCCGCGGCGAAGCGGTCGCGCAGCCCGGTCCGGACGGCGTCGGCGACGGGTCCCTCGCGGAGCACCGAGCCGTGCATGACGACCGGTGCGCGGGGGTCGGACAGGGCCGGGCGCACCGCGTCCACGTCGCGGAGCAGCCACTGCGCGGCCTCTTCGGTGATGCGGCGGGCCACCGGGTCGCCGGCGGCCGCGGCGGCGGCGACCACCGGTCCCAGCCGGCCGAGGGCCGAGGGAGGGCGGCCGTACACCTCCTGTCTCTTAT
>NZ_SMKH01000518.1 GCF_004348515.1 Actinomadura sp. KC345 | reverse complement strand
ACGCCCTCTCCGTCCAGGACGCCGTCGAGGACGCCACCGACGGCGCCCCGCTCCTCGCAGCCTCCGCTGCAGACCGACGAGCCCGAGCCCCCGAGGCCCGGCCGGCTGGCGGTGGACGGCTGCGGGATGGGCAGGGACGAGTCGTGCAGCGTCCGCATCACCGCCGTCGGAGGGCCGGTGAGCTGGCGGGTGACCGGCACGTCCGGCGCGCTGAGCGCGGGTGGCGGCGGCCGGTTGTCGGCGGGGCAGTCCACCAGCGTGTCCGTGCGTCGCACCAACGGCTTCTGCTGGAGCGACCAGTCCGGTTCGGTCTCGTTCTCACCCGGTGGCTCAGCCCGCGTCTCGTACTGCTGAACGCCCCACCGGAACGCCCCGCCGAGCTGAAGCCGGGACGACGCGTGTCGCGTCCCGGCTGCGCGCCGCGCCGGATCAGATGGTGCCCGTGTCCAGGGTGCGGTGGGCGCGCTCCAGCAGGACCGGGACACCGCCGCCGATCTGCTCGAAGCCCTCGCCCACGGTCGCGTTCTGCAGGTAGCGGGCGTGGATGCCCTCCAGGATGACGGCGAGCTTGAAGCACGCGAACGCGACGTAGAAGTCGAGGTCGGCCAGGTCGAAGCCGGTCAGCGCCGCGTACCGGTCGGTGAACTCGCGGCGGGTGAAGAAGCCGGGCGCGGAGGTGATCGTGGCGCCGACGGGGAGGTGTTCGGCGTCGTCGGCCTCGGCCCAGTACACGAGCGTCAGCCCCAGGTCGGACAGCGGGTCCCCGAGCGTCGACATCTCCCAGTCGACGACCGCGGCGATCTCGGGGCCCGGCTCCAGCCTGGCGAGCGCGTTGTCGAGCCGGAAGTCGCCGTGGACGAGGCGGGCCGGGGCGTCGGCCGGCATGCGCTCGGCGAGCCTGGCGACGAGCCGGTCGTATTCGGGCAGGTCGCGGGTGGTCCCGGTGGCGCGGATGGCCTCCTGGGAGCCGTCCCACTGCTTGCCCCACCGCTTGAGCTGCCGCTCCATGTAGCCGCTCGGCCGCCCGAAGTCCTCCAGCCCGACGGCCTTCACGTCGACGGTGTGGATCGCGGCGAGCGCGCCGGCCAGCGCCTCGCTGAGGCCGCGCGCCTGGCCGGGGGTGATCTCCTCGGCGTCCTCGCGGGTGCGCAGGACACGTCCCTCGACGTAGTCCATGAGGTAGAAGCGCGCGCCGATGACGTCCTCGTCGTCGCAGAACGCCAGCGTCCTCGGCACGGGGACCGCCGTCCCGTCGCCGAGCGCGGTCAGGACCCGGTACTCGCGGCCCATGTCGTGGGCCGTGGGCAGCACGTGCCCGAGCGGCGGCCTGCGCAAGACGATGCGGCGGCCGCCGTCGAGCGTGATGCCGTAGGTGAGGTTGGAACGGCCGCCCGCGATCAGGTCGATGGCGCCGATGCGTCCCGATCCGGGCAGCTCACGGGCCAGCCACTCCGCCAGGCGGGGGACGTCGATGCCGGGGACCCCGGACGGAAGCTCTGCGTCAACGGTCATGGCGCGTCAGTCTAGAACGCCGCTCGGTCGGGGTGGTGAACCCCACCCCCGTACCGGCCACCGGCGGGCCGGCGCGCCCGGTAACCGATCGGCCACATCCGGCCGACTTGCAGCATTGTTTCACCTGGCGTCCAGCATTGCACTGACATGCGGAAACGTGACTCGGGCGACACTGCCGGACGTAGCCGGTTCGGTGAGAGTCTCAGAGAAGTGGAGAACGCCAGGTGGATTCGGCGGAACGCTGGGGTACGCATCTGCGACGACACCCGAGCACCGTTGTATCTACCCGGCGCAGAGGTCGAAAGCCGTCATACCCGGCCCATGACGGCAGGCTGGACTTTCTGGGTCCCGCTGGGCTATGAGAGTAGGACTAGACCATTCGGGACTAGACCGCCCGATTGGGGGGGACACACCGTGGCAGACGCATGGCTGCCGGGAGCCGGCCGCATGCCGGCGCGACAGGACGGCGGAGCCCTGCGAGGGGGTGCTCCCCGGGTCGTCTGGTGCGCCGGCGAGCACGACCCGCGGGCCGTTTCCGCCCGGTCGGCGGCCGCCGACCTCATCAAGGAGGACCGGCCGCCGCACCTGGTCTGGCATCCCGGCACCGGCGACGTCGTCCAGCTCCTGCCGGCCACCCGCGCCGCCCGGCTGCTCGGCGGGCGCGTCGGCCGCGAGGGGCGCCTCTGCGTGCAGATCATGGTGATCGCCCAGTCCCGGGTGCCGTTCACCGGAGCGCCGCTCACCGGCCTCGAAGCGATCGTCGCCTGGCTCGAGGCGTGGGGCGTCCCGCGCCGCTGGCCCGCCGGACCGCCGCTGCCGTCGCCGCAGTCGTACCACGCGCACCGCGGCCGCAAGGACTGGGCGCGCGGCGGGCACTACGGGGCGTCCCAGGTGCCGCTGGCCGACCGTCCCGACCCCGGCGCCATCGACGTCCGCCGCATCACCGGACCCGACACGCCCGTGGCTCCCATCCCGAGGCCGCGCTCGCCCCTCCCCGACGCGCCCCGCCTGCT
>NZ_SMKH01000517.1 GCF_004348515.1 Actinomadura sp. KC345 | reverse complement strand
GATCTCCAAGTTCGTCGCCAAAGGCGCCCGCATCCGCGGCCCCAGCTACAAAGCCACCATCAGCATCGAGATCTGCGCACCCACCGACCCTTGACCACCACACCCATCGCCTAACTACACGGCTTTGGGGCTAGGAGGGGCCAGGGCGGGTGTTTCGGCCTCGGGGGTTTTCGAACGCGCGTGAGCTGTCGGCGCCACGAGGACCGCACCCCGGCTGTGCTCCGTCAGGTGGGATTGGACTGGCGGCGACGCAGGAGCGGGAGGAGGTTCAAGATGAGGCCGACCACGGCGACGGCGCTGACCAGGTTGACGCCCGCGTGGAACTCGGCGAAGTCTTCGCCGGCTGTCGTTCCGGTCGCCACCAGCGCGGTGACCAGTGCCAGGACCAGGGCGGCGCCGACCTGGCCCGAGGTGTTGACGAGGCCGGAGGCCAGTCCCTGCTCGGAGTCGTCGATCCCGTCCGTCGCCTGGCTCATGATCGAGCTGAACCCGAAAGCGAATCCGCCGCCCAGCAGCATCATCGTGGGCAGGATGGTGAACGCGTAGTGCGGGGAGTTCCCGGCCGTTGCCAGGAACCATCCGTAACCGAGGGTCAGGGACGTCATCGAGCTGGTGATCAGGCGAGCCGTCCCGTACCGGTCGATCAACCGGCCGACGAACGGGGACCCGAAGGCCACGACGAGCCCGCCCGGCAGTAGGGCCATGGCCATCTTCAGCGGTGACCAGTCCAGTACGTCCTGCAGATAGAGGGTCATCATGAACTGGAAACTCAGGTACGAGCCGAACAGCGCGACGATACTCAGATTGGCCCGGACGATCGATCCGATGCGCAGGATGCCCAAGCGGATCAGCGGATGCCGCACCTTGCTCTCAGTGACGAAGAAGCCGGCCAGAAGGCCCGCCGCCAGCACGCTGGAGCCCAGCGTCACCGGGTCGAGCCAGCCCCTGTCCGGGGCCGAGACGACGGTGTACACGGCGAGCAGCATGCCCCCGGTCAGGGTCACGGCGCCGGCGATGTCGTGCCCGCCACCGGCCGCCGGCTTGTCCCGCGGGATCAGGGCGGCACCCGCGACCAGGGCGATGACGGCGATCGGCACCGGGGTCAGGAACGTCCAGCGCCACCCGAAGCCGGTCAGCAACCCGCCGAGGATCAGCCCGGACGAGTAGCCGCTCGCGCCGAAGACGGAGAACACCGCAAGCGCCCGGTTGCGCGCCGGCCCCTCATGGAAGGTGGTGGTCAGGATGGACAGCGCCGTCGGTGCGGTGAACGCGGCGGCCAGTCCCTTGATGAACCGGGTCGCGATCAACAGGGCGCCGTTGTCCACCAGGCCGCCCACCAGGGAGGCCACGGCGAACACGGCCAGCGCGGCGAGGAAGACCCGCCGCCGGCCGAGCAGGTCGGCGGTGCGTCCGCCGAGCAGCAGCAGACCGCCGTAACCAAGGACGTAGCCGTTCACGATCCACTGGAGCGACGTGGTCGAAAGGCCCAGCTCGGCCCCGATCGAGGGCAGCGCGACGCCCACCATCGAGACGTCGAGGGCATCGAGGAACAACACGACGCACAGGACGGCGAGGACTCCCCACGACCGGGGAGTCCAGGCCTGCTCGACCGGAGCGGACGGCGCGCGAACAGCGGAGGGCGGTGAGGCATCGGTAAGAGTCACGTCGAGGGACAGTACATGCATGCACATCTAATGTCCACACACTAATTGCACACCGATTTAATGCCTGCACATCAGATGTGCGCGCATGGTACGCTCCGCGCCATGGAGGCGGAGGCTGACCTGGTCGCCCGATGGCGCGAGCTCGCGACCTGCTACAACACGATCGCGTGCGCCCTCGAACGCGCCTTACAGGACGCCCATGCCCTCACCATGAGCGAGTACGAGACGCTCGACCGCCTGGTCGACCTGGGCTGTGAGAAGCGCCGCGTGCAGGAGATCGCCGCGGCCATGTACCTCAGCCAGAGCGCCCTGTCCCGCACCATCGCCCGACTGGAGAAGCACGGCTACGTCCAGCGCGGACTATGCGAGAACGACCGCCGCGGCATCTTCGTCGAGATCACGGAAGCGGGCCGCCGACGCCACACCGAAGCACGCGAAACCCACCGAAGAATCCTCACCGAGCACTTCGCTGCTACTCCCTGACCCACAACCGCCACGCACCGCCACGCCACGCACCGCACCGCCACCCACCGCACCGCCACGCACCGCGACCGCCACGCCCCGGCACGCCACGCACCGCCACGCCACGCGACCACCACTCCCCGCGACCACCACTCCCCGCGGCCGCCACGCACCGCACCGGCTCACCAACGACCGAGTGGCCCGCTCGCCGGCCAAGACCACGTGACGATCACCCGCCGCGACAACATGGCTTCGCCTGGCCGAACACCCGGTCCCTTCCTTCCCGCGCGGGCGAGGCGCCGGGATGCCGTGCGACGATCCGGGCGTCCGTTCACATCGCAGATCACGACGTCCGTGCCGTCCTCACACTCGATGCTGCACCAGCTGGTGGCCGACCTTCACGACCCCCTCC
>NZ_SMKH01000516.1 GCF_004348515.1 Actinomadura sp. KC345 | reverse complement strand
GGTTTCGCGGCCTCGCCCGCCTGGGCGGGCGAGGCCGCGAAACCTCCCTGGGTGGCTTGGCGTTCCAGGCGGTCGAGGCGGGCGAACATCGACGCCTCGTCCTCGTAGGCGGCGGGCAGGAGGATCCGTGCGCAGATCAGTTCCAGCAGGAGCCGCGGGGACGTGGCGCCGCGCATCTCCGTGAGCCCGGTGTGCAGGAGGTCCGCCGCGCGTGTCAGCTCCCCCGGCCCGAGGGACGACGCCTGGCGCCGCATGTGTTCGAGCTCGTCCGGCGGGACGTTCAGGAGCCCGGTCCCCCCGGCCTCCGGGACGTTCGAGAGGATCACCAGGTCCCGGACGCGTTCGAGCAGGTCGGCGGTGAACCGGCGGGGGTCCTGTCCGCTCTCGACGACCCGGTCGACGGCGGCGAAGACGGCGGCGCCGTCGCGGGCCGCGAACGCCGCGATGACCTCGTCCAGGAGCGCGGAGTCGGTGTAGCCGAGAAGGGAGACCGCCCGCGCGTACGTGATGCCGTTCTCGTCGGAGCCGGCGAGCAGCTGGTCGAGGATCGACAGGGTGTCGCGGGCCGAGCCGGCGCCCGCCCGGACGGCCAGCGGCAGCGCGGACGCCTCGTACGGCACGTCCTCCGAGCGCAGGACCTCCTCGACGAGCTCGGTGAGGACGCCGGGCGGGATCAGCCGGAACGGGTAGTGGTGCGTCCGGGACCGGATCGTCCCGATGACCTTCTCCGGCTCGGTCGTCGCGAACACGAATTTCAGGTGCGGCGGCGGTTCCTCGACGAGCTTCAGCAGCGCGTTGAAGCCCTCGCGGGTGACCATGTGCGCCTCATCGATGATGTACACCTTGAAGCGCGCCGAAACCGGGGCGAAGAAGGCCCGTTCACGCAAATCGCGGGCGTCGTCGACACCACCGTGGGACGCGGCGTCGATCTCGATCACGTCGATGTGCCCGGTGCCCGTCGGCCCGAGCGCGACGCAGGAGTCGCACTTGCCGCACGGGTCGGGTGTCGGCCCCTGTTCGCAGTTCAGTGAGCGGGCGAGGATGCGGGCGCTGGACGTCTTGCCGCAGCCGCGCGGACCGCTGAACAGGTACGCGTGGTTGATCCGGCCGTTGCGCAGCGCCTGCTGCAGGGGCTCGGCGACGTGCTCCTGCCCCTTCAGCTCGGCGAACGTCGCTGGCCGGTACTTGCGGTACAGAGCCAGACTCATCGGGGAGCCGTCCTCCCTCGAGAAGCAGAGCGTCAGACGAAAAGGACCCCCCGCACACCCGCCAGAGCCTGCTTATCCTTGCTGCCTTCCGGCCCTGGGGAGGTTCACAGGGTGACGCCATGCGAGGGGTCTGCCCCAGAGTCTATGACATCCCCGGGCCGGGATTGCCAGGCTTCCCGCGTAGTCTCCGCCTCATGTCCGCCCCGACCCACGACACGCTCCTGCACATCGCCGAACGAACCCACTGGGAGGCCGCCCGCGACACGGGAGTGTCGTACGCCATGTCCACGCTGGGCCGGACCCTTGACGACGAGAGGTTCGTCCACTGCTCGTCCGACATGGCGCAGGTGGAGGGGGTGCTCGGCCGGTTCTACACCGGCGTCCCCCGCTCCGACCTGGTCCTGCTGGTCATCGACGTGGCCTCGCTGGACGCCCCCGTCCGCTACGAATCCGCGGGCGACGAGGTCTTCCCCCACGTCTACGGACCGATCCCGATCGCCGCCGTAATTGATGTCAGGTCACTGCCCCGGAACCGGTAGGCTTCTCCGTGGAGGATTCGCCTAGTGGCCTAGGGCGCACGCTTGGAAAGCGTGTTGCGTGCAAGCGCTCGCGAGTTCGAATCTCGCATCCTCCGCTCGCCTGACCAGGCACAAACGTCGAGGGCGGCACCCGTACGGGTGCCGCCCTCAGTGCTTGGGTCTCAGTTGACCGCTCCACCGTCGACCATCCCATGGGGGCCATCGCCGTAGGCGTCGGCATGCCGAGGATGGGCCGGCGGGCACCGGTCTGCCCGAAGGCATCGCGGACGTGACCGATGACGCGTCGTGAGCTTCGGATCCCTGATGTTGACGCTGCCAGGACCCCGCGGACTGTCCTGATCGCAGCTATACAAACAGGGTCGGACTGTACAGCGTGCGACAGCTCGCTGCGCAGCCCGAATTCACGGAGGTGTTCCGATAATGAGGAATGTCTTTTTGCGCAACAACCCGAGGGCGAAGAGGCGTCCGAGGAGGAGCTCAGGGAAGCGCTGGACCTCGGGGGTTTCGACCCCGACAAGATCCTGGGCAAAGACGACAAGTAAGGTGATGCCTCGGCCTGGCCGAGGTGTGGTCTTGTTACCATCCACGGCCCCCGTTTCCGGGGGCCGTTCTTAATTCTGCGGTCGGTCGTCCACTGAGGTTTTCTCGCCGACTTTCAGCTGATCCTGCGGTGCTCGAAAAGGGTGAGGACGTGGGCGGAGCGGACGAGGTCGTCGATTCTGCTGGGGCTGAGGGTGGTGTGCTGGAGGGCGGTCCACCGTTGGGTGAGGAGTGCGAAGCCGCGTTCGCCGAGGCAGCGTAGGGAGCGTTGCAGGGCGTTGTGGGTGCGGTTGCCGGTGGC
>NZ_SMKH01000515.1 GCF_004348515.1 Actinomadura sp. KC345 | reverse complement strand
ACCCCCCACCACGGTTTGCCAACACCCACATCCACGCAGACCCCAGCCACCACAGCAACCCCGCAACAACCCCAACAGTCGCGATCGCGTCCGAAGGCAGGTTGCGAGCGAAGCGAGAAACCTGATCGCGCAGCGAGCCGGAGCGATGCAGCGGTCGCACCGCAGTTCCCGCCGAAGAGAGGGCCTCCCAGGCCCGAACGCCAAGGGCACTGCAATAAACACAGGAACACCCCGATGCCATAAACTCGCCTCCGTGGTGCGGGATATTCATGCCCGCCGCCCCAAGGCGGCCAGGTCCGTGGCCGGTGCGGCTTTCGCAGGTGGCGCGGTACCGGGTGGCGCCTGGGTGGAAACGGCGTGAGACGGCTCAAGCGTGCGGTCGCGCTGACCGCTCTGCTGCCTTGCCTCGCGATGGCGGCGCCGGCGACTCTGGAGTCTCCGGCGGCGGCGTCGGCCCAGGCGCGGAAGCAGGCCGACGTGGGGCTCGCGCTCACGAAGGTGAGCCCGAAGACGATCCGCGAGAACTCGAAGATCGAGATCTCGGGCGTGGCGAAGAACCGCACGGACGGAAGGCTCGGCGGGCTCAGCGTGAGGCTGCGCTACGGCACGCAGCCGGTCAGCAGCCGCAGCCAGCTCGACCAGTTCGCCTCGGCCCGGCCGCAGCAGCTGCCCAACATCGGCCCGCAGCAGCGGCTCGCGAACACCGCCGAACCGGGTGCCACGCAGAACTGGAAGTTCAAGACCAGCACCAGGGCGCTGCAACTGAACGTCACCGCGGGCACCCCCGGCGTCTACCCGGTGGGCGTCGAGGTGCTGGACTCCGCGCAGCAGGTGGTCGGCGGAGTGACGACGTTCCTGACCTTCATGCCGAAGCAGGGCAACTCCAAGCCGGTGGCGATCAGCTGGGTGTGGCCGCTGATCGACCGCATGCACCGGACGGACGACAAGACGTTCTTCGACGACCAGCTCACCAGCGACATGTCGCCCAACGGGCGGCTCAACACGCTCGTCGACGCCGCCGCCTCGACCGACACCCCCGTCACGTGGGGGATCGACCCCGCCCTGCTGGACGACGCGCAGCGCATGGCGGCGGGCGAGTACACCGTGAACCCCCTCGGCTCGGGGAAGCCGGTGCAGAAGGGGAAGAGCATGGTCGCGGCGGCGTGGCTGGCGGCGCTGAAGAAGGCGCTCAACGGCGACCCCTACTTCACCGTCCCGTACGGCGACCCCGACGTCGTCGCGCTCGTCCGCCACAAGATGACCCGCGACATCGATGTCGCCTTCGACGACCGGAACACCGGTGTCGCGACACAGGCGCTCGGCCGGCCGGCGGACGCGCATGTCGCCTGGCCGCCGCACGGCGCCGGGGGGCCTGGAACGCTCGAACAGCTCTCCAAGAACACGCTCAAGGACGGCGGGGCGTTCCTGATGAGCAGTTCGCAGTTCCAGAATCCCCCGACGGGCGCGCCCCCGAACGCGGCCACGGCGATCCAGACGGAGGCGGGCAAGAAGGACGCCCTCCTGTACGACGAGAAGCTCAACAAGATCGTCAGTAATGGCAAGGCGGGGCCGCTGCAGACCGAGCAGCGCTTCCTCGCCGAGACGGCGATGATCGCGGCGGAGGCGCCGAACCTGCAGCGCACCGTGGTCGTCGCCCCCGACCGGCACTGGAATCCCGCGCCGGGGCTCGCCGAGAACCTGCTGCAGTACACGCAGGACGCGGAGTGGCTGCGCGAGATGCCGCTGAGCAAGATCGAGTCTTCCGGTGCCCAGGCCCGGACCTTCAACGGCTATCCCGACGCCTTCGAGCGCTACGAGCTGGGTGAGGCGCACCTCGCGCAGGTGCGGGCCGTCTCCCGCCGCGCGGCGACGTTCCAGTCCGTTCTGACGAACGACATCAACATCTCCCACGAGCGCGCCCTGCTGCGCATGCAGTCGGTCGCGTGGCGGGTGATGCCCCGCCGTGCCAAGCTGGTCCGCAACGCGCTCGCGGACCAGGTCGAGTCGGACATGCAGCAGGTCCGCATCGTCACCACCAAGAACAAACGGGTGCTGATGGGGGGCAGCTCGGGCAAGCTGCCGGTGCTCGTGGAGAACACGCTCAGCAACCAGTCGGTGAAGGTCCGGCTCGTCGCGTCGTCGGAGAACAGCGCCAAGCTGCAACTCGGGGAGCTCGACCCGGAAGAGGCCGTCATCGAACTGCAGCCCGGCGAGCGGGCTCAGCGGTGGATCCCGGCGCAGGCGGCCGGCAACGGCAACTTCCGCGTGCGCCTGGACCTGGTGATCCCCGACTCGGGCGGCCGGACGCTCGGCAGCGGTGAGACCATCACCGTCGTCACCACCGGGTACGGGCAGCTCGCTCTGCTCATCACCGGCGGCGGACTTGCCGTACTCTTCGTGGGCGTCGGAGTGCGGGCCATCAGAGCAAGGCGCCGCCGGAAAGCGGAGGCAGGCGGTGACGGGTCGACCGGAGTGGGACCAGCAGGGGCCGGAGAACCGGGGGACGGGTTCTCCGGGCCCGGCTTCGCACAACCCGGGATACCCGCCTCCGAACTCCCCGGGACAGGGACACCCACCCCAGGGCCATCCGCCCCAGGGACAC
>NZ_SMKH01000514.1 GCF_004348515.1 Actinomadura sp. KC345 | reverse complement strand
GCGTCCGCCCGTTGCTTGACTTGATCTTCCCTTCGGGGCGGACCCGGCTGCCTCCGGCGACGAAGCCGCCGCTGGTCTTCCCGCCGTAGTACCAGAAGTACCGGCCGTACGGCGTGCTGGAGGAGCTGTCGATGTCGTCGGTGTCGCACCTGCTGTCGGGGACGACCCTGTAGCCGCTCTTCCCCGTGGACGGGGAGCTCCGGTCGACGCACCTCGCGGTGGTCGAGCCGGATCCGCAGGCGACGAGGGTCAATGACAGCGCGCTCACCATCCCCACCTTCACGGTGCGGGAGCTGAGCCGGCGGGTGGGCTCCTGTGGGGGCAAGAGAACACGTCCTTCTTCGCGTCGGCGGGCACCTTCCATTGCGACGGGGCTGGATGATGAGACGCGGAGAACCTCGTCCAGGTTCGTGTCAGGGCGGGCCGTTCTCGCGCCCGAGGACGGCCGCACCCGGCCGGTCGTCAGTCCGGGACGGGCAGATGCGCGTACAGGTCCATCGCGTCCACCGACGACGGAAGGTCGCTGACCTGGCCGTCACCGACCTCGACGACACGCCACGCGCCGTCCGTGCGCCGTGCCAGGTCGGTCGTGATGAACCGGCAGCCCAGGGCGCGGACGGCCGGAGCGACCGCGTCCAGGTCGGGATCGGGCTCCACGCCGGGGCTGTCCGGGTGCGGCCCCACCAGCGCGGGCTCGCCGTCCACCCACCACACGCGCGCCTCGCCGCCGCCGTCGTACTCCTCGAACTCGCGCACGACGAGACCTCCCGCCAGATGGTCGTCCCGCAGCGCGACCATCTTCGAGGCGATGTCATGGAGCTGCCCGAGGTTCTTCACGTCCGGGACGAAGCACGCCTCCTCCCACTCGTGCTTGCACGACTTCACGTAGTCCTTCACCACGCCCGGCCCGCGGCGCAGCGGCCGGACGAGCTCCGCCAGATCGCTGAGGTCGCCGGGATCCTGGCCCGCGCCGAGGGGCCGCCACACGCTGTGCGGGGTCAGTCCGGCGAACGTGTCGTGCCAGCCCGGCAGCTCGTGTGCGCGCAGGTAGTCGTCCGGATGCGTGAGCAGCGCCGTCCCGCGCTGCTTCAGGACGGCGGAGATCGCGGCGTACTCGTCCCCGGTGAGCATCCAGCCGCGGTACCAGGCGGGGCCCAGATCGGGGGGAATCGCCCGGACCGCGTCGTCCACGTCGCCGCGCTGCAACGCGTCATGGTCGATCAGGGCGATCTCGCCGTAGTGGTCTCGTACGGCCGCGGCCTCACGGGAGAAGTGCGGGTCAACGCGCCGAGGGTGGAGCGGGTCGACGCAGAAGAGGACGGTCAGCGTCATGATTGGAACCCTCCGTGGACGGCGCCAGCGTACGGGGTCGGGACCATGGAACGCACGGAGATTCCCGCCCGAATCGGCGAAGCGTACGATGATCGAACTTATGTTCGGTAAGCTGGCGCGGTAGCGCGGCGTCGTCCACAATCGCGCCCGGGTCTCGCGAAGTGTCGGAGGCCCGCCGTAGCGTCGCCCTCGACATCGCAGGCAGCGGCCGAGAGCCGACAGTCACGACCAGAAGGACATCTCACATGGCAGCGAACGACCGGGAGAAGGCTCTCGAGACCGCACTCGCCCAGATCGAACGGCAGTTCGGCAAAGGATCGGTCATGCGGATGGGCGAGGAGGTCCGCGCGCCGGTCGAGGTGATCCCCACCGGGGCGATCTCCCTCGACATCGCACTCGGCATCGGTGGCCTGCCCCGCGGCCGCGTGGTCGAGGTGTACGGCCCCGAGGGCTCCGGCAAGACCTCCATCGCGCTCCACGCCGTGGCCAGCGTCCAGAGGCAGGGCGGCATCGCCGCGTTCGTGGACGCCGAGCACGCCCTCGACCCCGAGTACGCGGCCAAGCTCGGCGTGGACATCGACGCCCTCCTGGTGTCCCAGCCGGACACCGGCGAGCAGGCCCTGGAGATCACCGACATGCTGATCCGCTCCGGCGCGATCGACGTCGTCGTCGTCGACTCCGTCGCCGCGCTCGTCCCGCGCGCCGAGATCGAAGGCGAGATGGGCGACAGCCACGTCGGCCTCCAGGCCCGTCTCATGTCACAGGCGCTGCGCAAGCTCACCGGCGCCATCAACCAGACCAAGACCACCGTCATCTTCATCAACCAGCTCCGCGAGAAGGTCGGCGTGATGTTCGGAAGCCCCGAGACGACCACCGGCGGGCGGGCGCTGAAGTTCTACGCCTCCGTCCGGCTGGACGTCCGGCGCATCGAGACCCTCAAGGACGGCACCGAGGCCGTCGGCAACCGCGTCCGGGTCAAGGTCGTCAAGAACAAGATGGCCCCGCCGTTCCGCGTCGCCGACTTCGACCTGCTCTACGGCCTGGGCATCAGCCGCGAGGGCGGCCTGATCGACCTCGGCGTGGAGCACGGCTTCGTCCGCAAGTCCGGTGCCTGGTACACCTACGACGGCGACCAGCTCGGCCAGGGCAAGGAGAACGCCCGCAACTTCCTCAAGGCCAACCCCGACATGGCGGACGGCATCGAGAAGAAGATCAAGGAGAAGCTGGGCATCGGCCCGAAGGTCGACAAGGAGGCCGAGCCCCTCGCCGCCGCCCCGGACGCCGCCGCCC
>NZ_SMKH01000513.1 GCF_004348515.1 Actinomadura sp. KC345 | reverse complement strand
CCGATTCAGCCGAGCAACCCAGCCCTCTCGCCGACGGCACCGACCAGCCCCGCCCCACCGACACCCAAACCAAACCCGGAGACGAACCGACAGGCCAGGACACCGAAGCCACCAAACCCGCCCCCGATACCGCCACCCGCGCCGACGAACACGGCGATCAGCCAGGCACCGAAAACGCCCCGTCCTCCCCCGAAGAACCGGACCGGAACCAGGAGACACGAGAATCCCTCGGCCAGCATGACAGCGACCATGGTAAGAAGGCCGAGGAACCTGAAACCACCGAACCCGGCGACGAAAACAACGCACCCGACCGCAACTCGCCCCAATCTGGCGAAGCCGAAGAACCCGGCAGAGAGCTGGCTCCGCAAGAAACAAACACAACAGAAATAGAGGAACCCCGCCGCTTCCACGGACGAGCTAAAGCATTCCGCGACAGTGACGGCAAGGTGGTCCTAGCAGACCGCGATTCGGGAGACTTCACCTTGGGCCGCGGCGAACTCCGCCGCCCCGAAGATGACCCCGCAGACCGTGATCTCCGCGAGCCCGGCCGCAATCGATGGGAGACTTACGAGTCCGGCAAGACTGCTTTTGACGCACTACGCAACGCAACCAAAGCGATGGATGATATAGTCCAGAAACCTAACCCTACTGGACATACAGAAAGTCGCCCACCCATCGCAATTGACAACTTGCAGAAACATCCCAACACTCCAGACCTTGCGACGAGCGTGTTTACACTTGCTGTTGTTGTCGGGTATGTAGCAAAGCAACTCGGGACGGCGTACAGAAATCGACGGACAGGATAAGTAATGGCAGTAACCGACGAGCAGGTAGCAGCTCTGCGGGCCCAACTCCAGGGTCGGTCCGACGAGCATGTGCGATGGCTGGACCACCTGGAAGAAACTGGGGCGACCGACGGCTACGTCGCGCTGGTCACCGGCGCCTTCTTTGAAGCAGCCGACCGGCGTTTCCTCGAAGATGACCAGGTCGCTGAAGAGTCGGAGATCGTCGAATTCGTCGCCGTTACGAGGGCAGCTCACCCGAACGTCGCCGACGACCTTGACCCGAGTGTCGCTGAGCGAGTATTGCTTCATGCGTTGGGCAAAGGATCGGTTCAGGGAATCGACGGCGGCAAGGTCCTCGCAACGCAACTCCTTCTAATGGGTGCCTTGATCAGCGAGGCTGACCTTAACGAAGCGGAACTCGAGACATTTCTGACAAAGGCGCGAGGCGAGGCCGATGCACATCTTGACTGATCCAGGAGTCTCCACTTAGGCGGCGCTGATCCAGTAACACCGCTAAGGAGGTACTGCCTTGATAGTGAACGATCAGCATGTGACGGCGTTGCGCTCATTCCTCCTGGACGATTACGAAGTGTGGTCGCAGAAGATTGAGAATTTAATAGCGTCTGACAACGCGGAAAACTACGGCATCCTCATTCACGCAGCGTTCACCCGAGCAGCATATCGAAAGTTCTCGCCGTCCTGGTCATTGCCCGACGTGATCCGATTCGTGGGTGAAGTGCGGTCGAGCGTTGGGGCCGATGCCCGCGAAATAGACGCGCTCGTTGCGGAAAAACTTTTGCGTCAAAGCATCGGCGACGAGTCGGTCAAAGCGGATGAACTCGCTGGCGTGGATGTTCAAACCATCGCCACAGCGGAAAGCACCTTGCTCCTAGCCATGGTCCACGACGCGGACCTAGATGAGGTGGGAGTGGAGGAGTTCATCAAGGACGCCACCATGCACGCCAACAAGTGGCTCGCTGCACGAGAGGCTGAATAGTCCGCCCAGAGGGACGCCCAGGGGTGGTCTCCCGCAGGTGACGAGGACACCGGCGGCTGCCCGGCGAGATGTCGGCCGGGAACCATCGCGAGATGTGGGCGGGGACTGGAAGTCACGCCTTGGTCCACTTAGCTGGTCGGGGCGGGAACTTGGCAGGTGGTGCGCCCCCTCCTGGAGTGGCTGGCCATGGTTGGGAAACTCGGTACCCGCTTGGCCCTGGACGCGGGGATCAAGGTACAAGGGTGTGGAACGGCGGGGTAGCAGGCTTGACGCCTCGTAAAGTGCCATTCCGGGCTGGTCGGCTTTACGGTGCCCCGGCCGTAGGCACGTGCTCGCAAATCAGGCGCATGAGGCATATGGGATTTCTAAGCGAACCCCTGCGGGGCGCGTCGGGCGGGCGACTCCCTCACGTGCGGAGTGTGGACGTGCGGATATTGGCTGGAGGCGTTGTCGTGTCGGGTGTCTGACCGAGCGTGACCTTATGATTGCTCGCGAGTGGTCGAACACAGAGAGTCATGAATCCGAATGGATCGTGACCGACGTGATATCGGGAGGACGGCCATGCCTAGCCCCTACGTCCGCCGCCGGCGACTGGCGGCCGAGATCCGCAAACTCCGCGAAAGCCGTGGCCTCACCACCGATGGCCTCGCCCAGCTCATGTACTACTCCCGCACGAAGATCTCCCGGCTGGAGAACGCCCAGGGCCGCCCGGACCTGGCCGAGATCATCAACATGCTCAACATCCTCGAAATCACCGGCAGTGAGTTCTCGGCACGATCGATTCGGACAGTAGGGATTTCCGAGGCACGATCGATGGTGTTCGGAGAGACTCGCGGACAGATGGCGAGGACCAGAAAAGGCACGTGGAGCCCCGGTAGAAGAGGTCTCGCTGAAGATCTCTCGTCTGCCAGAAGGGCTCCACGTGGTGACCTATCCTGCCATGCTCGACGTC
>NZ_SMKH01000512.1 GCF_004348515.1 Actinomadura sp. KC345 | reverse complement strand
CCCCGGACCCCGCCCCGGACTCCGCCGCGGACCCTGTCGGCACGCCCACCACCAGTTCACCCACCACCAGTTCACCCACGACACCGGTCACCGGCTCGCGTCTGGCCGCGTCCCCCGAGGTGCATCTCGCCGATCTCGGCGGGCGCGATCTCGTGGTGTCCCCGCGCGAGGAGGCGCCCGGCGCCCATGACGACCTGCTGGCGGCGTGCCGCAGGCACGGGTACGCGCCCGCCGCCGTCCACGAGGCGCGGCACCCGCAGTTCGCGCTGGGGCTCGTCCTCGCCGGAACGGCCGTGGCGCTGGTCCCCCGCGTCGACGACACGCCCGGGGTGACGTGGCGCCCGCTGGCGGGCGAGCCGCTGGCGTGGCGGACGTCGTGCGCGTGGCGCCGGGCCGCCGACCCCGAGCACGCCCGCGCGATCGCGGACTTCGCCGCCGTCGCCACCGCCGTCCTGCGCAGCGAGGCCGGAATGACGCCGCTGGACGCCGCACCCGTCCGCCGCGTGATTCCGCGGCCGTCTTCGGGGTTCCTGGCATGAGCGAAGCGGACCGGGGGGCGTGGGGGGCCGGCCCCCCACAGAGAGAGGGCATGAGCGAAGCGAACCCGGAGGCGTGGGGGGCCGGCGCCCCGCAGAGAGAGAGCACGACCGAGGTTCGGGCGGACGTGGCCCAGCGCATCGAGGCGGAGTTCCGATCCGCCGGGGTGACCGGCTTCCTCCACGTCACGGACATCGACACCGGCCGGGAGGTCGCGATCCGCGCCGGCGAACCCGTCGTGCTCGCCTCGGTGTTCAAGGTGCCGCTGCTCGTCACGTTCCACCGGCAGGCGGCCGGCGGCCTGCTCGACCCGGCCGAGCCGGTCACGCTGCGCCCGCGGGACCGCACCGCCGGCCCGACCGGGGTGTCGGGGATGCAGGACGAGGTGCGCATGTCGCTCCGCGACCTGACCTTCCTGATGATCACCGTCAGCGACAACGCGGCCGCCGACACCGTCCTCGACCGGGTCGGCCGGGACGCGGTCAACGCGACGGCCGCCGCGCTCGGGCTCCACGACACGATCGTGGAGGTCAGCGGGCGCGAACTGCACGAGACCCTGCTGGCGGACGCCGGGGTGTCCAGCTTCGCGGACGTGTGGGCCCGGCTGGACGAGCCCGGCATGCCGTCCAGGCTGCGCGCCCTCGACCCGATGCGCACGAGCCGCAGCACGCCCCGCGACATGACCCGGCTGCTGTCGATGATCTGGCGGGACGAGGCCGCGCCGCCGGACGGCTGCGCGGCGATGCGGCGGCTGTTCGGGCTCCAGGTCTGGCCGCACCGCCTGTCGTCCGGGTTCCCCTTCGACGACGTCGTCGTGAGCGGCAAGACCGGGACGCTCCCGACCCTCCGCAACGAGGTCGGCGCGGTCGAGTACCCGGACGGGGGCCGGTACGCCGTCGCGGTGTTCACCAGGTCGCCGCTGCCGGTCGCGGTCCTGCCGCGGGCGGACGCCGTGATCGGCACCGCGGCCCGGCTGGCCGTGGAGTCGCTCCGCCGTCCCTGACGGGCCCCGGACGCGCCCGGGGGCCGACCCGCCCGAACCGATCCGCCCGAACGATCCACCCGAACCGATCCGCGCGACAGCTGAGCCAGCACACCTCCGGGAAACATAAGCTGTACCCCGGCTTTGATCACTCTTGGGGAGAATTCGTGCGGCTGCCGGAGCATCTGGAGCTACTGCTCACCGACGAGCCGGTACTCGACGTCTACTCGTACGGTCCCTGGCGCGTCCCGGACGGCCTGTTCGAGGAGATCTCGGCCCGGATCGACGGGCTGGCGGCCGACCCGCGGGCCGCGGAGCTGACCACCGACGAGCACAAGCTCCTGACGCTGCCGGCGTCGCTGGTCACCGCGGAGATCTTCGGCATGCTGGCGTTCCTGCCGGGCGGCGGCGCGATCAAGGCGGGTTCGTGGTCGCAGCTCCCCGAGCGGCTGCTGTACCGCCACCTGGTGAACCCGGGCCCTCTCAGCACCCGGATGACCCGCTGGGACGCGCCGGGCGGGCGGTGGCGTCCCCCGGTCGACTGGCTGATCGAGGCCCCCGACCGGGAACTCGCGATCGAGCTGGCCCGCGACTGCCTGTCCGTCCTGGACGGCATCGAGCCGCTGGAGGAACGCCGCAAGGCGCTGCTGCGGCTGTACGACGACGCGCCCGTGTGCGACGTGAACGTCCCGAAGATGGAGCTGCGGGAGTTCTGGCACGCGCACGCCGGGGACGACATCGTCACGGCGGTGCCCGAGCTGCTCGGCCCGGTCGGCTACCTGGAGTGGGTGTGCGCGGGCCTGCTGGCCGCCTACGAGCGGCTGATGGAGGTGGCGCCGCGCAAGGAGGGCGTCGAGGTCCATCTGATCCACCTGATGCTGCAGGGCAGCTTGGAGCACGTCCCGGCGGAGCTGTCCGCCGCGCTGGGCGAGGACCGGTACCTCGAACTGCAGCGGTGGTTCGCTTCCGAGCGCAGCGGGTTCAAGGCGGGCGCCTGGCAGGAGCGGACGCGCGCCTGGCTCGTCAAGGCGCTGGTCGCGGGCGCTGCCGACGCCTGCCGGGGCTGGCTCGACACGGCGATGCGGTTCATCGCGACCGTTCAGGGGCTGCCCGGCGACCCGTGGTTCCCGAAGGCGGAGTGGATCCCGGTCGGCCAGTTCCAGACCGACCTGCGGCGGCTGTACGCGCCGCGCCGCCGCGTCGTCAACCCGCTGACCGAGACGCTGAAGAGCGTCC
>NZ_SMKH01000511.1 GCF_004348515.1 Actinomadura sp. KC345 | reverse complement strand
TAAGAGACAGGACGGGACTCGCCGCTACTCGGTGGGTCCGGGGTGGTCAGTGGGTGGTGGGGCGGAGTGGACTGCTGTGCGCAGGGCCGCGCGGGTCAGCAGGAGGACGGGGCCGTCCGGGTCCTTGCTGTCCCTCACCGCCACCACCGACGCATCGGCCGCTTCGGCCAGCTCGACGCAGTTGCCGCCGTTGGATCCGGTGTAGCTGCTCTTGCGCCACTTGGCGTTTCTCAGGTCCATCTTTCTTGGACCGCCTTTCTAATCAACTCGCGTGACATTTCTTCGGTGAGGGCCCGTGAACGGAGGGCGTTGAGAGTGCGCGCCAGCACGGACAAGTCCGTTGGGTCGTCCGTCGTGATGGCGTGTATCGCCGTCTCGATATACGCGACCTCGCTTCGATCGTCCATCGTGGCGATGGTGAACGCGCCCATGTTGCCGTCGTGCTCGCCGCTTTCCAACACTACTTGAACCGTGACGTTGGGCAACAAGCTGAGCTCAAGCAGGTGTTCGAGCTGCTCCCTCATCGTCTCGGCCGTGCCGACCGGACGGCGAAGTGCCTGCTCATCAACCAGCAGGACAAGCTCTGGAGGCGTGTGTCCGTCGGTCCTCGTAAGGATCTCTTGGCGCGCGAGCCGCGCTGCTACGGCCTCTTCGTTGGCCTGCAGAAGGGCTGATGCGTAAGCCGGAGTCTGGACGAGACCCGCAATCAGCATGGGCTCCCATGAGACCAGCATCGCGGCGTCCGTTTCGATCTTCGGCCAATCGAACCAAACTGGGACCGGGTGACCGTTCCTGTTCAGGTCTTCCCATAGCTTGATCAGTGCGCCGTCTGCACCGATGATGCGGTCGACCTGCTCCACGAACGAACGGGCGGCGCGCCTTGTGCCGTTCTCGATACGGCTCACCTGAGCCTTGCTGATGTTCGTGTGGTCGGCGATTGATTGCTGCGTGATGCCCTTGGCCTCGCGCATCCGGCGCATCTGTCCACCGAACGCGATCAGGGCGGGGGATTCCTTCGGGCGTTG
Organism: Actinomadura sp. KC345; assembly: GCF_004348515.1. Classification (GTDB taxonomy): domain Bacteria; phylum Actinomycetota; class Actinomycetes; order Streptosporangiales; family Streptosporangiaceae; genus Spirillospora. The sequence continues at coordinate 1,766 of NZ_SMKH01000511.1, read as the reverse complement.
GCGTCGCGGGGGCATGGTCGTGAGGTTTCCTCTCCTCGGTACCTCGCCAAGAAAGCATTCCTGTCACCAGTGGTTGCCAAGCGTGACTGGAAACACCAACGTACCGTGGAGCCTTGCTAAATGTGTGGAGTTCGACACACACAGTGAGGAGAGATCATGGACCAGGCGGCGGCGGAGAACGAGATGGTGGTGAAGCAGGACCTGAAGGTGGTCGCGGAGGTCCGGCGGTTCGTGCGGCTGGTCACCGGCCAGTGGGGCATGGACGACTTCGTCCCGTGCCTGGTGGCGAGCGAACTGGTCACCAACGCGCTCCAGCACGCGGCGTCCGCGAGCGACGATGACGTGATCCTGCGGTTGAGCCGCACCGAGGACGACGCCCTGTGGATGGAGGTCCAGGACGCCGCCTGCGACCTCCCGCACATGCTGGCGGCCGACACGTCCAGCGAGACGGGCCGCGGCCTGTTCATCGTCGACCAGTACGCCCGCTGCTGGGGCATCCGTGCCCTAGCGGGCAACGCCGGCAAAATCGTCTTCGCGATCATCGACCCCCCGGTGCGTTGAGTTGCGGCGTGTTGTTGTTATGGAGGGTCGGATAACAACAACACGCCGCAAGTCAACGAGTGGGATACGGGCCTGTCACGAGGTGCGCGACGGGGATCGCGCGCGGTTATGACTTGGCGGGTGAGAACTCCCCGTGACATTCCATATACCCTCCGAAATCGTCCATTCCGGTATGCGGAGGCGATCAAGGCGGGCGTGACGGCTCAGCAGCTCCGGTCCGGGCAGTACCGGCGTGTGCTTTACGACGTGTACGTGTCCGCGAGCCTGGACGATTCCGTTCACGTCCGATGTGACGCCGCCGCGCTGATACTTCCGCAGACCGCGGTCTTCTGCGGAGTGACAGCGGCCCGCCTGTACGGCGTGCCGGTGCCGGACGGGGACCTGCGAGTTCACGCGGCCGTGCCCGCCACCGCGTCCACCGTGCCCCGTATCAAGCAGTTGAAGGTGCACAGCTACTCGATTCCGGCAGGGCAAGTGTGCAACCTGCACGGATGCCGCGTGATCGGCCCGGAGCGGCTCTTCCTCGAACTGGCGGCGGCGGTGCCCCGTATCGACCTCATCATCGCGGGCGACCACATGCTGAGGCGGCAGGTCAGCACTCGGGAGCGGCTCAACGCTTTCCTGAGGGACTGCCATCGGCGCCGCGGAGTCAGGAAGGCCAGGCTCGCGATGCCGCATCTGGAACCGCGGAGCGATTCACCGCCGGAGACGAGGCTGCGGATGCTGATCGTCGACGCCGGCCTCCCCCGGCCCGTCGCCAACCAGGACGTCTTCAACGACTGGGGCGTGTGGCTGGCGCGTCCCGACCTCTCCTACCCCGCTGTGAAGATCGCCATCGAGTACGAGGGCCTCCACCACCAGCAGGACCACGGCCAGTACAGCCGCGACATCGAACGCGACGGCCGGATGATCGACGACGGCTGGCTAGTCATCCGCGTCAACAAGGACGGACTCTTCCGCACCCCCCGCCAGGTGGTGAACCGCATCCGCAAAGCCCTCAACGCCCACCGTCCCCCACGTTGACTTGCGGCGTGTTGTTGTTATCCGACCCTCCAAAACAACAACACGCCGCAAGTCAACGGAGGAGGCGGCGGAGGGCTGGTTTGGAGATCTTGCCGGTGGAGGTTTTGGGCATCGTCTCGATGACCGTTACGGCTGCTGGGCGCTTTATTCGGGGGAGGCGGGCGGTGCAGTGGGCCTCTACC
>NZ_SMKH01000510.1 GCF_004348515.1 Actinomadura sp. KC345 | reverse complement strand
GTGCAGATGGCTCCCGATCCCCGGAAAGGCGCATTCCCCGATGCCCGTAATAACCGTGGTCACCCCGGTCCACGACGGCGGCGACACCTTCCTTGGCGACACCTTCGCCTGCCTGTCCAGCCAGTCCCTTCCCCACGGATGGGGCATGCAATGGCTCCTACAGGAAGACGGGCAGACGGGTCGCCCCCTGGAAAAGGTCCCGGACACCTCGTGGATCTCGAAGGGCTCCGGCCGAAGGGGCGGTGCGGCCTGGGCTCGCACCATGGCCTTGCCGCGCGCTGAGGGCGCGCTCCTGCGCTGCCTCGACGCCGACGACCTGCTTCCGGACGCGCACACCCTCGCCCGCGACATCGAAGTCCTCACCGAGCGCCCCGACGTGGGCTGGGTGGCCGCGCCATGCCTGGACCTCATGCCCGACGGCTCCCTCCGACCCGGCCCCAACGACCCTGAACCGGGCCCGCTTCCACCGCGGGCCCTGCTCGATGGACTGATCGATGACGCCTGCCCGGTCATGTGCACCACAGTGACGCTCCACACGGACCTCGTCCGCGCGATCGGCGCCTGGCCGGCCCTGCCCGCGGCCGAGGACATGGCGCTGCCACTCGCCGCCGAGGCGGTCTCGCCGGGCTGGATGCAGGAAGAGCCGGGTGAGCTGTACCGCAAGCATCCGGACCAGACCACGGCTACGCCCGAGTACCTGGATCCCACCGAGTTCGACACACGCAAGCGAGTACTGATCGATCACGCCGAGGCGCTGCACCGCACCGGCTGGCGCTGGACCCCCTCACAGCCCCTTTCCGCGTCACCGCATACCGCCGAGGCCGACCGCCCCATGTCGACCGTGAGCTTGTAGCCCGATCCCCGAGAACGCGGTCGGCCACCGCCGGTGATCATTGGCCCAGGCGGCTCAGCGCCTGCATCGCCTCGTGCTCTATGCGTGAAAGATCCCCGAGGACGGCGCCGGCCTGTTCGAGGCGCTGCGCATGACCCGATTCTCCGGCCTGTGCGACCAGGGCTGCGACTTCAGTCCACAGGGTGGCCGCCTCGCTGTACAGCCCGTGGCCGGTGCGCAGGTGGCGGCTGTCGAGCAGGTGGGTGCATTCGGCGAGGAAGTCGCGGTAGAAGTTGCGGAACAGGGCGCCGCCGGTCCCGGCCTTCTCCATCAACAGGGCGGCCTGCGCCAGGTCCCGCTGGGGGCTGTCGGTCCGCCGGAGCCATGTGGGCACCAGCTTGCCGGCCTTCTCGATGCCTCGGTGGCCGAGGTTGGCGATGGGCGGGTTGAGGAAGGCGTCGGCGCAGGCGGTGACGGCCGGGACCACCAGTTCCCGCGGGGAGGGCAGGCCCTTCGGAGCGGTGAGGGTGAAGGACCGGTGCTTGGCGGTCATCGGGCCTCGCGCCGCCCTGGCTTGGGCGAGGCTGGTCAGGCTGGTGGCCACGGTTCCACCTTGCTGGTCGGTGTCCACCAGGTAGGCGTCGTGGTCGTCGTAGCGGTACATGGCGACGATATGACCGCCGAAATGCACCTTCGACCGGAAGTAGTCCAGGTAATAGCTGTCGAGCTGGAGTCCGAGGGGACGTCCGGCGTCGATGGGGGCGACCACGTTCTCCCAAGCCCTGCGGGGTGAGGTGGTCTCCTGGACCAGCAACTCCAGCCGGAGCCGGGCGGCCAGGTTTCTGGTGAGCTCGAAAGGTTTGACCCGTCCTCCGAGGAAGGGGAAGCCCATGTTCTTGCTGTCCCAGTAGACGAAGGACAGGCCGGAGCCGAGGCCGAAGAGCATGGGCTCGGACAGGTCGATTCCCTGGTGCCGCAGCAGCACCGTCAGCGCGGTCGTCTCGCAGTGCTGCGTCCCGGGGGCGTCAACGTCGATCATCGTGGTCATGCCGTTCCCTTCTGGACAGCGGTCAGCTCCGTAGACGCGACCACAGGACTGTTGCCACCATGCTGCACCCTCCCGCAGTGGGAGAGTCCAGGCGAGATCGAAGCCATGGGGCCGACCTCCGGCATGTGCGCACGTTCCAGGTAGCCGATGCTCGGGAACGCGCCAGAGGCGGGAGCGGGATCGGAGGACCGCTGTGAACCGGGTCGGCGACAGGCCGTTCTCCCCTCTCCCCCTGAGATTCCCGTCGAAAGGGGGGACAGCCCTCCATCACGGACGGTCATCAATGCCGAGGCGAAGCCCCGGCCGACCAGACAGGTCGGAACAAACCGAAAGGACAATGACATGGGCAAGGAGCAGAACACGCGGGAGGTCGTGCTCGACGAGGTCATCGTGCGGTACGACCAGAACCTGTACAAGCTCGTCGCCAGGAGCTACCTGAACGTCCGAACCTCCAAGGTGGTCAGCATCCGCCCCGGCTCGACCGAGAACTTACCCGGAAACGTGACCCGACACCGGAGGGTGAAGGTCACCCTCAAGGCCTAGCCTGAGGGCAGCAGCGAGACCGCACGCCGGGCGGCGTCCCGGTCCGCGGTGGCGAGCGAACCCAGCAGCCCGTCCAGGCCGGGCGCCGAGATCAGGGCAGGGCCTACCGCCCGCCACACTCCCTCACCGTCCCGCATGATTCCCCACTCGGGAAACAGGTGGTGGAGCAGCAGCAACGCCACGAGCTCGTTCATCGTCAGCGAAGCTTGGCCCACACGACCTTGCCGCCCTCGTTGAGAGGACGGACGCCCCAGGCGTGGACGAGTTCGGCCATGAGCAGGAGCCCCCGTCCGGAGACGGCGGCGTAGTTCTCCGGCCGGATCTCCGGCCGCCCGCCCCCCGCGTCCCACACCCTGTCTCTTATACACA
>NZ_SMKH01000050.1 GCF_004348515.1 Actinomadura sp. KC345 | reverse complement strand
GGGCGGGATCGACCCGGCCGCCGGTGACCGGCCAGCCGTCCTCCCAGGTGACGGGCGCCAGGAACGTCTCCCGGCCGAGGACGCACCGGTCGTCGTGGTGCGGGCGCATCCCGAGCAGCACCATCCACCACTCGCCGTCCGGCGTCTCCACGAGGTCGGCGTGGCCGGTCCCGACGATCGGATGGCCGGCCCCGAGATCGCGGTGGGTCAGCACCGGATTGCGCGGATTCCCCTCGTACGGGCCCGTGACGGCGCCGGCCCGCGCGGCCATGACGGCGTGCTCCATCGCGGTGCCGCCCTCGGCCGTGAGCAGGAGGTACCGCCCGCCGACCTTGTAGAGGTGGGAGCCCTCCGACCAGATCGCGCCCTTCACCGCCCCGTCCCAGATGACGTGCTCGTCGCCGGTCAGGGCCAGGGCGGACGGGTCGAACTCGCGCAGCCAGATCTCGGTGTGGCCCTCGTACCGCCCGGTCAGCCGGGTCCCCGTGCACCAGGCGCGGCCGTCGTCGTCGAAGAACAGGGACGGGTCGATGCCCTCGCCGTCCAGCCGGTGCGCGTCCGACCACGGCCCGGCGGGATCGGACGCGGTCATCACGAAGTGGCCCGACCACTCCGGACCGTCCACCAGCGTGCAGACCAGGTAGAAGAGGCCGTCCCCTCCGGGCGGGGCATGGTGGCGCAGGGTGGGCGCGTACAGCCCGCCGGACGCCGGGACGCCGTCCAGCGGGAGCTGGCCCGGCCGGTCGAGCGCGTGCCCGGCCTGCCGCCAGTGCACCAGGTCGCGGCTGTGGAACACCGGCAGGCCCGGAAACCACTCGAACGTCGATGTCACCAGGTAGAAGTCGTCGCGCACCCGGCAGATCGACGGGTCGGGATGGCAGCCCGGCAGCACCGGATTCCGGAAACGCGTCACAGCAGGCTCACCTCGACGGGGACGGTCAGCACCCGGTCCGCGTCCAGGACCCGGACCGGGCCCTCCAGCGTGAAGGAGGCGTTCAGCGGCAGGTCGGCGCTCGACCGCCCGACGGCCACGCCGATCTCGCCCGGCTCGACGATGCGGCGCAGGTCCGGGCCCGTGAACGAGGTGCGGTCGGCGTGCACCTCGAACGCGACCCGCGCCGCGTCGCCGGGCTCCAGCCGGATCCTGGCCCACCCGGCGAGCCAGCGCGCGGGCCGCACCACCGACGCGACCGGGTCGGAGAGGTACAGCTGCACGACCTCGGTCCCCGCGCGGTCGCCGGTGTTGCGGACGACGGCGCTGACCGTGACCGACCCGTCCGTCGCGGCCGAACCGTCCACGCGAAGGCCGCCGTACTCGAACCGCGTCCAGGTCAGGCCGTGGCCGAACGGGTACAGCGGGACCGGGTCGACCTCGCTCCAGTCGTGCCCGCCGTCCATCGCCGACCGCAGGTAGGTGACCGGGGGACCGGACGCGCGGCGCGGCACGCTGACCGGCATCCGCCCGGACGGCTCCACCCGCCCCGACAGCACCCCGGCGACCGCCCGGCCGCCCTCCTCGCCCGGGAAGAACGCCTGCACGACGGCCGCGGCGCGGTCGGCGATGCCCTCCAGCGCGTACGGGCGGCCGGTGAGCAGCACGACGACCGTCGGCGTGCCGGTGTCGAGCACCGCCTCGGCCAGCTCGGCCTGCCGGCCCGGCAGCGCCAGGGTCTCGGCGTCGCAGCCCTCCCCGGACGTGCCGCGGCCGAAGATCCCGGCCCGGTCGCCCAGCGCCAGCACGCAGAGCCCGGCGTCCCGCGCCGCCGCCACGGCCGCCTCGATGTCGGCGTCCTCGGCCACGAGCACGTCCTTGGAACCCGCGACCCGGACGCCGGGAAGCTCGCGGTCCAGCGCCTCCGCCAGCGTCGGGAACTCCACCCCGAGCGGCAGTTCCGGATGCTGCCGGCCGACGTGGCTCGGGAACGTGTAGCAGCCCATCATCCCGAACGGGTCGTCGGCCAGCGGGCCCGCCAGCACGACCCCGGCGCCGGAGCCCAGCGGCAGCGTGCCGTCGTTGGCCAGCAGCACGACCGACTCCTCGGCCAGCCGCCGCGCCAGCGCCCGCTGCTCGGGCGGGTCGAAGTCCGGTTCGGCGCCGCCGCCGTCGCCCGGCGGCCCGTCCAGCAGGCCGAGCTCGGCCTTGAGGGTCAGGACGCGGGCGGCGGCGCGGTCCAGCAGCTCTTCGGGGACGGCGCCCCGCCGGACCTCGTCGATCAGGGGGCTGCCGTAGCAGCGCACGGTCGGCAGCTCCATGTCGACGCCGGCGCGCAGGGCGAGCGCCGCCGCCTCGCCCCGGGAGCCCGCCACCTGGTGGCGGGTCTGCAGGAACGAGATGCCGAAGTAGTCGGCGACGACCACGCCGGTCAGGCCGAGCCGGTCGCGCAGGAGCCCGGTCAGCAGCCGCTCGTCGGCCGCGGCGGGCATGCCGTCCACGTCGGTGTAGGAGTGCATGACCGAGCGTGCGCCGCCGTCGCGCAGGGCCATCACGAACGGCTCGACGATGACGTCGGCGAACTCGCGCGGCCCGATGGGAGTGGGAGCCATGTTCCGGCCGGCCCTGGAGGCGGAGTAGCCGGCGAAGTGCTTGAGCGTCGACACGATCCCGGATCGTTCCAGTCCCTGGACGTAGGCCGTCCCGAGCACGGCGACGAGGTACGGGTCCTCGCCGATGCACTCCTCCGTCCGGCCCCACCGCGCGTCGCGGACGACGTCCAGCACGGGCGCGAGGCCCTGGTGGACGCCGGCCGCCCGCATCGTCGCGCCGATCGCCGCCGCCATCTCGCCGACGAGCCGGGCGTCGAACGTCGCGCCCCACGCGGGCGGGCTCGGATACACGGTGGCGCCCCAGGTCATGAAGCCGTTGAGGCATTCCTCGTGCGCGATCGCCGGGATGCCGAACCGGTTCGCGGCGGCGACGCGCCGCTGCAGCTCGCGGAGCCGGGCGGTGCCCTCGGCGGCCGGGACGGGAGCGGTCCCGAACACGCGGGTGAGCTGGCCGAGGCCCCGGTCCAGGACCTCGTCCAGCGGCGGCGCGGTCTCGTGGGAGTCGTCCTCCATCGGCGCCACGGGCTCGCCGGGCTCGGCGGGCAGCGCCCAGTATCCGGCGAGCTGGCCCGCCTTCTCCTCCGGCGTCATCCGGGCCAGCAGGTCGGCGACCCGCTCGGCGACCGGCAGCCCCCGGTCGCGCCAGGGCTCGCCGGCCGCGCTCGCGCTCGCTGCCGGGACGGCTTCGGTCATCGCTCCTCCGAGGGTGGTGGTGCGGTGGAGGCGCGGACACGCAGGTCGGTGGCCAGCTCCACACGGGGGGTCAGGGGCGGGCGGCCGTCGAGCAGCTGGAGCAGGGTGCGGGCCGCGACGCGGCCCATCTCCTCCAGCGGCTGCCGGACGGTCGTCAGCGGTGGCGACAGCCACTCGCAGGTCGGCAGGTCGTCGAAGCCGACGACGCTCAGATCCTCCGGGATGCGCAGGCCGGCGAGCCGGGCCGCCTGGTAGGCCCCCATCGCCTGCTCGTCGCTGCCGGCGAAGACCGCCGTCGGCGGATCGGGGAGCTCCAGCAGCTCGCGGGTGCGGGCGAAGCCGCCCTGGTGGTGGAAGTCGCCGTAGCGGACGAGGTCCTTGTCGGTCTCGATCCCGGCGCGCTCCAGGGCGGTCCGGTAGCCGTCCACCCGGGCCTGGGTGCACAGCATGTCCGCCGGACCGCCGATCATCCCGATACGGCGGTGGCCGAGCCCGATCAGGTGCTCGGTGGCCGACATGCCGCCGGCCCAGTTCGTGGCGCCGACGCTGGCGATGTCGTTGTCCGGCAGGTTCACCGGGTCGACCAGGACGAGCCCGACGCCCGCCCGCGCCAGCTGGTCGCGCTGGCGGCGCGTCATGCGGGACGTCACCAGGATCACCCCGTCGCTGTGGTGCAGCGCGGGCAGGTTCTGCCAGCTCGGCGGGCGGGCGTCGTCCTCGCGGACCAGCGAGACGACGACGCCGGTGCCGTGCTCGGCGCACTCGGCCTCCACGCCGCGCAGGATCTCCACGGCCCACGGGCTGTCCAGCCCGGCCAGCACGAGGTCGATCAGGCCGGACCGGCGCGCGCGCCGCGCGCCGCCGGGGCCCGGGTAGTTGTGGGTGCGTAGCAGCGCCTCCACCCGCTCGCGGGTCGCGGCGGCGACATCGGTCCGGCCGTTGAGGACCTTGGACACCGTGGCGGGGGACACCCCCGCCTCGGCCGCGATGAGCGCCAGCGTCGGCCGGGACGGCGGATCCGGCTTCTCGTCGGTGGTGCGCACGGGCACGCTTTCTCTCCTCCCCGAGGAAACGATTGCGAACAGTATCGCAATGTTTCGCAGACTCATAGCCCCTGGATCAGTAACTCTTGCGCACCTAATTGCGGTCAACAGCCGCTCAGGTCTTGACCGTAAGGGGTCGCGTTCTTAGAGTTCCTCGGCAACGGAGCCCCGAAGACTTTCGAAACTTTTCGAGCGAGACCGATCCCTCGTGTCACCGTCCCAGGCCCTCGCCCACCCCCGGATCCAGGAGACCACCATGGGCATCCCTCACCTACCGCGCCGTTCGTTCCTCACCGCAGTCTCAGCGGGAGCCGTGCTGGTCACGGCCGCGCCCATGCTCGCCGCGTGCGGCGGGGACGACTCCGGGTCAGGCGGCAAGGTCACGATCGAATGGATGAACATCGCGACCACCGAGCCGTCGCAGAGCCTCTTCCCGAAGATCGCCAAGGCGTTCGAGGCGCAGAACCCGAACGTCCGGATCAAGGCCACCAGCCTGGAGAACGACGCCTTCAAGTCGAAGATGACGGCGCTCGTCGCCTCCGGCGACCTGCCCGACATCTACGTGACCTGGGGCGGAGGCGTGCTCAAGCAGCAGATCGACGCCGGGCTGGTCAAGGACGTCACCTCCGACGGGTCCACGGTGCTCGGCACCATGACCGACGTCTCGAAGAAGGCCTATCAATACGACGGCAAGACCTACGCGGTGCCGTACGACATGGGCATGGTCGGCTTCTGGTACAACAAGAAGCACTTCGAGAAGGCCGGAATCGAAGGCCCGCCGAAGACCTGGACCGAGTTCATGAACGCCGTCCGCAGGCTCAAGGACGCCGGCGTCACCCCCATCGCGCTCGGCGGCAAGGACAAGTGGCCCGGCCACTACTACTGGGCGTACCTGGCGATGCGCATCGGCGGCATGCCCGCGATGGAGCAGGCGGCCCAGGGCAACGACTTCGGCGGCCCCGCGTTCGTCCAGGCCGGCCAGAAGCTGAAGGAGCTCGCCGACCTGCAGCCCTTCCAGAAGGGCTACCAGAACGCCGGCTACGACACGCCCGGCGGGCAGGCCGCGACGATGGGCGCGGGCAAGGCCGGCATGGAGCTGATGGGGCAGTGGGCGCCCGCCGTCCAGAAGGACGCCGCCGGCAGCGACCTGGGCGACGACCTGGGCTGGTTCCCCTTCCCGACCGTCGAGGGCGGCCCGGGCGCCGTGACCGACGTGTTCGGCGGCGGCAACGCGATGGCGGTCAGCGAGGACGCGCCGCCGGAGGCACTGGACTTCCTGACGTTCCTCATGAACGAGCAGAACGAGCGCCAGCTCGTGACCTCGGGCGCGTTCATGCCGGTCCTCAAGGGCGCCGAGAGCGCGATCGAGGACGAGAACCGCAAGATGGTCGCCGACGCGCTGAACGGCTCCAGCGGTTTCCAGCTGTACCTGGACCAGGCTTTCCCGCCCGCAGTCGGCCAGGAGGTCAATGACAGCGTCGCCTCGCTCATCGCGGGCAGGAAGTCGGCGCAGGAGGTCGCGCGGTCGGTCACCAAGGTGGCCAAGAGCCAATGACCCTGTCCGCCACGACCGACGACCGGCCGCGGCACGCCGAACGGGCCCCGCGTAAGCGGGGCCCCGAGGCGACGGCGGGAAGGAGGCTGCGCGGCTGGCTGGCGAGCTTCTGGTTCCTCACGCCGGCACTGCTGCTGTTCTCCTGCTTCGTCCTGACCCCGATCCTCGTCGCGTTCTTCACCAGCTTCTTCAAGTGGGGCGGCTTCGGCTTCCCCGACGAGTTCATCGGTCTCGACAACTACCGGAACCTGGCCGGCGACGAGGTCTTCCGGGGCGACCTGTGGCGCGGCCTCCTGCTGGTCGTCCTGTCGCTGGCCGTCCAGCTGCCGCTCGCCCTCGGCACCGCCGTCCTGCTCAACCAGAGGATGCGCGGCCGCGCGGTCTACAGGGCGGTCTTCTTCGCGCCCTACATCCTGTCCGAAGTGATCGCCGGTGTCCTGTTCGGCATCATCTTCCTGCCGGAGAGCGGGCTCGCCGACACCCTCGTCGAGGACCTGCCGGTGCTCGGCGGGCTCGCCGGAAAGTGGTTCTCCGACCCCGACACCGCGCTGCCCACCCTGATCGCCGTCATGACGTGGAAGTACTTCGGCTTCCACATGATGATCTACCTCGCCGGGCTCCAGAGCATCCCGGGCGAGATCCTGGAGGCCGCGTCCATCGACGGCGCGGGCCCGTGGCGGCGGTTCCGCAGCGTCACGCTGCCGCTGCTGGCACCGACCCTGCGGATCAGCGTGTTCCTGTCCGTCATCGGCTCGATCCAGCTCTTCGACCTCGTGTGGGTCACCACGACGGGCGGGCCGACGCATGCTACGGAGACGATGGCCGTCACCATGTACGAGTTCGGCTTCAAGCGGTACCAGATGGGCTACGCGAGCGCGGTCAGCGTGGCCATGTTCCTCATCAGCATGGTCTTCTCCCTGCTGTACCAGCGCTTCGCGCTGCGCCGCGACCTGCAGGGCGCGGTCACTTCCGCGGGAGGCCGCCGATGAGCCGCGCGGCGGTCGCGCGGAGCCTGTCGCGGCACACCCTGGTGTGGGTGCTCGGCGCGTTCATCGTCGTCCCGCTGCTGTACGCGGTGATGGCCGGCCTCAAGACCACAGGCGCCCTCACCACCAACCCCCTCGGGCTGCCGGACCCTTGGAAGTTCTCCAACTACACCGGCATCCTGTCGTCGGGCGCCTTCTGGAGGCAGATCTTCAACAGCGTGCTGATCGCGGTCGCCACCACGCTGATCACCGTCGCGGTGTCGGCGATGGCGGCGTTCGCGTTCGCCCGCTACGCCTTCCGGGGACGCGAGGTCTTCTTCACGGCGTTCGCGGCGGGCCTGATGTTCCCGCCGGCGGTGGCGGTGCTGCCGCTGTTCGTCCTGCTGCGCCAGTTCGGGCTGCTGGACAACCCGCTCGGCGTGATCCTGCCGCAGGCCGCGTTCGCGCTGCCGATCACGATCATCATCCTCCGCTCCTTCTTCCGGACGATCCCCGCGGAGCTGGAGGAGGCCGCCATCATGGACGGCTGTACCCGGTTCGGCTTCTTCTGGCGCATCCTGCTGCCGATGGCGCGACCCGCCATCGGCACTGTCTCGGTCCTGGCGATCGTGACGAGCTGGAACAACTTCTTCCTGCCGCTGCTGGTGCTCGCCGACGAGAAGTGGCACACGATCCCCGTCGGCATCCAGCAGTTCCAGGGGCAGTACTCGACGGACTACGCGCTCGTCATGGCCTACATCGTGCTGGCGATGATCCCCGCCATCGCCTTCTACGCCGTGGCCGAACGCCAGCTGATCGGGGGTCTCACCGCGGGCGCGACCAAGGGCTGAGGGGCGGTGGCCTCCGGCCCTGAGCGGCACCGGGAACGACCGTCGACCCCCGATCACTTCACGTGATCAAGCCTGCGCGTTATGGTCGGATCCCCGTCCCGCCCGCGGTTCGGCGCCCGTTGCCCCCAGCGCGGCCGCGGGAGGGGTCTTCACGGGGTGACCCCGGTCCCACACAGCCGGGGAACACACCAGGCCGCCGGGATCCATCCGGGCGGGCGCTCCAGCCCGTGCCCGGCCCGGCGGCCGCCGGTGAATCATGCGAACATATGTTCGTGTCCGGTAGCGCCACGATCCTGCACGCCGATCTGGACGCGTTCTACGCGTCGGTCGAGCAGCGCGACGATCCCGCACTGCGGGGACGGCCGGTGATCGTCGGGGGAGGCGTGGTGCTGGCGGCCAGCTACGAGGCCAAGGCCTTCGGCGTCCGGACCGCGATGAGCGGCGGGCAGGCGCGGCGGCTGTGCCCGCGGGCGATCGTGGTCCGGCCCCGCATGGGCGCCTACACCGAGGCGAGCAAGGCGGTGTTCGCCGTCTTCCGTGCCACGACGCCGCTGGTGGAGGGGCTGTCGATCGACGAGGCGTTCCTCGACGCGGACGGCCTGCGGCGGCCGCCGGCGGACGTCGCCGTGCGGCTGCGGCGGGACATCGCCGAGGAGGTCGGGCTGCCGATCACGGTCGGGGTGGCGCGCACCAAGTTCCTCGCCAAGGTCGCCAGCGGGGTCGCCAAGCCCGACGGCCTCCTGGTGGTGCCGCCGGACGGCGAGCTGGAGTTCCTGCGTCCGCTCCCGGTGCGCCGGTTGTGGGGGGTCGGCCGCGCGACGGCCGCCAAGCTCGCCGGGTACGGCGTCACGACGGTCGGGGACGTGGCGGACATGCCGGAGGCCGCGCTGGTGTCGCTGCTCGGCTCCGGCGCCGGCCGCCACCTGCACGCCCTCGCGCGCAACCGCGACCCGCGCCCCGTGCGCACCGGTGTCCGGCGGCGCTCGATGGGCGCCCAGCGGGCGCTGGGACGCCGCGGGCGGTCGCCCGGGGAACTGGACGCGATGCTCGTCGGCCTGGTCGACCGTCTCGGCGGCAGACTGCGCGCGGCCGGGCGGGTGTGCCGGACGGTCACGCTCCGCCTCCGGTTCGGCGACTTCGCGCGGGCCACGCGCTCGCACACGCTGCCGCAGGCCACCGCCGAGACACCGCTGCTGCTGGCCGCGGCGAGGAACCTGCTCGCGGCGGCGGCGCCGGCGATCGAGAGCCGCGGCATCACGCTCATCGGCGTCTCGCTCGGCAACCTGCACGACGACCGGGCCGTCCAGCTCGCGCTCCCGTTCGACCAGGGCATGGAGGTGGACGCCGCCGTCGACGGTGTCCGCGGCCGCTTCGGCTCGTCGGCGATCACCCGCGCCGTGCTGCTGGGCCGCGACCAGGGGACGTCCGTCCCGATGCTCCCCGACTGAGCCCGGCGACCTGCCGGATGCCGGCGACTCGCGCTCCATGAGATGATCCCCCTCCCGGGGAGGAGTGGTGCCGCGATGGCTGATGAGGGGTGGTCGCCCGCCGACGTCGATCTGACGACGCCCAACACGGCTCGGATCTACGACTATCTGCTCGGCGGCAAGGACAACTACGCCGCCGACCGCGAAGTCGCCGAACAGCTGATGGAGGTCATTCCCGAGGCGCGGATGGCGGCACGCGAGAACCACGCCTTCGTCGGCCGCGCGGTGCGCTTCCTCGCCCGCGAGGGTGTCCGGCAGTTCATCGACATCGGCAGCAAGCTCCCCGCGAGCGGGAACGTCCACGAGGTCGCCGCCGAGGTCGCGCCGGACGCGGCCGTGGTGTTCGCCGACGGCGACCCCGTGGTGCTGGCGCACGCGCGGGCCCTGCTCGCCGGGACGCCGCGCACGGCCGCCGTGCGGTGCGACCCTCGGCGCCCCGATGCCGTGACCGCCGACCCCGAGGTCCGCGCCTTCATCGACTTCGAGCGGCCGGTGGCGTGCGTCCTGGACCGGGTGCTGCACTTCATCGACGACGACGCCGAGGCGGCCGCCGCCGTCCGCCGCCTGCACGACGCGCTGCCGCCGGGCAGCCACCTGGTCTTCACGCACATCACGCAGGACCCCGAACCCGAGTCGGGCGGCGACGTCGGCAACGTGTTCAAGCGGACCACCGGCCACTTCTGGGGCCGGAGCCGCGCGAAGCTCCTCGACATCGTCGGGTGCTTCGACCTCCTCGAACCCGGCCTGACCTACACGCCGCAGTGGCGCCCCGACGCCTCCCGCCCGCACGTCCCGAGCCCGGAGCGCACCTTCACGCTGGCCGGAGTCGGCCGGGTCAGACGGCCCGCCTGACCGGCGGCCACCGCCTCCTGGCGGCCAGGCCGGGCGCCGCGGGGGGAGCGAGCGGGACGTAGGAGTCCGCCCGGATGCCCTCGTAACCCGAGCAGTACGACATTCATCCGGCAATCCAGGTGATCCCGGTGGCGATCCCGGGGTTTCCCCGATAGCGTCAATCAATTTTCGCCGGAAAAGGGCCCGGGTGCGCGCAGCCCCGGGCGCCCGGCGGCGGCGCGCCCGGGAAAGCACGGGGACCGGGCCCGTGGGTTTCCGGTGGCAGGACACGGCCGCGGGTCCGAGCATGGAGAGGGTGGTCGTGGTGATATCCGCCCCGCGGAGGCGCAGGACGCCGCCGTGGTTCGGCGCGGAGACGAGGCGCGCCCTCGCCGCCGGGCTCGCGGTGGCGGGGCTGGCGCTCGTCGCGGGCTGGCCGTACTGGCGGGGGCACCCGGGCGCGGCCGCGATCACGCTGGCGAGCTGCGCCGCGATAGCCGTGGTGGGCGTCCTGCTCGCGACGGGCGGGCGGACGCGGCGCACCGGCCTGCTGTTCCTGACCGCGTCGGTCTGCTGGGCGGCCAACTGGGCGGCGAGCTGGGACGCCGGCATCGGGCCGATGATGTCGCCCTACGCGCAGGCCGAGTTCTACCTCGCGCTCGCCGTGGGCGTCCTGCTGTACCCGAGCGGGCGGCTGGAGTACCTCGCCGACCGGATCTGGACGGTCATGGCGTGCGCGATCCTCCTCGGCTGCCCGACGGCGCTGTGGATGACCTCCGAGCCGCAGTGGGCCGCGTTCCGCGGCGAGTCGGTCTGGTGGCCCGCGCCGTATCCCGACCTCGGCCTGTTCGAGGCCGTCCTGCGGGTCTCCGCGCTGCTGTACCTCTTTCTCGCCCTGTCGTTCGCCGTCGTGCTGCTGCTCCGGCTTCCCCGGATGGGCCGGCTGCGGCGCCTGCTCACCCTCCCGGTGACCGCCGCGCTGGCGTTCGTCGGGATCTCCGCCGCGGTGACGCAGAGGCCGATCATGGAGCCGTCGATCAGCCTGGACGACCTGCTCCAGGTGTACGTAATCCAGGGCGCGGTCGTCGTCCTCGTGCCGCTGACGCTGCTGGCGTCCGGGCTGCGGGTCCGCATCAGCGAGCTGACCGTCGCCGGGCGGATGCTGCGGCTCACCTCGCCGGTGTCCGTGGAGCGGGTCCGCGACGCCCTGCGGGACGTCCTGCACGACCCGGCGCTGGAACTGTGGTTCTGGGCGCCGATGGAGGGCGGCTACGTCGACACCGAGGGCCGTCCCGCCGACGTCGATCCCGGCGTGGACGCGGACGGCCCCGCCGGTGAGCGGGCGGGGGACGCGGGACGCTGGCGGCGCCGGGTCCTCAGCGCCTCCGGGGACCCGCTCGCCGTCGTGGAGCTCGGCGGCGCGCTCCGCGACCACGGCTCGCTGGTCGACGCCGCCCTCCTCGCGGGCGGCCGGGCGCTGGAGACCGCGCGGCTGCAGGCCAGCGTGCACGCGGGCCTCGAACAGGTCCGGTCCGCCTACCGCCGCCTCCTGCGCGCCGAGACCGTCGAGCGCGAGCGGCTCGCCCGCGACCTGCACGACGGCGCCCAGCAGCGGCTGCTGGCGCTCGGCGCGATGCTCGGGACGCTGGAGGCGGTGACCGGCGACCCCGCGGTGAAGGAGCACGCCCGGACCTGCCGCGCCGAGCTGGTGGAGGCGCTGGCCGAACTGCGCGCGCTGGCCCGCGAGGTCCAGCCGGCGCTGCTCGTCCAGGACGGCCTGGGCCCGGCGCTGGAGGTCGTCGCCGAGCGGATCGGCGTCCGCGTCAAGCTGGACGTCACCCCGCGGCGGTTCTCCCGGGAGATCGAGTCCACGCTTTACTCCGTGCTCTGCGAGACCTTGTCGTACGCTGTCGACCGCGCGCGTGCGACCGAGGTGTTCGTGCGGGTCGGCGCGGAGGACGGGCGGCTGGTCGCGGAGGTCGGCGACGACGGTTCCGGCCCCGCCGACCCCGCCGCCGACCCCGCCGCCGACCTGGCCGGGCTCACCGGCCGGATCCGGGCACTGCGCGGTGACGTGGAAGTCGGCGGCGGCCCCGGGCGGGGCACGACGGTAAGGATGGACCTGCCATGCGAGTAGCCGTGGCGGAGGACAGCGGGATCTTCCGGCAGGCGCTGGTCACCCTGCTCACCACGGTCGGCATCGACGTCGTCGTGTCCGCCGGCTCCGGTGACGAGCTCCTCGCCCGCACCGCCGGCGACCCGCCCGACGTGGCGATCGTCGACCTGCACATGCCGCCGACGTACACCAACGAGGGCGTCGTCGCCGCCCGCCGCCTCCTGGAGCGCCACCCCGGTCTCGGCGTGCTCGTCCTGTCGGCCTACAACGAGACGCCGCAGGCGATGGAGCTGTTCCGGGACCAGCCGCGCGGCGTCGGCTACCTGCTGAAGGACCACGTCACCGACGTGGAGAACCTGCGTTCCGCACTGGAGCGCGTCATGCGCGGCGAGGTCGTCATCGACCCCGACGTGGTGAGCCGTCTCGTGGAGGCCCGGCACCGCGAGCACGAGCTGGCCCGGCTGTCCGGACGCGAGCGGGAGGTGCTGGCGCTGATGGCCGAGGGCCACTCCAACGCGGGGATCGGCAAGCGGCTGCACTTGTCCGCGCGGACCGTCGAGGACCATGTGCGGGCGATCTTCACCAAGCTCAAGATCACCTCGTCGGGAGGGCCGCCGGGGCCGCAGGACAGCAACAAGCGCGTCCTCGCCGTCCTCACCTGGCTGCGCGCCGCCGAGGCCCGTTGAGCCGACCGGGCCCGCCGGCCACATCCGGCCGGAGCCTGCTCGCGTCCCGCCCGTCCCCGGCATCGATCGGGTAACGGGCTCTCGCGCCCGGCGCGCGGTGCGGAAAACTGAGGAAACTGACCGTGCCGGTCGGGTCGCGTCAGGTGGCCGAGTGGCGGCTCCGGCGTGCCACCGGACGCGCCACGGGCCCGCCCGCCCGAGGCCGCGTCCGGCACGTCCCCGATGCTGCCGGTACGGCCCTCCCCGCACATCCGGGGAAACACCTTTCCCGGCCGGTGATGATCCGGGACGACACGGAAGGATCTCGGTGAGGCCCGTCCCCTGGCGGCCGCCCCTGTGGCTCGGCGCGCGGGTCCGGCGCGCCGTGGGCGCGGGCGCCGCCGTCGCGGCGGCGGCGCTGGTGTGCGGCTGGCCGTACTGGCGCGCGGAACCCGCCGCCGCGGCGGTCACCCTCGCCTGCTGCGGCGGGTTCGCGGTCGCGGGCGGACTGCTGGCCGCGGGCCGGCTCGGCCGCCGGACGGGCCGGGCCTTCGTCGTCGCCGCGGCGGCCTGGGCGGCCACCTGGTCGGCGGCCTGGAACGCCGGCGCGGCCCCGGTCGTGTCGGTGTTCGCCCAGTCGGTGTTCTTCGTGGCCATCGGTGTCGGCGTCCTGCTGTATCCCGGGGGGCGCCTGGAGGGGCCCGCCGCCCGGATCTGGACGGCCGCCGCCGTCACGGTGATGGTCGGCGGCCAGGCCGTCCTGTGCGCCGTGTCGCGGCCCCGGTGGAACGGCTTCGCCGCGACGGCGGCCTGGCCGGCGGTGCGTCCCGACCAGGAGGTGTTCCACGCCGTCCAGCGCGGCCTGACGGCCGTGACGGCGGCGCTGGCGTGCGCCCTGGTGGTCATCCTGGTGGCGCGGCTCCCGCGGATCGGGCGGCTGGACCGGACGCTCACGGTCCCGGTCGCGGCCACCGTGGCGGTCGGCGTCACCGGGGCGCTGGTGATCCAGGGCTCGCTCATCGGCGCCGGCGTGGACCTCGACGACGTCATGCGCGTCTACCTCGTCCAGGGCGTCTTCGCCACGACGGTGCCGCTCGCCTTCCTCGGCACCGCGCTGCGCTCCCGGCTGGCCGAGCTGACCGTCGCCGAGCGGATGCAGCGCCTCGCCGACCCGGTCTCCGTCGAGAACGTCCGCGCCGCCCTGCGCAGCGTCCTCGGCGACGACTCGCTCGACCTGCTGCTCTGGACCGACGGCGGCTACGTGGACGTGACCGGGCGCCGGGCGGACGACGCGCCGGCCGGCGTCCCGGGGCGCTGGCGGCACGAGGTCAGGACGTCCGCCGGGGAGCCGCTCGCCACCGTGGACGTCGCCGTCGCGCTCCGCGACCACGAGCCGCTCGTCGAGGCCGCGCTCGTCGCGGGCGGCCGCGCCCTGGAGACCGCGCGGCTGGAGGCCGTGGCGCAGGGCAACCTCGAACGGGCCCGGGAGGCCCAGGAGCGCCTCGTCCGCGTCCAGGTGGCCGAGCGCGAGCGGCTGGCCGCCGACCTCCAGCGCAGCGCCCAGCAGCGGCTTCGCGCGCTGGAGGTGATGCTCGCCGAGCTGGAGTCCGCGGCCGGGGACACCGATGCGCGGGAGCAGGCCCGGACGTGCCGCCGCGAGCTGGCCGAGGCGGTCGCCGAGCTCGGCGACCTCGCCCGCGGGGTGCATCCCGCGATCCTCGCCGACGCCGGCCTCGCCCCGGCGATGGAGCTGGTCGCCGCCCGTACCGCCGTCCCGGTCCGCCTCGACCTGCCCTCCCGCCGCTTCCCGCAGGAGATCGAGTCGACCCTCTACTTCGCCCTTTGCGAGGCCCTCGCCAACGCCGTCAAGCACGCCCGGGCCGGTCTCATCGAGCTGAGCGTCCGCGACGGTGCCGGAGGGATCGCGGCCGAGGTCCGCGACGACGGCGTCGGCGGCGCGACCACGACCCCGCAAGGCGGACTCGCAGGCCTGACCGACCGGGTCCGCGCCCTCCGCGGCCGCGTCACCGTGGACAGCCCGCCCGGCGAGGGCACCACCCTCACGATCCTGCTTCCCGCTCCCGGGGACCGGGCGGGCGGATGATGGGGAGGAGGTAGTGGCGGGCGAAGTCGCGGGCGCCCTCGTCGTCGAGGGGGATGTGGCCTTCGGGGGTCAGCATGAGCGAGTGCGTGAGGCGGATGAGGATCTCGGCGACGACCTCGGGGTCGACGTGCGGCGGGGCCGCGCCGATGCGCTGCGCGGTGCGCAGCCTGCCGGCCAGGTAGCCGCGGGCGGCGGCTAGCAGGGGGCCCGCCTTGACCGTCGCGTGCGGGAGGAACAGCTCGGGCTCGACGACCATGAGCCGGGTCATCAGGCGCTGCTCGCGGCTGATGCGCAGGGTGACGGCGAAGCCCTCGATCAGGCGCTCCTCCAGGGTGGGCAGCGCCTCGACGGCCTCCTCCAGCTCGGCGAAGAAGCGCCGCGCCTCCCGCAGCAGGACGCCCGTGACCAGGTCGCCCTTGGTGGGGAAGCGGCGGTAGATCGTGGCGCGGCCGAGTCCCGACTCGCGGGCGACGTCGTCCATGGTGGTGCGGCGCGGCCCGTACGTCTCGAACGACCGCAGGGCGGCGTCCAGGATCCGGTCGGTCTGCGGTTCGCTCTCCGGGCCGCCGGTGAGCAGGCTGCGCAGGAGGTCGTCGTCGCTCGTCATCGCCGCCGACTCTAGCCGCCGGGCGCGCGGCGGGCGGAGCGCAGGGCGCGGGCGGCGACGGGGGAGTAGAGCAGGCGTTCGGGCGTGGCGGCGCCGGCGAGGCGCACGCCGCGGGCGAACATCTCGAAGCGGCGCTGGTCCGCGGGCGTCCAGCGCAGCCCGAACCGCTCGCGCAGGACGGGCGGGAGCGTGGCGACGCCCGTCCGGCGCATCAGGCGGGTCGGGGGGAACATGAGGCCCGTCCAGGCCGCCCTGGGCAGCGGCCACTTGGGAGGCGGCGGGAGGGGCCTGCGGTCGAGCCGGATGAGGAGCTGGACGGTCTCGTTGTCCTCAAGGCGGTCCTCGACCATGGCGTCGAAGTAGTCGCGGAAGGCCGCGGGGGAGTCCGGCAGGTGCCGTTCGGTGATGCCGAGGGCGAGCGCGAGGTCGCGCCACTCCTGGAAGAGCGCCTCCTCCTCGGCGGGCTCCAAGGGGCGGCCGAACACGCGTTGCGTGTGCAGCATGCCGTGCAAGAGCGTCGCATGGACCCAGAGGTACGCCTCCGGGTTCAGCGCGTGATACCGGCGGCCCTGGGCGTCGACGCCCTTGATGTCCCGGTGGATCTCGCGGAGCCGGGCCGCCTCGTCCCTGCCGCGCTCGTCGCCGCGGTAGCCGAGGAAGTTGTTCGCGGACTCCAGCGTGCGCAGCAGGCGGCCCCAGCGGTCCTCGACGAACTCGGAGTGGTCGGCGACGCCCGCGCCGACCACGGGATGCGCGACCTGCAGCAGGAGCGTCGACCGGCCGGTGAACGCGCCGCGCCAGTCGCCCGCGTACCGCCAGGTGAGCGAGGACGGCCCGGGGATGGCGCCCGCCGGGCGGCTCGCGGCGCCGTGCTCGTCGCGTGCGGGGGAGGCGGGGGTGTCGAGGCTCGTCATCGGGACCTGCCCTCGTGAGACGTTAATACGAAATGCGTATCATCATCTTGCCGCGGCGGCAAGGGAGCACTGCGGCGCCCGGCCGCCGGGCGGTCTCCGGGGCTTCTTCCGCGTCAGGGTCTCCGGCGGTCAGGGACCGCCGGGCGCGGTCAGGGCCGCGATGGCCGACTCCTGCGACGGGTGGGCGATGAGGTGGCGGTCGAGCCCGCTGCGCTCGATGATGGTGCTGAACCGCCGCCCCGGGCGGGCGAGGACCAGCTCGCCGCCGCCCCGATGCGCGCTCTTCCAGAGGACGATCAGAGCGTTGAGACCCGAGGAGTCGCAGAAGCTGACCTCACCGACGTCCATGACGACCCGCGGGGGCCCGTCCAGGTCGCGCATGTCCGTGAGGACGTGCTCGCGCAGCCGGTCGGCGGTGAGGATGGTGAGCTCCCCCTCCGCCTCCACGATCAGGCAGGAGTCGCGGACACCGCTGCGGATCCGCAGCGGGTCGGCGGGGACCCTGCCCGGCGCCCCGTCCGCTCCGAGAGACATGCCGATCACCTTCCGTCATCGCAGGAATCACGCGTACCCGCGGACGGCCAGGTCATGCGCCCTTTCGCGGCGCGGGCCCCGGCGGGGGCGGTCAGCGGAGGCGGATGTACTCGATCGCCTCGTCCGCGAGGCGCCCGGCCGGCGGCCCGTAGCGGTCGCGCAGCTCCCTCAGGACCCGCTGCCCCCGGACGGCGGGCCAGTCCGCGGGCAGGTGCTCGACGGGCAGGCCCGGGTCGGCGCGGACGAGCTGCAGCCACTCGGTGGTCATCCACAGGTAGCGGGCGAGGTCGTCGGGCGCGCCTGGGAGCGGATCGGGGCGGTCCCACCGGTCGAGGAACGCGCGGTAGCCGGCCGCGAGGCCGTCCAGGTCGAACGCCTCCCGCAGCATGCCGGCGATGTCGGTCGGCTGCTCGGCCCTGCCGGCGAAGACCTTGAGGTGGCCGTTGAGGCCCAGGGCCTCGGCGATCGGGCGGACGTCGACCCGGGACGCCGCGATCCACGTGCCGTTGCCGAGCGACCCGAACCCGGCCCAGGTGAGCCGTGCGCGCAGGTCGTGCCGGACGCGCTGCCACGACTCGGGCATGGAGAACGTGAGCACGGTCCACCGGCCGTCCCAGTCCGTGTTGAGTACCCCGCGCCGCCAGACGCGGTCCTCGCCGTCGTGCAGGATCTCCTCCGAACGGGGGGTGAGCCCGAAGTGCATGCGGCGGCCCGAACGGTGCCGCATCAGCAGGCCGCGGCCGACCATGCGGGTGAGCGTCGACCGGACGGCGTGCTCGCCGACGTCGAGCCTCGCGAAGGTGTCGATGAAGCTCCCGCTGAAGACGGCGATGTCCCGCCCAAGGACGTAGTTGCCGAGGTAGGTCAGCATCAGCGACTGCGGCCGGAGCCTCGGGAACGGCGCACCTTCCGCACCGTCCTCCAGCCCCTTCCCGCCGCCTTTCAACGGACGAGCTCCGCCCGACGCCTGTGCGTGCGCCCGTTCCGCCACCCGTCCGGCTCCCGTCATCCCGCCACCCTAGCGACGGCCTGATATTCGGCAGATCATTGACCGCTGTGAAGAATACGCCTAACTTCGCCCATACGCCCACCCCTGGGAGAGGACGGTCCCGAATGCGCAACGAAGGACTCGGCTCGTGGCCGGCGCGCCGCGCCCGCAAGACCCCGCAGACGGCCGCCCTGGTCCACGAGGGACGGACGATCACCTACGGCGCCCTCCTCGGCCGGGTCGCGCGCCTCGCGCACGCGCTGCGCGCCCTCGGGACCGGGCCCGGCGACCGGGTCGCCTACCTCGGCCCCAACCATCCGTCCTTCCTGGAGGCGCTGTTCGCCACCGGCATGCTCGGCGGCGTGTTCGTCCCGCTCAACACCCGGCTCACCGGCCCGGAGATCGCCTACCAGCTGGACGACTCGGGCGCCTCGGTCCTGCTGTACGGGCCGTCCCACGCCGGGCTGGTGGACGACATCCGCGGCCGCACCCCGGTCCAGGCGCACATCGCGCTCGACGGCCCCGGGGAGCGCGGGTACGAGGCGCTCCTGGCCGCCGCGTCCGGCGACCCCCTCGACGTGCCCGTCGCGCCCGACGACCCGTGCATGATCATGTACACGTCCGGGACGACCGGGTCGCCCAAGGGCGCGACGCTCACGCACGGCAACATCACCTGGAACGCGATCAACGTCCTGATCGACCACGACCTTGTGGCGGGAGAGGTGGCGCTGGTGTCCGCGCCGCTGTTCCACACCGCCGGGCTCAACATGCTCACGCTGCCGGTGCTGCTGAAGGGCGGGACGTGCGTGCTGGTCGCCGCGTTCGACCCGGCCGCGACCCTCGATATGATCGCCGAGCACCGGGTCACGTTCATGTTCGGGGTGCCGACGATGTTCCAGCGGGTGGCCCGCGAGCCGGGCTGGGCGACCGCGGACCTGTCCTCGCTGCGCATCCTGACCTGCGGCGGCGCGCCGGTGCCGCCGTCGCTGATCGAGACCTACCAGGAGCGGGGGCTGACGTTCCTGCAGGGATACGGGATGACCGAGGCCTCACCGGGCGTGCTGTTCCTCGACGCCTCCCACGCGGTGTCCAAGGCGGGCTCGGCGGGGGTGCCGCACTTCTTCAGCGACGTGCGCGTCGTCGGCCCTGACATGGCGGACGTGGCGCCCGGAGAGACGGGCGAGGTCGTCGTGCAGGGCCCGCACGTCATGCGCGGCTACTGGGGCCGGCCGGGCGACACCGCCGCGGCGCTCGCCGGCGGCTGGTTCCGCAGCGGCGACGCGGCCCGCGTCGACGAGGACGGCTACGCCTTCATCGTCGACCGGATGAAGGACATGATCATCTCGGGCGGGGAGAACGTGTATCCGGCCGAGGTGGAGAACGTGATCCTCGCCGATCCCGACGTGCTGGAATGCGCGGTCATCGGCGTCCCGGACGACACCTGGGGCGAGGCCGGCCGCGCCGTCATCGTCCCGCGCCCCGGCGCGGACGTGGACCCCGGCAGGGTCCTGGACGCGCTGGCGGGACGCCTCGCCCGCTACAAGATCCCCAAATCGGCGGTGCTGGCCGCCGAGATCCCCCGCAACGCCGCCGGCAAGATCCTCAAGACGCGGGTGCGGGAGGAGTACGGAATGCCATGACGGGCCCCGCCAAGCGGCCTCCCGCGCCGTCCGCCGGCGGCGGGCGGCCCACCGTCACCAGCCGCGTCCTGGACATCCTGGAGGCCTTCTCGGCCGAGCGCACCGCGCTGAACATCACCCAGATCAGCCGGCACGCCGGGCTGCCGCTGTCGACCGCGCACCGGCTGGTCGGCGAGCTGACCCACTGGGGCGCCCTCGAACGCGACGCGGGCGGCCTGTACCGGATCGGCCTGCGCCTGTTCGAGGTCGCCGCGCTCGCGCCGCGCGGGCCCGCTCTGCGCGAGGCCGCGATGCCGTTCCTGGAGGACCTCTACGAGGCGACCCACGAGAACGTCCATCTCGCGGTCCTGGACGGCCTGGAGGTCGTCTACATCGAGCGGATCTCGGCCCGCGACGCGGTGCACGTCCTGTCCCGGGTCGGGGGACGCTGGCCCGCCCACGCGACGGGCGTCGGCCTCGCGATGCTCGCGCACGCCGACACCGCCCTCCAGGAACGCGCCGTCGCCGGCCCCCTCCGCCGCTTCACCGACCGGACGATCACGTCCGGTCCCGAGCTGCGGCGCGTCCTCGCCGAGGTGCGCCGGACCGGCGTCGCGGTCAGCGACGGCCAGGTCGAGACGTTCGCGCTGTCGGTCGGCGCGCCCGTCTTCGGCCCGGACGACACCGTCGTGGCCGCCGTCGCGATCGTCGTCCCGGCCGACGGCTGGGAGGCGCGGGCGCTGACGCCCGTCGTGCGCGCGAGCGCCCGCGGCATCTCCCGGGCGCTCGGCGCGCCCCGCGCCCTGCGTCCTCCGGAGAGCGCGCTGCACCGCCGCTGACGGCGGTCCTTCCGCTGGGCGGAAGCGGTGTGGTCCGCATCACCGCCGCGCCGGGATGGTCGGGACGACCCCCGTTCGACACTCCGCCCGACCCGACGCCCACCGGAGGAACGCCCATGGTCTTCGCGCGCAACCAGTGGTACGTGGCCGCCTACGGCCAGGAGGTGGGCGACGGCCTCCTGGCCCGGACCGTCTGCGGCGAGCCCCTCGTCCTGTACCGGACGCGGGCAGGGGAGGCCGTCGCCCTCACCGACCGCTGTGTGCACCGCCGCTTCCCCCTGTCGGAGAGCAACCGCGACGGCGACAACATCGTCTGCGGCTACCACGGATTCACCTACGCGCCCGACGGGGTGTGCGTCGCCGTGCCGGGGCAGAGCCGCGTCCCGCGCACCGCCCGCGTCCCCGCGTTCCCGGTGGTCGAGCAGGACTCGCTCATCTGGGTGTGGATCGGCGACGGGGAGGGGGACGCGAAGGCCATCCCGCGCGCCCCCTGGCTGGACTCGCCCGGCCATGTGACCGTCCGCGGCATGGAGCCCCTCGACGCCCGCTACGAGCTGCTCGTCGACAACCTCCTCGACCTCTCCCATGAGACGTACCTGCACGCCGGCTACATCGGCACGCCCGAGGTGGCGCAGACGCCGATCACCACGGAGGTGGACGAGGACGCGGGCGTCATCTATGTCAGCCGGCGCATGAAAGACGTCGAATGCCCGTCCTTCTACGCCGAGTCCACGGGCATCGAAGGCCGCATCGACCGCTGGCAGGACATCGAGTTCCACCCGCCGTGCCTCTATCTCCTGCACAGCCGCATCGCCCCCACAGGGGTCGAACCCGGCCCGGACGGCGACGACCCCAGGGCCTGCCACGCCGAAATCGTCTACGCCATCACCCCGGAGACCGAGACCACCACGCACGACTTCTGGATGGTCGCCCGCGACTTCGCCCTCGACGACGAGAAGGTCTCGGCGTTCCTCGCCGAAAGCAACCGCACGGTCGTCCTCCAGGACGTGAAGGCGCTGAACACCCTGGAGAAGGTCATCGCCACCGAGCCCGAGGGCTACCAGGAGCTGTCCATCAACATCGACACCGGCGGCCTCGCGGCCCGCCGCATCCTGCAGAGGCAGATTCAGCGGAGTCCGGTCGCCCGATGAGCACGTGCCGGCTGCGCGTGGAGTGGTCCCCGGGCTCGGACCTCCTCACGGGCGTCTGCCACTGCGGCGCCCAGCACACCGCCGAGGACCCGGCGGAGATCTGGACCTGGCTCCTCGCCCACCCCGATCACCCGGCCGGCCGCGCGGACGCTCTTCAACGGGCAGTTAGCTTAGGCTAGCCTCATAACGTGCTCTCCCCCGTGCGGAAACTGCCGCTCAAAGCCCCGGAGCAGACGGACGGGCCGCGCGGTTCCGGGCCCCCCGGTCGCCGTTCCCGCCGGTGGTGGCTGCCGCTGCTCGCGGCCGCGCTGCTGCTGACGGTCCTGGCGAGCCTCGCGATCGGCGCCGGGGACGTCCCGCTCGGCCGGGTGCTGCCCGGCGTGCTCTCCCCGGACGACGACTCGCGGGCCGAGCTGATCGTGCACGAGCTGCGGCTGCCCCGCACGCTCCTCGGGCTCGCGGTCGGTACGGCGCTCGGGCTGGCCGGCGCGGTCATGCAGGCGCTCACCCGCAACCCGCTCGCCGAGCCGGGCCTGCTCGGCGTGAACGGCGGCGCGGCGCTCGCGGTCGTCGTCGTCATCGGCGCGTTCCGGGTGGACGACGCGCTCGTCTACGTCTGGGCGGCCTTCATCGGCGCGGCCGGCGCCGCCGCGCTGGTCTACATGATCGGCGCGCGGGGGAGGGGCGGCGCGTCGCCCGCGCGGCTCGTGCTCGCCGGGGCGGCGGTCAACGCCGTGTTCGCCGCGCTGACCGCCGGGCTGATGCTGCTCAGCCCGCAGAGCTTCAACAGCTTCCGGTTCTGGCAGGTCGGCTCCCTCGGCGGCCGGGAGATCTCGGTCTTCGTCCGGCTGCTGCCGTTCGTCGTCGCCGGAATCGCGCTGGCGCTGCTGCTCGCCCGCCCGCTCAACGCGCTCGCCATGGGCGACGACGCGGGCCGCGCCCTCGGCTCGCGCCCCGGGCGGACCCGCGCGCTCGGAGCCCTCGCGATCGTGATCCTGTGCGGTTCGGCGACGGCCGCGGCGGGACCGATCGTGTTCCTCGGGCTGGCCGTCCCGTTCATCGTCCGGACCATGGTGGGGCCCGACCAGCGGCTCGTGCTGCCGTACTCGCTGCTGCTCGCGCCCGTCCTGCTGCTCGGCGCGGACGTCATCGGCCGCGTCATCACCCCCGGCGAACTGGAGACCGGGATCGTCACCGCGTTCCTCGGCGCCCCGCTGTTCGCCCTGATGGTGCGGCGAGGAAGGATGCGCGACTTGTGAAGGGCGTCATGAGGACGAAGGTCCTGCGGGCGGGCGCGCTCTCGGTGCGGTGGGAGCCGAGGGCCGCGGCGGTGTGCGCGGTGCTGGCGGCGCTCGCGGCCGGCGCCGCGGTCCTCGTCGTCGGCTCCGGGGAGTTCCCCATCTCACCTCCGGAGGTGGTGAGCGCGCTCATCGGGCAGGGCGACCGCGCCACCGAGTTCATCGTCACGACGCTGCGGCTGCCGCGCGCCGTCACCGGCCTGCTCGCCGGGCTGGCCCTCGGGCTCAGCGGAGCGATCTTCCAGAGCATCTCCCGCAACCCGCTGGGCAGCCCCGACATCATCGGCTTCACGCAGGGGTCGGCGACGGGCGCGCTGGTGCAGATCCTCGTGTTCGGCGGCGGCGCGGTCGCCGTCGCGGTCAGCTCGGTCGCGGGCGCAGCGCTGACCGCGCTCGGGGTCTACATGGTCGCCTACCGGCGGGGCGGCGGTGTCCACGGCGTTCGGCTGGTGCTGATCGGCGTGGCCGCGGCGGCGATGCTGCAGGCGCTGAACTCCTACCTGATCACCCGCGCCGAGCTGCGCGAGGCCTACGAGGCGGCGTTCTGGCTGACCGGCAGCCTGAACGGGCGGGACTGGGACCAGGCCGTCCCGCTCGGGATCGCGCTGGCCGTGCTCGTCCCCGCGGCGCTGCTGCTGGCCCGCCCGCTCGGCATGGGCGAGATGGGCGACGGCGCCGCGCAGGCGCTCGGCGTGGCCGTCCAGCGGACCCGGCTGCTGCTCACGATCGCCGGGGTCGGCCTCGTCGCGGCGGCGACCGCGGCGGCCGGGCCCGTCCCGTTCGTCGCGCTCGCCGCTCCCCAGCTCGCCCGGCGGCTGACACGCCGCCCCGGCGCGCAGCTGCTCCCCGCCGCGCTGACCGGCGCCGCGCTGCTGGCCGCCTCCGACCTCATCTCGCTCCACCTGCCGGTGGCGATGCCGGTCGGCGTCGTCACCGGCGTCCTCGGCGGCGCCTACCTGGCCTGGCTGCTGTCGACCACCGCACGGAAGGGGACGACATGACGAGGCTGCGCGCGGACGGTCTCACGCTGGCGTACGACAAGCGCGTCGTCGCCGAGAGGCTCGGGGTGAGCATCCCGGACGAGTCGTTCACCGTCATCGTCGGGCCCAACGCGTGCGGGAAGTCGACGCTGCTGCGCGCCCTCGCCTGCCTCCTGCGCCCCCGGGAGGGAACCGTCTTCCTGGACGGCGACCCGATCGGCGACCTGCCCGCCAAGCGCCTCGCGCGGCGGCTCGGGCTGCTGCCCCAGTCGCCCCTCACCCCGGACGGCATCACGGTCGGCGACCTCGTCGCCCGCGGCCGCTACCCGTACCAGGGCCTGCTGCGGCAGTGGTCGCGCGAGGACGAGGCCGCGGTCGGGGAGGCCATGGCCGCCGTCGGCGTCACCGACCTCGCGGACCGCCCGGTGGACGAGCTGTCGGGCGGGCAGCGCCAGCGGGTGTGGCTCGCGCTCGTCCTGGCCCAGGAGACCGGGATCATGCTGCTGGACGAGCCGACCACCTTCCTGGACATCGCGCACCAGATCGAGGTGCTCGACCTGTGCGCGCGTCTCCACGAGGAGGGGCGCACGCTCGTCGCCGTCCTGCACGACCTCAACCACGCCTGCCGGTACGCCACGCACCTGATCGCGATGCGCGACGGCGAGATACTCGCGGAGGGGCCGCCCGCCGAGATCGTCAACGCCGATCTCGTGGAGCGCGCGTTCGGCCTGCCGTGCCGCGTCATCCCGGACCCGGAGACCGACATGCCGCTGATCGTCCCGGCCGACCGGCGGCGGGCGTTGACGGCGGAAACCCACTGAATTAGGTTAGCCTTACCTAATTCGAGGGGAGTGGCGTGTCCGATTCAGGCCTGACCTGGGAAGATCTGCACACCGCGCTGGCAGAGGTGCTGGGCGAGGACGCGGAGGCCGGTGACAACCTCATCGAACTCGGGATGGACTCGATCCGGCTCATGCGGCTGACCGGCCTGCTGCGCCGCCGCGGCGTCGAGATCCGCTTCGCCGAGCTGGCCGAACGCCCCACGCTCTCCGGATGGTGGGAGCTGCTCGCGGAGAAGGGCCAGGTCGACGCGTCGGCGGGCCCCGGGGACCGCGCCCCCGCCGACCTCGGCCCGGAGGACATCGAGCCGGACGGGCCGTTCCCGCTGGCGCTGATGCAGCACGCGTACTGGATCGGCCGCGACTCCGGCCAGTCGCTCGGCTCCGTCGCCGCGCACCTGTACGTCGAGCTGGACGGCCGCGCGATCGTCCCCGGCCGGTTCGAGCGGGCCGTCCGCGACCTGGTGAGGCGCCACCCGATGCTCCGCGTCGCCGTCTCGGACGACGGCACGCAGCGCATCCTGCCCGAACGCCCGGAACCGGCCGTGACCGTCCACGACCTGCGCGGTGCGACCGGCGCCGGCGCCGCCGCCGAGTTGGAGGCGGTCCGCGCGCGGATGTCCGAGCAGCGGCTCCCGATCGAGGACGGCCGCGTCTTCGACGCCCGCCTGAGCCTGCTCCCGGACGGGACCGCCCGCCTCCACCTGGACGTCGACATGGTCGCCGCCGACGCGATGAGCTACCGCGTCATGCTGGCCGACCTCGCCGCCCTGTACGAAGGCGAGACCCTCGCGCCGATCCGCTACGGCTACGCCCGCTACCTCGCCGACGACCCGCGCGCCGAGGCCCGCGAGCAGGACCGCCGGTGGTGGGCCGAGCGCCTCGCCGGCCTCCCCGGCCCGCCCGAGCTGCCCGTCGTGCCCGAGCCCGGCGACCGCGTCGAGCGCAGGCACCACTGGCTGGCGCCGGACGACAAGGACCGCCTCCTCGCCCGCGCCCACGCCGAGGGCGTCACCCCGGCCATGGCGCTCGCGGCCGTGTTCGCCGAGGTGATCGGCGCCTGGTCGGCGACGCCCCGGTTCCTGCTGAACCTGCCGCTGTTCCACCGCGAGCCCGTCCACCCCGACGTGGACGCCGTCGTCGGCGACTTCACCGGGTCGATCATGCTGGAGGCCGACCTCACCGCCGACCTCCCGTTCGTCGAGCGCGCCCGCGCCATCCAGGCGAACCTGCACACCGCGGGCGCGCACAGCGACTACTCGGGCCTGGAGGTGCTGCGCGACCTGTCCCGGCTGCGCGGCGAGCAGGTCCTCGCCCCGATCGTCTACACCAGCGCGCTCAACCTCGGCGAGCTGTTCGGCGGCGCCGTCCGCGAGCGGTTCGGCGAGCCGGAGTGGATCATCTCGCAGGGCCCGCAGGTGCTCCTGGACGCGCAGGTGACCGAGGTGTCCGGCGGGCTCCTGCTGAACTGGGACGTCCGCCGCCCCGCGTTCCCCGAGGGCGTCGCCGAGGCGATGTTCGACGCCTACACGTCCGCGATCACCCGGCTCGGAGCGCCCGGCGCCGACTGGGATGCGCCGCTCGGCATCGCGGCCACGCCGTCCCAGCTCCGCGTGCGGCAGCGCCTCAACGCCACCCCGGCGCCGCCGCCGCGGACGCTGACCGAGGGCTTCTTCGAGCACGCGCGCCGCCACCCGGCGGCACCGGCCCTGCACTGGGGCGACGAGGGGACCCTGACCTACGGTGAACTGGCCGGCCGCGCCCTGCGCATCGCCTCCGGCCTCGCCGCGGAAGGCGTGCGTCCGGGCGACCGTGTCTCGATCGAGCTTCCGAAGGGCCCGGACCAGGCCGGCGCGGTGCTCGGCGTCCTGGCGGCCGGAGCCGCCTACGTCCCCATCGGCGTCGAGCAGCCCGAGGCCCGCCGCGCCAGGATCCGCGCGAGCGCCGGTGTGGCCGCGTCGCTCACCACGGACGCGGTCCCCGAGGCCGAACCGCTGGACGGGCCGGTCGCGGCGCGCCCCGACCAGGTCGCGTACGTGCTGTTCACCTCCGGTTCGACCGGCGAGCCCAAGGGCGTCGAGGTGTCGCACGGCGCGGCCATGAACACGATCGGCGACCTGGTCGAGCGGTACGGCATGGGCTCCGCGGACGTGACGTTCGGGATCTCGGCGCTCGACTTCGACCTGTCGGTGTTCGACCTCTTCGCGCCCTGGTCGGCGGGCGGCGCGGTGGTCGTGCCGGACGAGGACGAGCGGCGCGACGCGGCCCGCTGGGTCGACCTGGCGCGGCGCTGGTCGGTGACCGTGCTGAACTGCGTCCCGTCCGTCCTGGAGATGCTGCTGCGGTCCGGCCCGGTCCCTCGTGGGGAGACGACCCCCCACACCCCCCGGAGCGGAGCGATGGAGAACCTGCGACTCGTGCTGCTCGGCGGCGACTGGGTCGGCACCCACCTTCCCGCGCTGCTGGAGGAGCGCGCCCCCGGGTGCCGGTTCGTGGCGCTGGGCGGCACGACCGAGACCGCGATCCACTCCACCGTGCAGGAGGTCGCGGGCGAGGTGCCGTCCGACTGGCACGCCGTGCCGTACGGGGTGCCGCTGCGCGGCGTCGCGTGCCGGGTCGTGGACGAGCTGGGCCGCGACCGCCCCGACTGGGTGGCGGGCGAGCTGTGGATCGGCGGCGGAGGCGTCGCCGACGGCTACACCGGCGACCCCGAGCGCACCGCCGACCGGTTCGTCGTCCGCGACGGCACCCGCTGGTACCGGACCGGCGACCTCGCCCGCTACCGCCCGGACGGCACCCTGGAGTTCCTCGGCCGCCGCGACCACCAGGTCAAGGTGCGCGGGTTCCGCATCGAGCTCGGCGAGGTCGAGGCCGCGCTGCGCGAGCATCCCGCCGTGGGCCGGTCCGTCGCCCTCGTCGCGGACGGCCGCCTCGCCGCCGCCGTCGCGGCGCCCCCGGACCTGGACCGGGACGCGGTGCTCGCGGGCGTCCGGGACCTCCTGCCGCCGCACATGGTCCCCGAGCTGCTCGTGCGCGTCGACGAGCTGCCGCTCACCGCCAACGGCAAGGTCGACCGCAAGGCGCTCACCGCGCTGGCCGCCGCCGAGGCGGGGGAGGCCGCCGGTGCCTGCGCCGAGCCGGCGTCGTCGCTGGAGAAGGTCATGGCCCGGATCGTCGCCGAGGTGCTGGGGAGGGAACGCGTCGGCGCGGACGCGGACTTCTTCGCCCTCGGCGGCGACTCCGTCCTCGCCACCAGCGTCATCGCGCGGCTGCGCGAGGCGCTCGACACGACCGCGCTCCCGGTCCGGGTGCTGTTCGCCGAGCGGACCGTCGCTCGCGTCTGCCGCCGCTTCACCGACCTGGAGGACGCGCCGGGACGCCTGGAGGCCGTCGCGGCGATCTGGCTGGAGGTCGAGGCCATGACCGACGACGAGCTAGGCGCCCGGCTCGGGTGACGGTTCGGGCTTCGGCCCGGGACTCGGTTCCGGACCCGTCCGCATGGTCGCGGTGCGCAGGCCGGTGAGGGTCAGCGCCAGGACGAGCGCGAGCACGGCGCTGACCGTCCCGTAGACGGCGATGGCGGCGCCCGGCGCGAGGTAGCGGCCGAGGCCCCCGGCGCCCAGCGACCCGATGGCGCCGCCTCCCGTCTCCTGCGCCGCCCAGAGCGCGTTGACGCGTCCGAGATGGGAGTCGGGCGTGTGGGACTGGATCAGCCCGTACCGCAGGATCTCCTCCACCGACTCGACGAACCCGTACACGAACAGGATCGCGACGGCCAGGGCGGGATGGCGGGCGAAGCCCAGGCAGGCGAGCGTCGTGAAACCGGCGACGGACGCGACGAGCAGTGCCAGCCCCGGCCGCCGGAACGTCCCGGCCCAGCCGCTGGTGACGGACGCGAGCACGGCGCCGCAGGCGGGCGCGGCGAACAGCAGGCCGACCGTGGTGGGCCCGCCGTCCAGGCTCTGCGTCGCGAACGCGGGCATCAGGACGGGGATGCCGCCCGCGACCATGAACAGCAGTCCGAGCAGCATGAGGGAGCCGACCACGCGGTGCGAGGCGACGAAGCGGAAGCCGTCCGCGACCGCCTTCAGCGGGTTCTGTTCCGGTTCATCCTCGGCGACGGCGGGCTTGAGCGGCGGCAGGCCGGTCAGCAGGAGGATGGTGCCGAGGGTCCCGGCCGCCGCGGCCGTGTAGTTCCAGCCGACGCCGAACGCCGACACGACGAGCCCGCCGAGCGCGGGCGAGACCATCGACCCGAGCCGGACGGTCAGCGCGTTCAGCGCCCCCGCCGCGACCAGCTTGTCCGGCGCGACCAGCGACGGCGTCGCGGCCAGCAGGGCGGTGACGCTGACGCCGGTCGCGAGGCCGTCCCATGCCGCCAGCACGTACAGGGCGGCGACCGACGGGGACGGGAGGAACGCGTTCACCGCCAGCAGGACGAACCCGATCCCGGCGGCCGTCCGGGCGCGCAGCATCAGCGTCCTCCGGTCGTGCCGGTCCGCCAGCACGCCGCCCCACAGGAACCCCGCGAGGAGCGCGAAACCCTCCGCGGCGGCGACCGCGCCGACGTGCACGGTCGACCCCGTCAGCGCGTAGACCTGCACGGGGAGCGCCACCGCGAGCATGCCGATCCCGAACACCGAGACGGTGCGCGCGATGAAGACGTTGCGGAACGGCTTGCTGTCGCGCAGGGGGCCGATGTCCATGACCAGTCGCCGGAGCATCGTCGGGGTTCTCCTCTGCTGGGGAAGTAGTTAAGGTAAGCCTAGCCTTAGTTGGTCTTGAGAAAGAGGGCGTACCGGTGCAGCGGACACTGATGAACGGAAAGATCCACCGAGCGACCGTGACACAGGCGGACCTGCACTACGTGGGCTCCCTGACGATCGACGCGGATCTCATGGAGGCCGCGGACATCGTCGAGGGCGAACAGGTCCACGTCGTCGACATCACCAACGGCTCCCGTCTCGTCACCTACGCCATCACCGGTGAGGCGGGCAGCGGCGTGATCGGCGTCAACGGCGCGGCGGCCCGCCAGGTCCAGCCCGGCGACATGGTCATCATCATCACCTACACGTCGGTGGACGAGGCGGGCAGGGACCGCCACGAGCCCCGGGTCGTCCACGTGGACGCCGCCAACCGCATCGTCGCGCTCGGCACGGACCCGGCCGAACCCGTTCCCGGGGCCCCGGCCCAGCTCGCCGGACGGTGAGCCCGCCGATGGACACCGACGGCTTCACCCCCTGGCCCGCCGATCTCGAAGCCCGCTACACGGCCGAGGGCTACTGGAGCGACCGCGTGCTCGGCGGCGTCCTGCGCGGCGACCCCGCACGCGTCGCGCTGGTCGCCGGCGACGACCGCCTCACCTACGCCGACCTCTCCCGCCGCGCCTCCCGGACGGCCGCGGGGCTCCTGCGGCTCGGCATCGCACGCGGGGACCGGGTCGTGGTCCAGCTCCCGAACACCACCGGCTTCGTCGTCACGTTCCTGGCCCTGGTGCGGATCGGCGCCGCCCCGGTCCTGGCGCTCCCGGCCCACCGCGAGAGCGAGATCCGCTACCTGTGCGAGCTGTCGGGGGCCCGCGCCTACGTCTGCGCCGAACGCGACGGCGACTTCGACTACCGCGCGATGGCCCGCACGCTCCCCGTCGAGCACGTCATCGTGGACGGCGACGCGGAGGAGTTCACCCCGCTGGCCTCCCTGGACGCCGACCCGGTGGAGATCGAGGGCCCGGCTCCCTCCGACGTCGGGGTCTTCCTGCTCTCCGGAGGCACCACCGGCCTGCCGAAGCTCATCCCGCGGACGCACCGCGACTACGTCTACAACCTGGAGGCCAGCGCGGAGGTCTGCGGCTTCACCCGCGACACCGTCTACCTGGTCGTCCTGCCCGCCGCGCACAACTTCGCGCTCGCCTGCCCCGGCGTCCTCGGCGTCTTCGCGACCGGGGGCACGGTCGTCCTGTCCCCGTCGGGGTCCCCGGACGAGGCGTTCCCCCTCATCGAACGCGAGCGCGCCACCGTCTGCGCGGTCGTCCCCCCGATCGCGCTGCTGTGGCTGGACGCGGTGACCTGGCAGGACGAGGACCTCTCGTCCCTCGAACTCCTCCAGGTGGGCGGCGCCAAGTTCGCCGCCGAGCGCGCCGCCGAGGTCCCCCGCGTCCTCGGCTGCCAGGTCCAGCAGGTGTTCGGCATGGCGGAGGGCCTGCTCAACTACACCCGCCTGGACGACCCCCGCGACCTTGTGGAGCGGACGCAGGGCCGCCCCCTGTCACCCGCCGACGAGATCCGCGTCGTGGACCCGGACGGCGCGCAGGTGGCCCCCGGCGAGGTGGGCGAACTCCTCACCCGAGGCCCGTACACGCTCCGCGGCTACTACCGCGCGCCCGAGCACAACGCCCGCTCCTTCACCCCGGACGGCTTCTACCGCACCGGCGACCTCGTCCGCCGGCTCCCGTCCGGCCACCTGATCGTCGAGGGCCGCGAGAAGGACCAGATCAACCGGGGCGGCGACAAGGTCTCCGCCGAGGAACTGGAGAACCACCTCCTGACCCACCCGGCGATCCACGACGCGGCCGTGGTCGGCCTGCCCGACCCCATGATGGGCGAGCGGACCTGCGCCTTCCTCATCCTCAGGAAGGGAGAGAAAGCCCCGGACCTCCGCGAGATCAAGGACTTCCTGCGCGGCCGGGGATTGGCCGCCTACAAGTTCCCCGACCGCTTGGAGACGGCCGACGCCTTCCCCCGGACGCCCGTGGGAAAGATCAGCAAGAAGGCCCTGGCCGCCCGCCTGCCGGGGTAGCCCTACCCTACGAGGCCCGGATCTTCGCGTCGGCTTCGCGGAGCAACCCGGGTGCCAGCCGGCGGTGGACGGGCGACATCCAGGGCCACACCAGACGGCCGATCCTCCGGTCGTAGTGCAGAAACGTGGCCAGCGACACCCGGCCGTCACTCGTCCGGACGACGAGGTTGCAGGTCAGGAACCAGGAGGCGGCCCGGAGCCGGACCCAGTCCGCGCCGCGGCCGTCGATCCGCCATCCGGCCACGGTGTCCGGCGATCGTCCACGGCTGAGCCGCAGGCCGAGCAGCCCCCGCCAGATCAGCCGTTCGCCGATGCTGGGGACGTCGCCGAACGCCGCCCGCGCCCACTGCTCCGGTGTCGCCTCCGCTTCGGTGGCGAGAGTGAACAGGTCGGCGTAGTCGATGCCGGGCAGCGAGCCGAGGGCGCGGACGGCCGCGGGCACCTCGTCCGCCCCCACGGCGCTCTCGACGCTGCCCGGGGTTCCGCTCCCCGCCTGTGAACGTGTGGTCATCCCAGTGCCTCCCTTGGCTATACGCTTGCGTATAAAAGTGAGGCTAGCCCTTCTATACGCATGCGTATATTTGACGTCGAGGTGAGGTGGGACACATGGCGGCAGCCGTTCGGACGCCACGTGACAGATGGGTGGAGGAGGGGCTGCGCGCCTTGGCCGCCGGCGGCGTGGACGCCGTCCGCGTCGAGGCACTGGCGAAGCGCCTCGGCGTCACCAAGGGCGGCTTCTACGGGTACTTCGCCGACCGCGACGCACTCCTGACGGCGATGCTGGACGCCTGGGAGCGGGAGAGCACCGACGAGGTGATCGACCGCGTCGAGCAGGAGGGCGGCGACCCGAAGACCAAGATCCATCGGGCGGGCATGCTCACCTTCTCCGGCGACCGCCTGCTGCCCATCGACCTCGCGATCCGCGACTGGGCCCGGCGCGACGAGCGGGCCGCCGAACGGCTGCGGCGGGTCGACAACCGGCGCATGGCGCTGCTGCGCGAGATGATCGGCACCTTCTGCTCCGACCCCGACGAGGTCGAGGCGCGCAGCCTCCTCGCCTTCTGCGCCGCGATCGGCGGCCACTTCCTCCAGGCCGACCATAACGGCCGCACCCGCGCCGAGGTTCTCGCCCACGCCGCCGACCTCCTCCTCGACCGCCCCCGCCCGAACTGACCGGCCCGGCCGCCGCCCGAGGTCTTGACCCATCAAATGAACGGTCTTTTAATTTCGTCATGGGGCGTATCGCGGGCGTCACCCCGGCGGAGACGCGGGAGCGGCTGTTGCGAGCCGCGGCGGACGCGTTCGCGCGGCACGGGTACGACGGGACGCGCGTCGCCGACATCGCGCGGGCCGCGGGCGTGAGCAACGGCGCCCTCTACGCGCACTTCGGCTCCAAGGCGGAGCTGCTGGTGGCGGCGTTGCGGGCGCACGGACGGCGGATGCTCGACGACCTGTTCGCCGCCGACCCCGACCGTCCGGTCACCGAGCTGCTGCTCACCGCCGGGCGGTGGCTTCCCCGTCGCCGCGACGCGGCCGGGTACCTGATCGTGGAGGCGCTCGTCGCGGCCCGCCGCGATGAGGAGGTGGCCCGCCCCATGCGCGACTACGTGGGCGAACGCGGCGACTGGCTCGCCGGGCTGGTGCGCGTCGGGCAGGCCGGGGACGAACTGGACGCCGCCGTCTCACCGAACGCGCTCGCCCACCTCTGCCTCCTGCTGGGCATGGGCAGCGCGCTCGTCCCGCCGGACCTGCACGCGGTCGGGGACGAGGAGTGGTCCGCGCTCCTCGCCCGCATCGCGGCGGCGCTCGCGCCGGACGGACCCGCGGCACAGACGGGAGGAACCCAGTGAAAGTGCAGATAGACCAGGGACGCTGCCAGGGACACGGCCGCTGCTACGACCTGGCCCCCGGCCTGTTCGGCGAGGACGACGAGGGCTACGGGACGGTCCTCGGCGACGGCGCCGTGAAACCGGACCAGGAGAACGAGGCCCGCCGCGCGGTCGCGAACTGTCCCGAGCGGGCGATCGGCACCGTCGGGGAGGAGTGACATGACCGGCGACGACCGCTTCGACAAGGGCTTCGAGGAGATGCGCGACAAGCGCCCGCTCGGCGTCCGCAACGAGATCATCACCGGCCCCGTCTCGGACTGGGCGACCGACTTCTCCCACCTCGAACCGGAGTGGGCCGCCGACCCGTACCCGATCCAGGACGACCTGCGGTGGCGCTGCCCGTTCGCGCGCACCGAGCGGTTCGGCGGCGGCTGGCTCCCCACCCGGCACGAGGACGTCGCGGCGATCGCCTACGACACCGAGCACTTCTCGTCCCGGTCGATCATCATGAGCAACTTCCGGCCGCCGCGCGAGATCGCCCCGGTGGGAGGCGTCCCGCCGATCTCGTCCGACCCGCCGTTCCACCGCGACGCGCGCAGGCTGCTGCTCCCAGCGTTCACCAAGTCGGCGGTCGGGAAGCTGGAGCCGGCGACCCGGGCCTTCTGCCACGCGCTCATCGACTCCCTCGAAGGCCGCGACGTCGTCGACGCCGCGCACGACTACGCACAGCACATCCCGGTGCGGGTCATCGCGGACATGCTCGGCTTCCCACCGGAGGACGGCCCGCAGTTCCGCCGGTTCGTCGAGAACGCCCTCGAAGGCGTCAACTCCCCGCCCGAAGAGCGCATCCAGCGGATGGAGAACCTGTTCGACTACCTGCACACGCAGATCCGCGACCACATCGAGAACCCGCGCGACGACCTCACGACGTACCTCATCGAAGCCGAGCTCTACGGGCGGAAACTCGAACCGGCCCACGTCTCCGGGACC
Source organism: Actinomadura sp. KC345 (assembly GCF_004348515.1). Lineage (GTDB taxonomy): Bacteria > Actinomycetota > Actinomycetes > Streptosporangiales > Streptosporangiaceae > Spirillospora. Next base: position 489 of record NZ_SMKH01000050.1, on the reverse strand, counting down.
ATGGCCCTCCTCCTCATCGCCGGTATCGACACGACGTGGAGCGCGATCGGCGCCTCCCTGTGGCATCTGGCGAAGACACCGTCCGACCGTGAGCGCCTCGTCGCCGACCCGGCCCTGCTGCCGTCGGCGATGGAGGAGTTCCTCCGCGCCTACGCGCCGGTCACCATGGCGCGGCTGGTCAAGGAGGACATGCACTGGGGCGGCGTCGACATGAAGGCCGACGACTGGGTCCTGCTGTCGTTCCCGGCGGCCAACCGCGACCCGGCGCAGTTCGACCGGGCGGACGAGGTGGTGATCGACCGCGAGGTCAACCGCCACTCCGCCTTCGGCCTCGGCATCCACCGCTGCGTCGGCTCCCACCTGGCCCGCATGGAACTGCGTGTGGCCCTGGAGGTGTGGCTGGAACGCATCCCGTCCTTCACCCTGGACGACCCGTCCGCCGTCACCTGGTCCGCAGGCCAGGTCCGAGGCCCCCGCACCCTCCCCATC
>NZ_SMKH01000509.1 GCF_004348515.1 Actinomadura sp. KC345 | reverse complement strand
CGCGGAGTGCGCGTGTAGGAAGGCGGGGGATGCGGGTCGGGGCGGCCCGACTTGTACGAGGCCGTGCGGATGCCCTTGTCGAGCGGGTCCTGCCATTTCGTCCGCCTGTGGCGCTTGACGACGCAGAAGGCGGTCAGGAGGGAGCCGTCCGGGTCGGCGGCGTCGTAGCGCTCCCATTGCTCGGTGGCGAAGAAGAACGCCGCCTTCTGCGCCTCGTCCAGGCCGGAGGGAAGGTAGTCGGCCTCGACGGCGGCGGCGAGCATCTCCGCCTCGCCGTACAGGGCGCTCCGGCACACGTCGTCGCGGGCTTCGGGGTGGTCCAGGTGCCGCAGGGCACGCCGGCACTCCTCGGTGAACTCGGGCGCGGCCTCGGTGGACACCCCCTCGCGCAGCGAGGCCACGACGCCGTGCGGTCCGTCGATGCGCATGATCGGGCCGACGAGGTCGGACCTGCCCTTCACCAGCGCGAGCAGGACCAGGGGCGCACGGGTGGTCCAGGGCGGCTCCCGGTCGGGTGGCGGCGGCAGGTGGAGCAGATTCGGATTGGCCTGCACGATGCGGGTGAGCGCGGTCGGCCTCGCGGTCCTCCACAGCCGGTACGGTCTCGGCGACCGGCCGTCGTCCGGCCTCGTCCCGTCCTGGACGCCGCGGTAGAACGCCGACCGGAGTGCGCCGGTCAGGTCGCCTTGCCCGGTTCGGGCCAGCAGGGCCGACAGAGGGCCGAAGGCTTCGTCGTCCTCCGCCATCGCGGCGTGGACGAGCCACTCGGCCAGGCGTCCGTGGACTCCATTGCCCGGCCCGGGGAGAGGCGACTCGGGCGCATCGAGGAACGCGACCACCCGGGGGACGCCGTCCTCGACCGGTTCGAGGAGGAAGGCGGTGACGGGAGACGGTGTAGGCGGTGGAGCGACGAGATGGAGACTCTGAGAGAAGACATCGCCCACGGCCATGTGGGCGAACTCGGCCAGGATCTCCCGCAGGGCGAACGGGTTGGCGGCGGCCTTCCGCGCGGCCCGCAGGGCGGTCGAGGACGCATGGCCGCCCTCGGGCGCCGTCCCGATGGTCCGGGCGAGCGCCCGGAACGCCCTGGGCCGGCGGGACAGCGCGGTGTACGCATCGAAGCCGCGGGCGAGCCGGTACGTCACTCGCCGGGCCTGCACCCAGGCCACGACCCAGCTCCGGAACCGCCGATCGCCTTCCATGGCAAGAAGTGTCGCAAATGTCCAATGAATGGCGCTATGTCATTTCCGCTAGGTCCCGTGGGTCTCCGTGTGGTGCCACATGCGGAGGTAGGTCTCGGCGCCGCGGGCCAGGTCGTCGATGATCTCCTGGCCGCCGGCGTCGCGGATGTCGGCGAGCCAGTCCGGGACGAGGCCGTAGTTCGCGACGCCCTCGGTGTTGAGGTCCCAGGTGCGCGTCCCGGTGCGCTGGCGGTCGAGCGTCACCGCCGGGTCGAACGGCGAGGTGTACGGGTAGCGCAGCGGGTCCGCGTCGCTGCCCTCCCGGGGCGGGGGCAGGGCGCCCATGCCGTTGGTGTCCAGGCCGTATCCGTAGCCGAACGCGCGGCCAGGGTCGCGGAGGGCCTTGTTGCGCTTCCACTCGTCGATGAACTGGTTCGTCGCGTGGCCGTAGCCGGTCACCATGCCGCCGAGCCGGTAGACGCGGGGCAGGTAGGCCGGGTCCGTCCAGCTGTGGGACGAGATGACGCCCGGGTAGCGCGCGGCCTCCAGCAGGCCGAGGGTCTCGCCGGCGGCCTTGGCGCTCATGTGGTCGACCTCGACGATCATGCCGCGTTCCATCATGCCGCGGACCATGTGCTCGCCCAGGTCGCTGAGCCCGCGGACGTTGCAGTGCGGAGGGCTCGGATACAGCGGCAGCGTGACGCCCGCCCGGCCGAGCAGCCGCAGGAGGTCCTTCAGCGAATCGCCGATCCCGCCCGCCGGCAGGAGCGTGTTGTCCCGCGCCGGACCGGTGCACTTCCCGACCTGCCAGAACCGTCCGGTGCCGAGGAAGTTCCCCGTGTTGACGAACGCGCCCGTGGTGCCTCCGTCGAAGCGCACCCCGCACAGGGCGTTGTCGAACTTGTGGCACACGAACATCGAGGACACGCCGAGGCGTTTCATCTCGTCCAAGCCCCGGTCGATGTCCTGGCGGGTGCACTGCGCTTCGCCGCCGACCGTGCGGCAGCCGAACGGCTCGGACGCCTCGACGCCGAGGACGACGGCGAGCTTCCCGTCCTCGATCACCTCGCGCGCCTGCGCCGAGTCGCGCACGATGCGGAACCAGCCCTTGCCCGGGCCGCCGCTGCGCTCGTCGATGCCCGCCTCCATCTCACGCATCCGCCGCGCCTGGAGCCGGACGACGTCCATCTCGTCGCACGCGTTGCGCTTCAGCGGATAGATCTCGCAGAGCTGCCGGTTGGCGACCAGGTGGTTGACCAGGACGCGCTGGCCGGCGCGCCAGGAACGGCGCAGCCAGGTGTAGTGGCCCTGCTGGTGGGTGCGGGAGTCCCACGCGGGCCAGTCCTTGAACGTCGGCCAGCCCGCGGGGTCGTGGGTGCCGAACGGCGTGCCGTGCCGGGTGAAGTTCTCCCACCAGGCGAACGCGCCGTTCCCCGCGTGGTCGGGGCAGTCCCGCAGCGCCTCCTGGATGCCGCGCGGGTCGAACGGCTTGCCGCACATCAGGCTTCCGCCGAACGCCTCGTACGCCATCAGATGGGTGTGGGCGTCGATGTACCCCCGCACCTCTCCGGCGGGCGCGGTCCCGGTGGACGGGGCGGCGGTGGGGGCGGTCGACGCC
>NZ_SMKH01000508.1 GCF_004348515.1 Actinomadura sp. KC345 | reverse complement strand
GGCGGGCGGCGTGGTAGCGCTCGATCATCCCGTCGACGTCGGCGGGGGCGTCGAGACCGGCGGCGTCGTAGATCCGCCGCAGGGAGTCCGGCGTCGCGGAGACGAGTTCGCGGTAGCGGACGTCGAGCAGCGTGGCGCGGGTCGCGGCGGGCGACCGCCGGAACGCGGCGGCGCGGCGCAGCCAGCGTTCGGTCTGGCCGGCCTGGAACCGGCCGACGTCCCGGGCGTCCACCTCGTCGCTGTAGGTGGAGCGGAAGACGGCGAACAGGCTGGCGCCGGACGCGACGGTCTCGACGATGTCGCGGTGCAGGTGCACGATGCACGCGCCCGGGAACGCGGTGGCGAGGTGGGAGAGTTCGGGTGTGTGGGCCGGCGCCTTGAGCACCCAGCGCCGTCCATCGCCCGCGTCGAGCGTCTGGAGTATCTCGCGGTAGCGGGCGTAGGAGGCGGCGAGGTCCTGTCCGGCGAGCCAGTCGGTGTAGCCGTCGAGCCGCATCGTGGAGCCGAATCCCCAGTTGCGGAAGTCGGTGCCCATGGCCAGGACGCATTCCTCGGGCAGTCGGGCGCCGGAGTCGTGGACGGCGGCCAGCGCGGGATTCAGGTGATGGAGGGCGTCGTGGGCTCCGGAGGCGGCGTCGATCATGTCCTCGCGCTCCCGTCCCGTCACTCCGGCGAAGCGCCACGGCGAGGCCAGTTCGGCGGGCAGCGGCGCGCGGAGCCGGGGGTCGGCGGCCAAGAGCCGGAACAGGAACGTCGTCCCCGTCCGCCACCCGCCCACGATGACGATCGGCGGGAGGAGCGGGCGCCCGGTGGTCTCCGGGTGCCCGGCCAGGTGGCGGCCCATCGAGATCCGCGCCCGCAGCCTGGCCATCGCGGTGCCGCGCGCCGTCCTGGCGCCGACGGCGTTCAGCCTCCCGTCCTCCTCGGCCGACCGGAGGTAGCGTTCGAGCCCGTCCCGCCACCGCGACGGGTCGCCGAGGAGTCCGCGGTCGCCGTCGTCACCGCGGGTGGCGCGGTCGACGAGCGCGTCGGTCTCGCCCGCGCCGAGGCGGTACCGCTCCGGCCGGGCGGCGCGGTCCTCCTCGGCGGCGGCGTACAGGGCGGCGGCCTCGGCGGTCCGCGGCGGGGACGTCCAGAGCGTCATGGCCGGCTCCGCAGGTCCGCGACCCGGCACCGCCGGACCGACGGCGGCTCGGGCGTCCGCTCCGGGTGGAGCCAGCGCAGGACGACGATGCCGAACGGCCGACCCTCGGTGTCCAGCCAGTCACCGGCGGCCGGGCCCGGGTCCTCGGCGGCGAGGACGAACCGGTAGCGTCCGCCGGCGACCGTCGCGGTGGCCCCCGTCCGGGACACCTGGCGGTGCCGGTGGTCGAGGGAGTTGAGGAAGCGGCTGTAGAGCAGGACGTTCCAGTAGCGGCAGGAAACCACGTCCCCTTCGAGGACGAGCGCCTCCCCCGGGCCGAGTTCCCACCCGCCCCGCAGATAGTGGATGCCGGGCTCGGTGAAGGCCGCTCCGCCGGACATCTCCGCCCAGTGGCGGATCTCGTTGGGCCGGGCCCGGTCGTCGGCGGCGGCCGTCGCGAAGGCCGCCGGGAGGAAGGATACGCCGCGGGCCAGCCGGTTCAGGTGGTGCTGGAAGCGGCCGGGGTCGATGGGCGGGGGCACGGGCCCGCCGGGACCGACCCGCTCGACGGTGCACCGGCTCTCGCGGCCGGCGGCCGCGTCCTCATGGAAGAAGCGCACCCACACCGCGGTCGTCCCCTCCGGGAGCGGCATCCAGTCGCCGTGTTCCGGCCGGTCCCCGCCCAGGACGACGGTGAAGTCCCCCGCTTCGCCGAACTCCATGTCGTCGCCGTCCAGGCGGGCGACGGCCTCCGCGCCCGCGGTCCCCGACCCGGCGTAGGCCGTGATCGAGACGTACACCGCCGACCCCCGGTCGCCGGTGATCCGGTAGCGCCGGCCGGGACGGACGTCGGCCACCCAGTACCGGAAGTCGGGGTTGTCCATGAAGAACTTCTGCCGCCAGCCGTTGAACGGCAGCAGCTCGGGCAGCTCCCGGTCGACCTCGAAGCGGGCGAGCTGGTTGTGCAGCCCGCGGACCAGGGCGCGGAAGCCGTCGGCGCGTTCGACCTCGTCCAGGCCGGCGGTGTCGTCCGCCAGCCGCCGCCCGGCCGCGCCGAGGGCGTCGACGAGCGCGTCCCATGCCCGGACCTCGGGCCTGTCGGTGTCCATATGCCCCCATCGCCGGAAGTCTGGTCACAACTGTCTCCAGATCTTAGGCCCGACCCCCTCCCGCGGAGGGCGGCGACTTGAAATGATCTCTGCGGATCGGTCGGACGCGAGGCATCTCTTGGGGGCGCGGTCATGGAGGCGCTGCGGCGCGGCGATCCCGTGCGGGTCGGGCCGTACGGGATCGAAGGACGGCTGGGCGAGGGCGGGATGGGCCAGGTGTTCCTCGGCACCTCACCGGGCGGACGGCAGGTGGCGGTCAAGGTGATCCGCGCCGAGCACGCCGCCGACCCGCGGTTCCGGGCCCGTTTCGCCCGCGAGGTGGACGCCGCGCGACGGGTGGGCGGGTTCCACACCGCGCAGGTGGTCGACGCCGATGCCGGCGCGGAGGCGCCGTGGATGGCGACCGCGTACGTACCGGGCCCGTCGCTGCGTGACCGCGTCGCGGGCGGCGGGCCGCTCGACCCGGGCGCGGTGCGGAGGCTGGGCGCGGCGCTCGCCGAGGGCCTGGCCGCGATCCACGCCTGCGGGCTCGTCCACCGCGACCTGAAGCCCGGCAACGTCATCATGTCGCCGGACGGCCCCCGCATCATCGACT
>NZ_SMKH01000507.1 GCF_004348515.1 Actinomadura sp. KC345 | reverse complement strand
CCGGGGTGGCGGAGGCGGGCGAGGATGCGGGCCTCCCGGTAGAAGCGGCGGCGGGCCGCGGACCGGTCGGGGCGGATGACCTTGATGGCGACCTGGCGGTTGAGGCGGTCGTCGGTGCCCTCCCAGATCTCGCCCATGCCGCCGATGCCGAGGGGGTTGCCGCGCGCGTAGCGGTCGCCGATCTTCACCGGTCCCCCAGGAACGGGCTGGGGTCGCCGTGCCAGGTGATGTGGAGGGTGTCGCGGGCGCGGGTCGCGGCGACGAACAGCAGGGAGCGGGCGCGCTGGAGTTCCCGCCGGTACCGGGCCGGGTCGGACTGCTCCCATTTGCGCAGGTACGCCTGCGGGACGAGCCCGTCGGAGACCCCGGCGACGATCACGTGCTGGTATTCGAGCCCCTTGAAGCGGTGCATGGTGCCGACGTGGACGACGTCGTCGGCGCGGGGCCCGTCTGGGCCGATGGAGGCGGCGATGCCGGCGCGGGCGAGGCGGGCCTCCATCTCGGCGACCATGGCGCGTTCCGGGACGCCGATCGCGATGGACGGCGAGGGCCCGTCGATGAGTTCGCTGACCCGGGCGGCGATGTAATCCTGCTCGTCCTCCCAGGTCGCGGCGCCGTGCAGGACGGGCCGGGAGCCGCGCAGGACGGAGCGGTAGCCGCTGAGTTCGCCGGTCTCGCCGTCGAGGTCGTCCCATGGCTCTTCGCCGAGGAGCCGGACGGCGGAGCCGAGGATCTCGTGGGTGGTGCGGTAGCTGAGCGTGAGGCGCGACGAGCGCCGCCCGCGGATGTTGATGCCGAGGACGCTCAGCGAGACGTGGTTGTCGTAGAGCCGCTGGTGGACGTCGCCGACGAGGAAGATGTCGTCGGGTCCTTCGGGGACCATGGCGCGGAGCATCTTCCAGTGCGCGGCGGCGAGGTCCTGTGCCTCGTCCACGACGATGTGGGAGTAGCGCGGGCGCATCCGGGCGACCGAGGCGTCCTCGCGGTGGAGGTTGAGGCCGCCTTCCCGGTGGCGGCGCATCTTCTCGGCGCGTTCCTGTTCGAGGCGGGCGGCGTGTTCGGCGACCTGCCGGTACGTCCACAGGTTCTTCTCGTCGAGGCGGAGCCGGAACTTCTCGACTAGCCGCCAGATCTCGGCGCGCTGGGCGCGGCCGATGCTGCGTCCGCGTCCGGGGCGGCGGGTGCGGAAGTAGTCGGCGCGGGAGTTGCCCGCCATGCCGAGGATGACGTGGGTCCATTCGGCGTGGAGGAACTCGGGGTCCCAGCCGGTCTCGTCGAGTTCGAGGAGGAGGGCGCGCCATTCCTGGACGGCCTTGGCGTCGTCGATCCAGCGGCGCTTGCCGCCGGGTTCGGCGCGGGCGACGACGTCGGCGGCGAGCTTGTCGATGTTGACGATCTCGACGCGGGACACGGTTTCGGGGCCGCCGAGTTCGAGGAGGCGCTTGCGGAGGTCGGCGGCGAGGTTCTTGTTGTAGGTGGTGAGAAGGATGGGCTTGCCGCCGGGCGGGAGCCGGTCGGCGAGGTGTTTGACACGGTGCAGCGCGACGATGGTCTTGCCGGTGCCGGGGCCGCCGCTGACGCGGGCGGAGCCCTTGTTGCCGCGTTCGACGAGCTTGCGCTGGCCGGGGTGCAGGAAGACCTTCCAGCGGCCGAAGTCGTCTTCGAGAACGGCCTGCAGTTCGGTGTCGGACGTGGTGACGCGGGTCGCGGGGCGGCCGAGGGCGGTCGCGTAGTCGTCGGCGTCGACGTCGTCCTCGGCCTGGACCGGCGCGGTGATCTTGTCGAGGACCTCGTCGAACGTCTTGCCGAAGTACAGTTCGAGGAGCACTTCCTCGGTGAGCGCCGGGGCGAGTTCGGTGAGGCCGAGCAACTCCTCCTCGGTGGTGATCTTCCTGATCAGGGGAAGCAGGACGGCGGCGACGCCGAGCTGCAGGAGCTGGTCATCGGTGAGGCCGCCGAACAGCGATGTGGGCGCGCCCGCTTCCGCGGGCTCGGGCTTCGCCGCGACCGGCGGTGGCGCGGGCACGGCGCGGGGCGTGGAGACGTTCTCCTCGACGCTGACGAGGTCGACGAACTCGATAGCGCCCGTCACATCGTTGATCTTGTACTGGTAGCGGTCGAGGTTGTCGTAGACGTCCTTGCGGTGCCTGACGGCGACGAGGATGTAGTCGCGGTCGCCGGCGTGCAGCAGCAGCGCCCGGTACTCGGCGTTGATCCGGGCGGAGTGGAGCCGGGTGTGGCCCTGGAGCCGCTTGAGCCGCAGGCCCCGCGCGTCGGGGTTCTTGCGGAAGTGGTGCTGGAACTCGTAGATCGCGCCTTTGACGACGCGCGGCAGCTTCTGGATCTCCTTGTCGGCCTTGTCGAGCAGCCGCAGCGTGGCCTCGCCCTGCGTGGTCATGGGTTCGCCGCCTTGATTCGTTCCGCCAGTTCGTCGCAGTCCCACCAGGCCGCCGCGCGGGTCTCCCAGCCGGCCTGGGCGTAGGCGTGGTAGCGGCCGGTGGCCTCGTCGTCGTTGCCCGCGAGGACGACGGCGACCCGGGCGTCCGGCCAGGCCAGTTCGGCCTGCCATGCCTGTTCGCCCAGCTCGTAGCCGACCTCGGGGGCGGGGACGCCGTGCGCCATCAGGCAGCGCGCGAGGTCGGCGAGGCGGGGCTCGTCCGGGTCGAGCAGGTCGAGCGCTTCGGCCCAGGCGGGGTCCGGCGCGGCCGTGCCCGCGTGCGGGGGAGCCTCGGCGCCCGGGGGCGGCGGAGTATCGGCCGGTAGCGGCCTGGTGTGCGCCGGAAGCGGCTTCGTATCCGGGGGCGGCGTGGTGGCCGGGTGCGGGTCGAGCCGGGTG
>NZ_SMKH01000506.1 GCF_004348515.1 Actinomadura sp. KC345 | reverse complement strand
GGGGTGCCTGTTGAGATCACGCCAGCGTAGCGGCCGTAAGCTGGTGATTTCACGTGGGATGGTACGTATGCCCCGGAGGCCCCCGCGCCAGGGGGCGGACGGCATGCGCGAGGGCCGGGATCAGCTCCAGTCTCGGGTGAGGTCGAGGTTCCAGGGGACGAGGTTCCAGGGACTGCGGGGCTCGGTGGCGAGGTCCTCGACGAGCCGCTCGTACTCGTCCTGCGCCTTGCCGCCGCCGCCCGACCAGAGCAGCCGCCCCTGCAGGTAGCAGGTGGCCATGTCCCGCCAGGACGAGTACCGCCGCTGGATGTCGATCGCCAGCGGGAGCATGCGTTCCCAGCAGTACTCCTCGGTCAGCCAGCCCACCATGTGGCCCCAGCGGTAGAGCATCAGCGCCCGCCCGTAGTCCCAGATCAGGAACCGCCCCACGTTGGCGCGCAGCGCGGGGTCGGCCAGGGCCTTCAGCCGGTGCAGCTCCTCGGACGCGTGGTTGCGGTCGTTGAACAGCTGGTGGAGGAACTGGGCGAGTTCGGCGCCCTCCTCGCTGACGTCCGCGCCGGGTTCGTCGCGCAGCACCCGCGGGACGAGCCGCGCGTACGCGCCTCCCTCGTCCCCGTACCGGACGCGCACCAGCTCGATCAGCCGCTCGACGAACGGCGGTTCGAGCATGTCGCGGGCGATGAGGTCGTCGACCTCGCGCAGCAGCGTCCCGTACTCCTCCTGCGCGTCGGGGGGCCGGGCGGCGAGGACGGCGTCCTGGGTGAAGTCGGCGCGGTGCCCGTCCTGGACGAGCCAGTTGACGGCGCCGAGGAGTTGTTCGAGGTCGTAGGCGCCCCACGGGTCCTGGAGGAGCTCCTGGGCGGTGCGGCGGTCGGCGGTCGCCGCGGACTCGCCGGGGGCCACGCCGAGGCGGTCCAGCCGGAAGCCGTTGATCGCGCCGTAGGGGCCGGCGGCCGCGATGATCCAGCGCTGCACCGGGGTGAGGTCGCCGCCGCCGGCGAGGCCGCCGGCCAGGTCGGGCGCGGAGATCAGCTCCCACAGCCGCCGCTGGAACTCCTGGGCCTGCCGTTCCTCGCTGCCGAAGAACCCGGCGAGCTGCTTGCGCAGGGACGGGTGCCGGACGTAGAGGCGCCGGAAGAACCGCCCGTTCTTCCACACCAGGTGCTCGGGACGCAGCTCACCGAACGGGACGCGCGTCTTCCGGTGCACCATCGCCCGCTCCGCGAAGCGCAGCTCCAGATGCGACCACAGGTCGAACAGCGGGGTGAAGCGCAGCAGCAGGACGAAGCAGAGCGCGCAGGCGAACAGGCCGGCGCCCGGCGCCAGCGCCCATCGCGCCTCGGTCGGGAGCCCGGCCAGCGACAGCACGGCCCCCGCCAGGAGCAGCACGACGCCGCCGGTGCCGAGGGCCAGGAACCAGGTGGTCGTGAGGACCAGGGACCCCTCGATGCGGAGGACCGCCGCGTCGCCGTCGAACTCGAACGATCCCTCGGCGAGGGTCCCTTCGACGGCCCGCTCAAGAGCGTCGAGCCGGCCGTCCTTTCCCATGGGCAGGACCGTACATCATCCCTTACGGGTAGATCATCAGCCCGGTGCGGCGTTCGTTCCGGCAAGGCTCCGGAAGGCCGTTTCAGGAGGCCCGGGGCGGCTGACGGCGGCGCTTGAGGCGGCTGTGGAGCCGGCGGGGAGCCCGTGGAAGGGCGACTTTCCCATGACCAGGGTGGCCTGTGTCCAATCTGTGCTGAAATGTTACGGATGCAGCGACCCGCCGCGCCGGCTCCGGTGTACTTCGCGGACCACGCCTCTCAGTCACCGGAACCGCCGGTGCGGGGGCGTCTTTGGCGTGTGTTCGGCGTGCTGTCGATCGTGCTGTCGGTGGCGCTGGTGACCGGCAGCCTCTCCGCGTACGGGCTGTGGCGGCGGCTCGACGGCCAGATCGACCGCGAGAACGTGGACGGCCGGCTCGGCGAACGTCCCGAGAAGCTCAACAACTCGCTGAACATCCTGCTGATGGGCTCCGACAGCCGCGAGGGGGAGAACGCCCGCTACGGCGTCGAACCCGGGCAGCGTTCCGACACCACGATCCTGCTGCACATCTCGCCGGGCGGCGAGAGCGCCATCGGCATCAGCTTTCCGCGCGACTCGATGGTGCAGATGCCGTCCTGCAAGAAGGAGGACGGCGCCGTCGTGCCGGCCCAGTTCGGGCAGATCAACGCGGCGTTCTCCAACGGCGGCGCCGCCTGCACCTGGCGGACGATCGAGTCCCTCACCAAGATCCACATCGACCACTACGTCGAGGTGGACTTCACGGGCTTCAAACGCGTCGTGGACGCTCTCGGCGGCGTGGAGATCTGCGTGCCGCGGCCGATCAACGACCCCAAGGCCGAACTGCGGCTCAAGGCCGGCCGCCAGACCGTCCGCGGCGACCAGGCGCTCGGTTACGTCCGCACCCGCTACGCGCTCGGCAACGGCTCCGACCTCGACCGGATCAAGCGGCAGCAGGCGTTCATGGCGTCGATCGTCAAGAAGGCCACCGGCAAGGGCATGCTCACCGACCCGGGCCGCACCTACGACTTCCTGTCCGCCGTCGCCAAGTCGATCAAGGCGGACGAAGACCTCACGCTGTCGGTGATGCAGAAGCTGGCCGGCAGCCTGCGCGAGATGAGTGCCGGGAAGGTCCGGTTCGTCACAGTTCCCGTGCAGCCGTACCCGCAGGACCCGAACCGCGTCCAGTTCGACCAGGCCCAGGCGGAGCCGCTGTTCAGGGCCGTCCGGGAGGACAACAAGGTTCCCGAGCCGGATCCGGCGCCCGTCGCGGCGCAGAACAAGGTCCAGCC
>NZ_SMKH01000505.1 GCF_004348515.1 Actinomadura sp. KC345 | reverse complement strand
GCCGAGGACCGCTCGACCAGCTCGGCGAAATCGTCCTCGTTGCGTTCGGCCTGCCGGACGTACCACCAGCCGCAGGCGACGAACCACGGGTAGATCACCGCGCCGAGCAGCACCCACGGCAGCGGCAGTCCCAGCACCTCCTGCTCGCGGGCCGCGGGGACCAGCGCGAACAGCAGCGGCAGCCCGGCCACCACGGCGGCCAGCACCAGGCACAGCCCCAGCGCGAGGCGGAGCTGGGTGCGCAGCAGCGAGCGCATGTACGCCTCGCCGAGCCCGGTCTGCTCGTCGATCTCGCGGGTGACCGGGTAGCGGGGACGCCGGACGGCGCGCGTCCGCGGCCCGGTCACCAGGACCCGGCCGGGAGCGATCCCGCGCGCCTTCTCGTCCGGGCCCGGCCCGCCGGGGCCCGGGTCCGTGAAGTCCGCGCCGTCGGGGCTCAGGGGGACCGCCTGGCCCTGCGCACGAGGAGGTCGCGCAGCTCACGCACGTGCCGGCGGCTCACCGGCAGCTCCGTGCCGCCGACCAGGACCGTGCAGCGCCCGGAGTCCAGCCGCAGCTCCTTGATCGCGGAAAGCGCGACGAGATGGCTGCGGTGCACGCGGACGAACCCGGCGCCGGTCCACCGCTCGCCGAGTGCGGCCAGCGGGATGCGCACCAGATGGCTGCCCGACGCCGTGTGCAGCCGCGCGTAGTCCCCCTGGGCCTCGACGTACAGCACCTCGGCGGGGGTGACGAACCGCGTCACGCCGCCCAGCTCGACGGGCATCGGCTCCGGCCCGGCCGGGTCGGCCTCGTCGGCCTCGGGCTCGTCGGAGGCCTCGATCACGCGCCTGATCGCCTCGTTCAGCCGCTCTGGCCGCACCGGCTTGAGGATGTAGTCGGTCGCCTTGATCTCGAACGCGTCGACGGCGTGATCCTCGTAGGCGGTGACGAACACGATCCGCGGCGCGCGTGCGAACTGCGCCAGCACGCGGCCGAGGACGGTGCCGTCCAGGCCGGGCATCCGGATGTCGAGGAAGACCGCCGCGATGGGGCGACCGTCCGCGAGGGCCCGGTCGAGTTTGCGCAGGGCGGCGGCGCCGTCCACCGCCGTATGGATCTCGCCGATCCGCGGATGGGCCCGCAGCAGGTGGACGAGGTCGTCCAGCGCGGGCGCCTCGTCGTCCACCGCCAGGACACGTAGGCCCACCGCACCGTCCCTTCCCACGCCGCACGCACATTCCAGTCAACCGGGGCCCGGCAGTCAAGGGCTCAGGACGCGGTCACACCGGGCCGGTACTTGGGCACCCGCACGGTCACCTTCGTCCCCGCGCCCCGTCCGGTCTCTACGGCGAGACCGTACTCGTCTCCGTACACCTGCCGGAGCCGGTCGTCGACATTGGCGAGGCCGATCCCGGCGGCGTCGCCGTCGTCGCTCAGCTGGCGCACCTCCCCCGCCAGCAGGCGCCGGACGTCGCCCGGGTCCATGCCGATCCCGTCGTCCTCCACGCTGATCACGCAGTCGGCCCCGGCGTCCTCGGCGACGATCGTGATGAGGCCGGGCTCCGACCTGTCCTGGAGCCCGTGCCGGACGGCGTTCTCCACGAGCGGCTGAAGGCACAGGAACGGCACGGCGACCGGGAGCACCTCGGGCGCGATCCGCAGCGTCACCCGCAGCTGCTCCCCGAACCGGGCACGCTGGAGCAGCAGGTACCGGTCGATGGAGCGCAGCTCCTCGGCCAGCGTGGTGAAGTCGCCATGCCGCCGGAACGAGTAGCGGGTGAACCCGGCGAACTCCAGCAGCAGTTCCCGCGCCCGCTCGGGGTCGGACCGGACGAACGAGGCGATGGTCGTCAGCGAGTTGTAGATGAAGTGCGGCGAGATCTGCGCCCGCAGCGCCCGCATCTCGGCCTCCATCAGCAGCGTCCGCGAGTGGTCGAGTTCGGCCAGTTCGAGCTGGGCGTCCACCCACTGGGCGACCTCCTCGGCGGCGCGGATCAGCCCGGCGGGGGTGTCCTCCCCGTAGGCGGCGAGCGTCCCGATCACGCGGTCGTCGGTGGCGAGCGGCACCACCACGACCCTCCGGATCGGGCAGTCCAGCCGGTCGCAGGCGACGTCGTGCACCTGCGTACGCCCGTTTCCCAGCGTGACCTCGGCGTGCTTGGGGCCTTCCTCCGCGTGGTGGTCGTGCTCCCCGTCCCAGGCCAGCAGCCGCTCCCCGTCGGTGATCGCCAGCGCCGGGCAGTCCAGCAGGACCCGCAGGTGGCGGGCGGCCTTCTGGGCGCCCTGCTCGGTCAGCCCGGCGCGGAACGCGGGCGCGGCGCGGGACGCGGTGTGCAGCGTCTCGAACGTCGCCCGCCGCGCGGGCCCGCCCAGATCACCGCCCCGGCCCTGCCGGCGCCGCCACCACAGGAGCGCCGGGACCCACGTCACCAGAAGCGTCCCGGCGACGGCGATGACCACGTTCATCCGGCCAACCTACGACGCGCCGCCCGGATGTGGGGCCTCCCGGTCAACGGCGTGCGCGGGCCGTGAGGTTGCGGCGCGCCCGCCGGAGGCGGGCCGCCAGCGGAACCGTGACGTACACGGCCAGCGGAGCCCGGTCGGGGCGGACGTGCACGCGGCGCGGCGGCAGGAGCGAGGCGGTCACCGGGCCGAGGACGCCGCCTCCGTCGTCGGCTCGGAGCCCGGCCGGTCCGTCCAGCCCGTCGATCTCGACCGACGCGTGCCAGGGGCCGGGCCGGGCCGCGGCGAGCGGGATCTCGGCGTGGCGGCGTGCCCGCCGTCCCGGGTCGGCGATCAGCGGTGCGCGGAGCACTTCGGCCTCGTCGCCGGAATGGCGGAGCAGCAGGTTCATGCC
>NZ_SMKH01000504.1 GCF_004348515.1 Actinomadura sp. KC345 | reverse complement strand
GGTGTGGGTGGGTTGGTGTGTTATTCCTTGGCGGTCACGGTTACGGGGGCGTAGCCGAGGTCTTCCAAAGGGGCGCGGATCTTGGTGGCGTCGCCTACGGCGATGACGGTCAGGGCCTCGGGGTCGATGTGCTTGCGGTAGGTGCGGGCCACGCCGTCCGGGGTGGAGGCGCGTACGGCGGCCAGGTAGGTGCTGGGGTAGTCGGCGCCCAGGCCGTTCGCGGAGACGTCGGCCAGTTCGGCGGCGACGGAGCGGGCGGTCTCGTACTCGGCGGGGGCGCGGTCGGCCAGCGCGCGGACCGACGAGCCGTGCTCGTCGGCGTCGATGCCCCGGGAGACGATGCCGCGCAATTCGGTCAGCGCGTCGGTCACGGCGTCGGCGGTGACCTCGGTGTGGACGGCGCCCTGCGCCATGAACACGCCGCAGTGCCGCATCCGCAGCAGGCCGGCGCGCATCCCGTAGGTGTAGCCTTTCTCCTCGCGGAGCTTGGCGTTGAGCCGGGACGTGAGCCCGCCGCCGAGCACGTGCGCGGCGACCGTCAGTGACGGCCAGTCGTGGTGGGACCGGTCGGGGACGCCGTGGCCGAAGCTGAGGTAGGTCTGCACGGAGCCCGGACGGTCGACGACGACGATCCTGGGGGCCGACTCCGGCATGATCCGGTCGGCGGTGGGCAGCGGCTCGCCGGTGCCCGCCCAGCCCGACAGGGCGGCCGTGAGGGCACCGTCGGCGTCCACCCCGGAAAGATCGCCGGCGACGACCGCGGTGGCCTCGGCGGGCACCACGGAGCCGTAGAAGGCGCGGACGTCCGAACCCTGGAGCGCCTCGACCGAGGTCCGGGTGCCGCCGGTCGGGCGGGACGCTCGCGCCTCGGACGGGAACATCACCGCGCGCAGTTCGCGCATGGCGCGCGATCCCGGGTCGGCGTCCTCCTGCGCGATCTCCTCAAGCCGTTCGCGGACGAGACGCCGCACGTCGGCGTCGTCCAGCGCGGGACGGCGCACGACCTCGGAGAACAGCTCCAGCGCGGCGCCGAGCCGCGTCGTCGGGACGTCCAGCGCGATCCGCAGCGCGGTCAGGTCGGCGTGCGCGAAGAAGCTGGCGCCGAGCCGCTCGAACGCGGCGGTCAGCGCGGTGCCGCCGCCGGGCTCGGTGCCCTCCGTCAGCGCGTGCGCCGCCAGCGCCGCCACGCCGTCGAGCCGGCGGCCGTCCCCGAGGGGCTCGCGGCCCGCACCCGCGTGCAGCACGAGCCGGACCGCGGCGAGCCGGCGGCCGGGCAGGTCGCAGCGCAGCGTCGCCGGGCCGGCCGGGACGCGGCCCGCGGTGCCGGAGGGGAACGCCCAGGCCGGGACGGGCCCGGGGACGGGACGGGGCTGCAGGTCCAGGCCGCTGCTCACGAGGTGCCTCCGTAGGTCAGGGCGGTGCGGGACCGCGGCGCCAGCCAGCGGCCCGCCATCTCCTTGATCGCGTCCCCGGTGACCGCGGCGGCGCGGCCGGGGGCGGTGAAGACCCGGGCCGGGTCGTCGAACTGCGTGGCGTTCTGCGACAGCGCGTTGGCGAGGCCCGTGACGGTCTCGGTCTGCTCCAGGAAGCCGCGCTCGGCCTGGGCGGTGGCGCGGGCGGTCTCGTCGGCGTCCGGGCCCTCGTCGGCGAAGCGCTGGAGCTCCTCGTCCAGCACGGCGGCGATCCTGTCCGGTTCCGGCCCGATCGCGTCCACGATCGCCAGGGACTGGCCGGACGCCAGCCGCGTCACCCCGGCCCATACCTCGGTGGCGATCTCGTCGCGCCGCACCATCCGGTCGTACAGGCGGGAGCCGGAGCCGCCGCCGAGGATCTCGACCGCGAGCTCGGCTGCCTCGACGTCGTCGCCGCCGTCGGTGGGCAGCGTGAACATCGCGAAGTAGGCGGGGGAGGGCACCTCCTCGTCGACCGCCTCACCGCTGATGCCGGTCAGCGGCCCGAGCTCGCCGGGGCGCGAGGGCGGCTTCTCCGGCCCGGTGGGCAGGCCGCCGAAGTAGCGCTCCACCGCCTCCAGCGTCTTCTCCGGGTCGACGTCGCCGACGACGGACAGGACCGCGTTGCCCGGCGCGTACCAGGTGGCGAAGAAGTCCGCGCAGTCTTCGAGCGTGGTGGCGTCCAGGTCGTCCATGGAGCCGATCGGGGTGTGCGCGTAGGGGTGGCCTTCGGGGAACGTGAGGGCGCACAGCCGCTCGAACGCCGTCCCGTAGGGCTGGTTGTCGTAGCGCTGGCGGCGCTCGTTCTTCACCACGTCGCGCTGGTTGTCGAGGTTGGCCTGGGTGAGCGCCGCGGGCAGCGTGCCCATCCGGTCGGCCTCCAGCCAGAGGGCGAGCTCCAGGTGGCTGACCGGCACAGTCTCGTAGTAGTTCGTGCGCTCGAACGACGTGCTGGCGTTGAAGGCCGCGCCGGCGCTCTCCAGCAGCGCGGCGTGCTCGCCCTCCGCGACGTTCGCCGAGCCCTGGAACATCAGGTGCTCGAAGAGGTGGGCGAGGCCGGTGCGGCCGGCCCGTTCGTGCCGCGAGCCCACTCCGTACCAGATGTTCACGGCGGCCAGTGGTACGACGTGGTCCTCGCAGACCACCACGCGGAGGCCATTGCCGAGCGTGTGCTCATGCAGCGGCTGTTCTGCCACGGAGCGCTCCCGTCCGTTCGATGGGTCGGCCGGCGGACAGCACCGCGCGCGTCGGCGGGAGTGCCCGGGCGGCGGGCTTGATCTCGGTCTCACCGTACCGGGTGACCGCGGCCCGGGGAGCACCCCCGCGAACTGTGGATAACCCACCCCAGGGAATCCGTTCAAACCCGGACGAACAGGGACGGGACCGCAAGGGAGGCAGGGGGAAGGCGGGGC
>NZ_SMKH01000503.1 GCF_004348515.1 Actinomadura sp. KC345 | reverse complement strand
GGGGCCGGGCAGGGCGGTGGTCACTGGACGTTCTGGACCGCGTCGCCCATCGCCTTCACGAACTCCGGCAGGCGGGGACCCCACCGGGAGGCGATGTCGTCGTCGAGTTCCACGACGCCGTCGTTCTTGACCGCGCCCAGGTCGGACCAGCCGGGGCGTTTGGCGATGGTGGCGGCGTTCTGGCCGCAGCACTTGGTGTCGGCCAGGAAGACCAGGTCGGGGTCCTGCTTGAGGAGGTACTCGCGGGACAGCTGCGGATAACCGCCGGTGGCCTTCTCCGCCTCGTCGGCGATGTTCTCGAGGCCGAACAGCCCGTACACCTGGCCGACGAACGTGCTGGACGTCACCGAGTGCAGCTGGTCGTCGAGCTCGTGGTAGTAGCTGAGCCCCTTGCCCTTGGGCGACGCGGCGACGGTCCGCTGAATGCTCGACCGCATGTCCGCGACGAGCTTCTCGGCCTCGGCGGTGCGGCCGGTCGCCTTCCCGAGGTCGTTGATCTCGTCGTAGGCCTCGTCCAGCCTGGTCGCCGACGGCTCCAGCAGCACGGGGATCTTGACCTTCTCCAGCGACCCGACGATGCCGTTCAGGTCGTCGGACAGGACGACGAGGTCGGGCTTGTACTTGATGACCGCCTCGGCGTTCGGCTTGAAGCCCGACAGCTTCGTCCGGGGCGCTTCCGCGGGGTGGTTGGAGTAGTCGTCCACCGCCACCACCTGCGGTCCGGCGCCGATGGCGAACAGCGTCTCGGTGTGGGTGGGGGAGAGCGACACGATGCGCTCGGGCCGGGCCGGGACGGTCACGGCGCCGTTGGCGGCCTGGACGGTGACGGCCCCCGCGTCCGGCTTCGCGTCGCCGGACTCGCCGGCTCCGCCGCAGCCGCCCGTGAAGACGACGGCGAGGACCGCCACCACCGCGCCGAGGGAACGTACGGGTCTCACTGGAGCCTCCTGGCAGCAGGGAAGCCGCGGCCCGCTCATGACGGATCGCCCTTCCACGAGGTCGAAGAATCGTCGGCGCGTGAGGAGGCGACCTGGCTCGGCCACTTCGAGAGGGGCACCACAGTTGCGGGACAGCACCGGATTCACACCGGACTTCGCTCCTGGCGCGCAGCATCGCAACGTTATCAGGCGCCGAATCCGATCCGTCCGGATTTACCGGAGTGAGTGCTCACTCTGTCCTTGACGGTGTGAGTCCTCACTCCGTAGCCTGGGCGGCATGGAGACCAGGAACCGGCGCCGTGCCCCGGGAATGAGCCCGCAGGAGCGCCGGGAGATGATCGTCCGGACCGCGCTGCCGATGGTCGCCGAGCACGGGACGACCGTGACGACCGGCCGGATCGCACGCGCCGCCGGTATCGGGGAGGCGACGATCTTCCGCGTGTTCGCCGACAAGGACGAACTGCTGGACGCCTGCGTCGCCGAGGCGCTGCGCGCCGACCGCGTCCTGGCCGAGATCGCGGCGATCCCGCTCGACCGGCCGCTACCGGACCGGCTCGCCGAGGCGGGCGCCGCGCTGGAGAACTACCTCGCCCGCATGGGCATGGTCATCGGGGCCCTCCACGCGACGGGCCGTCCCGCCCGGCGCCCGCCCGCCGGCGGCGGGCTCGGCGCCGGCCGCGACCGGGACGCCGCGATGAACCGGACCCGCGAGGCGCTCGCCGAGCTGTTCGAGCCCGAACGCGACCGGCTGCGCCTGCCCGTCGAGCAGGCGGCGGACCTCTTCATGGCCCTGGTGCTCGCGCGGTCACGTCCGCCCGGCGGTCCCGGCGCGCCGGTGCTCTCCATCGAGGCCTGCCTGGACGTCTTCCTGAACGGCGCGCTCACGGAACGGACCACTGGATGACGATCACCCTCGGCCACGCCCACCCGCACGGCGGGCGCGGTGTCTGCTTCTCCGACGCCGGCGGCAATCTCTACGAACTCATCTCGCCCTGAAGGCCCTGAGGAACTCCCTGGTGCGGCCACGGTTCTCGCCCGGCATGTACTCCGCCGCGACGAAATCGGTGGTGCCCGCCTTGGACAGCTCCTCCAGCCTCGCCGCGACCGCGTCCTCGTCCCCGACGATGGCCAGGTCCGCAGGACCGTCCACTCCTTCGCGGTCCATCATCGCCCGGTAGGACGGCAGCGACCCGTACAGCTCGAACATCCGGCCCGCCTGCTCCCGCGCGTGCTCGGCATCGTCCGTCACGCACACGGGCAACGCGCACACCACCCTCGGCTCCGGCCGGCCCGCCGCCTCGGCCGCCGCCGTGATGCTCGGCGCGATGTGCTCGCGGATCGTGACGGGCCCGGTCATCCACAGCACCGTGCCGTCCGCCCGCTCGCCCGCGAGCTGGAGCATCCTGGGCCCCAGCGCCGCGAGCAGCACCGGAACCCGGCCCTCGTTCGGAACGGTGAGCCCGATGTTGCCCTGGAGGGTCTCACCCTTGAACGACGCGTTCTCCCCCGCCAGCAGCGGCAGCAGGACCGACAGGTACTCGTCCATGTGGCGCCGCGGCCGGGCGTAGTCGTACCCGTACATGTCTTCGATGACGATCTTGTGCGACAGCCCGATGCCGAGCGTGAACCGCCCCTGGAGCGCCAGCGCGGCCGTCCTGGCCTGCTGCGCCATCACGGCCGGGTGCCGCGGATAGGTCGGAACCACCGCGGTCCCCAGCTCGATGCCCGGCACACCGCTCCCGGCCAGGGCCAGCGCGGTCGGTGCGTCCAACCCGAAGATCTGCGAGATCCACGCCGACGGGAACCCGTCATCCGCGGCCCGCCGCACGTCGTCCGCCAACTTGCCGAGCGCATCCGCCCCACCGTGCTCGCTCAGAAGAACACCGACCCGCACAACACCCTCCCACTAGCCGTCCTAGCCCAGATCCGTACACCCCAACAT
>NZ_SMKH01000502.1 GCF_004348515.1 Actinomadura sp. KC345 | reverse complement strand
GGTCGGGGTCGAACGGGCCGTGGGCGCGGCAGCAGTTGTGCGTGGCGATCAGGACGCGGTCGCCGGGGCGGACCGCCACGCCGCCGACCGTGGCGGGACGGTGCACGCCGCGCAGCATCACCGGCGTCGGCGTCGTCACCCGCATGGCCTCCTCGATGGCCGGGCCGAGCAGCGCCTCGTCGGCGGCGACCCGGGCGAGCAGCCCGTGGTCGGCGAGGAGGGCGATCAGGCGCGGCAGCAGCGTCGCCACCGTCTCCGTGCCGGTCAGGAAGAACGCGCCGGCGGCGCCTCGCGCCTCGTCCTCGGAGAGGCCGAGCGCCCGCATCCGTCCCATGACGGTCGACTCGTCCCCCGTCAGGTACGACTTGGCCGCGATGTCGCCGAGGGGGTCGAGCACGGCGCGGGCCCGCCGCACCTGGGACGGGGAGAGCCGCCGCGTCCGCAGCGAGACCATGGAGACGACGCGCTCGCCCTGCTCGAACAGGTCCCGGTAGGCCGCCTCGGTCCCGCCGTCCAGGCCGATGACCTCGCCGATGACCGCGCCGGCCAGCACCCGCGCGGCGTCGACCAGGTCGACGGCCGCGCCGCTTGCGAGACGGCCGGCGAGCCGGTCCAGGGGCTCGGCCAGGACGCGGGCGCACAGGGCCTCGGTGTAGGAGGGGACGAACAGGTCGGTCAGCCGGCGGCGCAGGGCACGATGCGCGTCCCCTTCCATGTTGAGCAGGACGGACGGCCCCAGGACCGGCGTCCACAGGTCGCCCGGCGAGCCGGGGCCGTCCTTGCGGAACGTCTCGCCGTCCATGAGGACGTCGCGGGCCAGGGACGCGTCGTTCACGACCACGCCGACCCCGGGCACGCGGACGATCGCGCCGCGCCGCGCGACCCCGCGCAGCAGCGGGTACGCGAACGGATGCGCGGCCAGGTAGAGGCGGCGTTCCCAGTTCACGTGGCGTCCGTGTTCATCTGATGTCCACGACGGGCGGCGTGTAGCGGTGGTCGGCGTACCAGCCGAGCGTCCGGACGAGGCCGAACGCCCGGAGCCGCCGTACCGAGCCGTACATCACGACGTCCTTGCGCAGCCCGTAGGCGTCGGTCACGCGGCGGACGCGGTTGACCAGCTCGCGGTCCTCGTGGACGTCCTCGATGCGGGTGCGGGGGAATCCGCCTGCCCGCTCGTACAGGTCGGCGGTGATCGCGAGGTTGCAGCCCGGCATCATCACGTACGGGCCGAGGTAGAGGGGGTCCTGGTTGCCGGGGCGGAAGCGTCCGAAGAGGGCGGCGAGGTCGATGACGGCCGGGAGCAGGCGCCGCTCCCAGAACTTCAGCGGGAACTCGTCGGTGCGGGGCAGCAGCGGACCGCTGACCATCTCCAGCCCTTCGCCGAACGCGCGCCGCACGGCCGCGATCCAGCCGCGGTGCGGCAGGCAGTCGGCGTCGGTGCGCGCGACGTGCGTGGCGCCGGCGCTGACCGCGTGCCGGACGCCGGTGTCGGCGGCGGCCCCGGTCCCCTTCTCCGGCTCGTGGACGATCCGGACGTCGAACGCCGTGTTTCCGGCGGCGAACTCCTTGACGACCCGGGCCGTCCCGTCCGTGCTGCCGTTGTCGACGACGACGAGCGAGAAGCCCGTGTCGGTCTGCCCGGCGAGCCGGCGCAGCGTCGCGCCGATCGACCGCTCCTCGTCATAGGCGGGGATGACGACCCACAGGTTCATCGTCACAGCTCCGCGAACATGACGCCGAGGCTGACGCCTCCGGCGAGGCCGATGAGCGCGACCCGGTCGCCGGGGCCGCAGCGTCCCCCGGCGAGGGCGGTGGCGATCTGGAGCGGGAGGCTCGCGGACGCGACGTTGCCGTGGCCGGGGAGCGTGACGACGAGCCGCTCCGGCGGGATGCCGAGGGTCGACCGGAGCACCTCCAGATACGGCAGCGTCACCTGGTGGACGGCGATGACCGCGAAGTCGTCCCACGTCAGGCCGTTCTTCTCCAGCGCGGTCGTGAAGATCTCCGGGCCGTTGGCCACGAACGCGTCCCTGAGCCGCCGCCCGTCGCCGCTGAAGTAGGTGAAGTCGGGGTCGCGGGGGTGCATCGAGCCGCCGGCCGGGAGCGTCCCGATCCGCCAGGCGCTGGAGACGGCGGCGAAGTCGCGGTAGAAGATCCCGCCGTCGGGGGCGGCCTCGACGAGCATCGCGGCGCCGCCGTCGGAGAGCGTGTAGCCGGCGAAGGCGTCCGCGAACTGGGCGCGGTCGCGGACCTTCCAGCGGATGGCGCGCGACGGGCTCTCCCCCGTGCAGACCAGCACGCGCTCGTGCTGCCCGGTGCGGATCAGCGCGTCCGCCGTCTGCAACCCGTTCAGGAAGCTGTTGCACGCGTTCTTGACGTCGAAGACCGGGCACGCGGCGCCGAGCTTGGCGGCGACGATGTGCGCGGTGGCGGGCTCGATCAGGTCCTGGGAGGCCGACCCGAACACCAGCAGGTCGACGCCCCCCGCCTGGAGTCCGCGCTGGGCGAGGACATCGCGTGCGGCGGCGACGGCCAGGTCCGACGCCTGCTCGTCGTCGCGCATGACGTGCCGGGTGCGGATCCCTGTCATCCGCTCGACGATCGTCGGGTGCGGCCGGTACCCGCCGTCCGCGGTGGCGCTCTCGGCCGCGACCCGGGCCTCGACCTCGGCGCTGGTGACCGTCCGCTCGGGCAGATGCGCCGCGACGGCGGTGATGCGGGCTCTCATGGGCTGGGGCTCCCCCGGTTCCTCGTGCTCCGTGGACGACCAGCCTCGCCGACCCGGACGCTCCCGGACAGAGCGACCCTACGGAACCAGGATGGGCGTTGTACCCCGGTTCGCCCTGAGTACCGCTACTCATCCGGATTGAGTACTACCGGACGGCGCGCACCCGCTTCCGCCCTCCTAGATCTCGGGGATCTCGCTCGGGAGCTCGGTGGAGGGGGCCGGAGCGGGCTGCTCGGGCTGCGGG
>NZ_SMKH01000501.1 GCF_004348515.1 Actinomadura sp. KC345 | reverse complement strand
TCATGGCACCATGAACACTGATTCTGAGGAGGGCCTTTGCTTCGTCTGGTGGTGTCACAGACCTCCCCCGGGGCCTATCGGACGGTACTGGACGCGTTGCAGGCGCCGACGCCGCCGTACGGGCCGGCCGGACGGCACATCCTGGTCGAGCCGGGACAGTATCCGAACACGAACTTCTGGAGTTCGGCCGACTTCGTGCTGACGGCGGTCGGCGGGCCGGGCTCGGTCACGCTCGACGGCGCCGCCGACGAGACGATCAAGCTCACCGGGAACGTGACGCTCCAGGGCGTCATCGTCCGGAACTGGAACGAGAACGGCACGGCGCTGGACGTGTCCGAGGGCAGCGTGCGGGCGGAGCAGTGCCAGTTCGTGAGCCGCGCCGGCACGGTGGCGGTGCGGGGCTGGGGCGGCGCCCGCCTGGCGCTCACCGGCTGCAAGGTGCAGGACGGCGCGCTCGTGTACTCCGCCGCGTCCGGGATCGTGGATTCCACCGATGTCACGGGGACGAACGGCAACGCGGTGGCGCTCCGCAAGGGCTGCGCCGTCACCGTCCGGTCGTGCCGCGTCGAGGGAGCGGGCGGCAGCGGCATCTGGGTGACCGAGGGGTCCAAGCCGCTGATCGAGCAGTGCACGATCACCGGCGCGGGGGCCGCCGCGATCCTGGTGGACGACCGGGCGGACGCGGCGATCCGCAACTCGGCCATGCACGGGTCGCAGGAGTGCTCGCTGGTCGTCCGGGACAACGCCACCGCGCTGGCGGAGGACTGCCTGATAGCGGACGCGGAGAGGGACGCGGTGTGGGTGACCGCCGGCGGGACGCTGACCGGGCGGCGACTCCGGGTCGAGTCGCCGCGGCGCTGCGGGATCTCCGTCACGACGGCCACCGGCGTCTTCGAGGACTGCGAGATCCTCGGAGCGTCGCTGTACGGCGTGTTCGCCGGCGGGGAGAGCCGGACCACGGTCGTCCGCGGGCGGGTGCAGGGCGCGAAGAAGATCGGTGTCACCGTCTCCAAGGGCGGCCACGCGACGATCGAGGGCACGACCGTCACCGGCAGCGAGAGCCTCGGGGTGTCCGCGGATCCCGGGTCCGAGCTGAACCTGCGCGGCTGCACGGTGGTGGAGACCGAGGGTTCGGGCGTGTTCACGTCGGGCACGGCGCGCGTCCACATGGACGCGGTGACGAGCGAGCGGAACGCCGAGCCGGACGTCTTCGACTTCGAGGCGAAGGTCGCCGCGACCGAACAGGTGAAGGAGCCGGCGACGGCCGCGGGGACGGGTGCCGCCGGTGCCCCGCCGGTCCGGGAGGAGCCGGGCGCCGTCGTGGCGACGGCGGACGACCTGCTCGCCGAACTGGACGCGATGATCGGCCTGGCGGCGGTCAAGCATGAGATCAGGAAACTGACGAACCTGCAGAAGGTGGCCGAGCAGCGCCGCCTCGCGGGGCTGCCGCCCGGCCCGTCCATCGGGCGGCACATGGTGTTCGCCGGGCCGCCCGGGACGGGCAAGACGACCGTCGCGCGCCTGTACGGGCGGATCCTCGCGGCGCTCGGCGTGGTCGAGACCGGCCAGGTCGTCGAGGTGAGCCGGGCCGACCTGGTGTCGGAGAACGTCGGCGGGACGGCGCTGAAGACGACCGGCGCGTTCGAGAAGGCCGTCGGCGGCGTCCTGTTCATCGACGAGGCGTACACGCTGTCCCGCAAGACCACCGGCACCGACTTCGGGCAGGAGGCCATCGACACCCTCGTCAAGCTGATGGAGGACCGCCGCGACGAGGTCGTTATCATCGCGGCGGGATACTCGGCCGAGATGCGCGAGTTCCTCACCGCCAACCCGGGCCTGAGCTCGCGGATCTCCCGGACGGTGGACTTCGAGAACTACAGCCCCGCCGAGCTGCTCCAGATCACCGAGTCGCAGGCGAACGGCGACGGCTACCGCCTCGCCGACGACACGCGCGAGGCGATCCTCGCCCACTTCACCTCCATGAAGCGGGACGCGGGCTTCGGTAACGGGCGGGCGGCGCGGCGCGTGTTCGAGGCGGCGGTGGAGCGGCAGGCGCAGCGGCTCGCCGCCCTGGAGGAACTGCCGTCCGGGGACGAGCTGAGCCTGCTGGTGGCCGAGGACCTCGACGTCGGCACGGGCCTCGCCGCGCGGTTCGGGAAGGCCCGGGACCCCGAACAGGTCACGGCCGTCCTGGGCCGCCTCAACGCGATGACGGGGCTCGCGGAGGTCAAGCAGGAGATCAGCGACCTGCTCGACCTGCTGGCGTCGTCGCGCCGCCGCCGGGAGGCCGGGCTGGAGGCCGAGCCGTTCACCGGCCACCTGATCTTCGCGGGACCGCCGGGGACGGGCAAGACGACCGTCGCCCGGCTGTACGGCGAGCTGCTCGCCGCCCTCGGCGTCCTCGCGCAGGGCCAGGTCGTCGAGGCCGCGCGGGTCGACCTCGTCGGCCAGTACGTCGGTGAGACCGCGCAGAAGACGGCGGAGGTGTTCGAGCGCGCACGCGGCGGGGTGCTGTTCATCGACGAGGCGTACTCGCTGTCGCGTCCGGGCGGGTCGGGCCACGACTTCGGCCGGGAGGCCATCGACACGCTCGTCAAGCTGATGGAGGACCACCGCGACGAGGTCGTCGTGATCGTGGCGGGCTACACGTCCGAGATGTCGGGGTTCCTGGCCGCGAACCCGGGCCTGGCCTCACGCTTCGCCCGGACGCTGACCTTCGCCCCCTACGACGTGGACGGCCTCGTCGCGATCTTCCTGGGCAAGGCGGGCACGGCGGACTACCGCGTCCCGGACCCGACCCGCCAGGCCCTCGCCTCCCATTTCGGAGCGGCCCGCGACCAGTACAAGGACGGCAACGGCCGCGAGGTCGACAAGCTGTTCCGCGCGGCCGTCACCGCCCACGCCCGCCGCACCGAACAACTGGCGAACACCGGCGCCGACCTGACCAAGGACCAACTGACCACCCTCCTCCCCGAAGACATCACCCC
>NZ_SMKH01000500.1 GCF_004348515.1 Actinomadura sp. KC345 | reverse complement strand
GCGCGGGCCCGGCCGGGGTCCGCGTCGGCGAGGTGGAGGACCTCCACCTCAGGCATGTCACACAGGGCGGTGGCGTGGCGCGCGCCTATGCGCCCCGCGCCGGCCAGTCCGATCTTCATTGATCCCCTCCCGGTCGGCGGTCAGGTGACTCACGAGTGTGCTGGAGCGTTCCAGGAGCGTCAACGATCGGTTGTGCGCGTTCCCGGTATTGGAAGTGTCCGAAAACGCGGCCGTTACTCTTGGGCGAGGGAGTGCGAGGGCTGTCCCCCGAGCGCTACCAAGCGCTAGTTTGTGAGCCATGCGGGTATTCGTCACCGGGGCCTCCGGGTTCGTCGGGTCCTACACCGTCCGCGCCCTGCTCGCGGCGGGGCACCGCCCGCGCGCGCTGGTCCGCGACCCCGGCAAGGCGACGAAGATCCTGGAGATGATCGGCGTCAAGGCAGAGGACGTGGAACTCGTCCCCGGCGACATGCTGGACGCGGACACCGTCACGAAGGCGCTCGACGGCTGCGACGCCGCGATCCACGCAGCGGCCGCGATCGGCGTGACCGGAGCCGCCGGCGACCTGGTGGAGGTCAACGTCCGGGGCACCCGCAACGTGGTCGGCGGAGCCGTCGACCAGGGCCTCGATCCGGTGGTCCACGTCTCGACGATCGGTGTGTTCGTCCCGCCGTCCGCCCCGGTCATCACCGCGGACGGCGCCCTCGCGAGCCCGCGCACCGGCTACGGCAGGTCCAAGCTGGCCGCCGAGCGGTACGCGCGCGAACTGCAGGCCGACGGCGCACCGGTCACGATCGTCTACCCGGGCGGCGTGTGCGGACCCCACCAGCCCGCACTGGACGCCCTGATGGAGGGGCTCGCCGCCGCGCTGGGGAAGGTGTGGCCGCTTCCGGGCGGCGGCGTCTCGGTCATCGACGTCCGCGACCTCGGCGAGGCGCTGGCACGTTCCGTCGAGGCCCGGCAGGGACCGAGCCGGTGGGTGCTGGGCGGGCACTACCTGACCTGGCCGCAGTACGCGGACCTCTGCGACCGTCTGACCGGCGTGAAGTGCCGCCGCGTCCCGGTTCCGAGCCGCCTCATGCTCGGGCTCGGCTCGGCCCTGGACGCGGCCAAGCGCGTCCGCCGCTTCGACTACCCGCTCACCCGCGACGCCGCCGAGTTCATGGTCACGCTCGTGCCGACCGACGATCGCCCCGCCCTGGACGCGCTGGACCTCACCCTGCGCCCCGTCGAGGAAACGGTCGCCGACGGCCTGCGCTGGCTGGCCGAGACCGGCCACCTGAAGCCCCGCCGGGCCGGACGGCTCGCCGCCGAGGAGAAGCCGATGCCGGAGGCGACCGCTTCCCGCCCTCCGCCGCCCGCGCCGGGTGACGGTCCCGGCGGCGGACCGGACCAGAAGCGCTCGCTGATCCAGCGCGTCTTCGGGCCGATCTTCCACCGGGTCTCCGGCGCCGGGTGGTTCGCCAAGGTCGGGCCCAAGGTCGTCCCGCCCGTCGACAAGGCCCTGCACAAGGTCAGCGGGGGACGTTTCCTGCTCGGCCAGCTCCTCGTCCCGAGCCTCGTGCTGACGACGACCGGCGCGGTCAGCGGACTCCCCCGGCGGACGCCCCTGGCGTGCCTGCCCGACGACGGCGGATTCTTCGTCGTGGGCTCGAACTTCGGCCGCGAGAAGCATCCCGCCTGGACCGGGAACCTCCTGAAGAACCCCGAGGCCGAGGTCAGCTTCCAGGGCCGCAGCGTGACCGTCACCGCCCACCTCCTGGACGACGCCGAACGCACCGAGGTCTGGCCCCGCCTCACCCGGGTGTGGCCCGTCTACGACCGCTACGTGGAACGCGCGGACCGGGAACTGAGGATCTTCCACCTCACGCCGAAGTAAGCCGCCGGCTTCGTTCACTTGCGGCGTGTTGTTGTTATCAGGGCCGCCATAACAACAACACGCCGCAAGTCAACGGCTTCTAGGCGGCGGCTTCCTCGGCGCGGAACAGGGCGGCGCTCACCGGGTCCCCCATCTGCTCGCAGAGGCGGGCGAGCGTGCCCATGATGCGGGAGACGTGGCCGTGCGCGCCGAGCCGCCGCCACACGGCGACGGCCTTGAGATGGGCGTCGACCGCGGCACCGAGGTCGTCGCCCGCCCGGCTGAGGTCGGCCAGGATGTCGAGTGCGGCGGCCTCGTCCCACCGGTGGCCGTGCGCGCGCGCCCGCTGCAGGGTCTCGCGGGCGAGCCCGGCGGCCTCGTCGAGGCGCCCCGCGTCGACCAGGAGCCCGCCGATCTCCGCGACCAGCGGGACGGCGTCGTCGAGGTCGCCGATCTGCGCGATCACCTCGAGACCGCGCGCCATCCGGGCGGCGGCGGAGTCCGGGCGCCCCCGCTTCATGTCGGCGAGCGAGAGGTTCTTCAGCGTCCACAACTCCGCCATCGGCGCCCCGCACGCCCGGAACGCCTCCGCGGCCTCCTCGAACAGGGCGGTGTAGCCGCCGTGCTCGCCCGCCTCCCGGAGGTCGAGCGCCTGGGTGTACACCGCCCGGCCGATGCCCAGCGGGTCGCCCGCGCGGCGCGCCTCGGCGAGCAGCGCGGACGGCTCGGGCGCCGGGTCCGGACCGGCCGCCGCCCGCTCGGGGAAGGCGGGCAGGGCCCGGTAGGCGGCGAAGCCGCGCTCGGCGTACTCGATCACGGCGGCCAGCCCGAAACGGCTTCCCTCGGCGTCGACGAGCAGGCCGAGCATGCAGGCCGCACCGCGCGCGTCGCCGGCGCGTTCGGCGGCCCGCAGCCCTTCCTGGAGGGTCTCCACCCACTCGTCGTAGCGGCCGCGCAGATCGAAGTACGTCGCCAGGCTCTGCGCGACCGGCCAGCCGGATCCGCCGCGCGCTCCGGCCGCCCGCACCTGGCCCTTCAGCAGGATCCGCTCCTCGTCGAACCAGGTGAGCGGCGCGGCGCGGGCGGCGGCGCGGGCGGGCTCCGGCGCCCGCCAGGCGGGGGCGGGGGCCGGGTCCAGCCCGTACCAG
>NZ_SMKH01000004.1 GCF_004348515.1 Actinomadura sp. KC345 | reverse complement strand
GTCGGGTACACGCCGTTCGACTTCGTGCGGGCCGGGAGGACCGGCTTCGGGCTGCTGGAGCACGTGGCCCGGGTGCCGGGCCCCGAACGGCCGGAACAGGCGCCCCGGCTGCCGGACCCCTGGGACTGAGGGCGACCCCGCTTGACTTGCCGCCCGCCGCTTGATTCACTTAACCAACCAGTTAGTTGGTATCGGTGTGATCGGAGCCCGTTGATGAAGGATTGGCCCTACGACGTCTTCCCGACCGGGTGGTACCAGATCGGGTACTCCGAGGAACTGGCGCCGGGCGACGTCCGCCCGGTGAAGTACTTCGACGAGGACCTGGTCCTCTTCCGCACCGAGGGCGGTGAGGTCTCGCTGCTCGACGCGTACTGCCCGCACCTGGGCGCCCACCTGGGCCACGGCGGCACGGTCCGCGGGGAGTGCATCGCCTGCCCGTTCCACGACTGGCGGTTCACCGCCGGCGGTGAGCTGCACGAGATCCCCTACGCGCCCGCGGCGACCCGCCGTGTCGGGCTCGACCGGTGGCAGACACGCGAGGTGCAGGGGATCATCCTGACCTGGTACGACGCGTTCGGCCGCGAGCCGTTCTGGGAGTGGCCGGGCATCCCGGAGTTCGGTGACCCGGTGAACAACTACCCGATCTACCCCTACGGCGCCGACCACGTCGGCATCCGCAGGATCGTCGTGCAGTCCCCGGTCGAGAACACCCCCGACTACTTCCACTTCCCCGTCGTGCACGGCGCCGGACAGCCCGGACGGCCGCTCCTGTGGAAGGAGGAGAAGCACTACCTGCACACCCGCATCGGCTACTGGTTCGGGTACGGGCGGCCCGCGACCTGGCTGACCCCGAATGGCCCGGTCGACGGCGAGACGGAGACGGAAGCCTGGGGGCTGGGCCTGTCCAACGCCCGCTTCCACATCGACGACATGGTCAACAACCAGCTGACCGCGACGACGCCCGTCGACAGGGAGCACTCCCAGATCTTCTGCACCGTCTCGGTGACCCGCGAGCCGGGCAGCGACTCCGACGAGCCGACGGGACGGGCGAAGAAGATGATCGAGTTCCAGAACGTCCAGATCCGCCGGGACTTCGCGATCTGGGAGAACCAGCGCTACGTGGAGCACCCCCCGTTCGCCGGCGGCGAGGACCTGTACTACGGGCGGTTCCGGCGGTGGTCGAAGCAGTTCTACTCCGACGCGCCGTACGTCGACGGCAAGACGATCGAGGGGGACGTCCGCAAGCCCGACTCGTTCGTCGTCCCCGAGTACGAGCACAACCTCACCTGACGGTGAGGCGCCCACGGAAGCGCGGCCCCGGGCTCCCCGTCCGGGGCCGCGCTCCACCGCAGGGGCCGCGTTTCATTGCCGCGTGGAGCGCTCCTTGGCCTGGTACTCCTCGCGCAGTTCGCGCTTGAGCACCTTGAGCGCCGCCGACATCGGCAGCGGTCCGGTGCGCAGCTCCACGGACTTGGGCACCTTGTAGCCGGCCAGCCGGCCGCGCGCGTGCCCGATCAGCTCCTCCTCGGTCACCTCGTGGCCGTCCCGCACGACGACCACGGCATGGACCGCCTCCCCCCACGCCTCCGACGGAACGCCGATCACGGCCACCTGCTGCACGGCGGGATGGACCGACAGGACGTTCTCGACCTCCGTCGAGTACACGTTCTCTCCGCCGGAGATGATCATGTCCTTGAGCCGGTCGGTGAGGAACAGGTAGCCGTCGTCGTCCAGATGGCCCATGTCGCCGGTGCGGTACCAGCCGTCCCGCAGCGCGCGGCCGGTCTCCTCCGGCCTCTCCCAGTAGCCGAGCATCGCGCTGCCGGAGCGGGCGACCACCTCTCCGACCCCGCCGCGCGGCACCGGGCGCCCCGACTCGGGGTCGTGCACCTCGACGCGCACGCCCGGGACGGCCCGCCCGGCGGACCGCGCGCGGTCCCCGCGGTGGTCCGCGGTGCGCAGGCACGTCAGGACGGCCGCCATCTCCGTCATCCCGTACACCTGGAAGAGCTCGCTGCCCGGGAAGGCCTCCAGCGCCCGCCGGATCAGCGCGTCGGGCATCGGGGACCCGCCGTAGGCGATGGCGCGCACGGTGCGGAACTTCTCGGGCGTGAAGTCCGGGTGGGCGAGCAGCATGGAGATCATCGTGGGGACGAGGCCGAGGAGGGTGACTTCGTGCTCCTCGACCGCGGCGATGGTGCTCGACGGGTCGAACGACTTCTGGATGAGGGCGACGTTCCCCGCCGCCGGGGTGCCCATGGTCCCCAGGCAGCCGGCGACGTGGAACATCGGAGTGTTGAGAAGGCACACGTCGTCGTGGCTGAAGTACCGGTACATGAAGTCCATGTGGTAGATCGTGGAGACCTGGGCCCTCTGCTGAAGGAGGACTCCCTTGGGCGTCCCGGTCGTGCCGCCCGTGTACATGAGCACGACGACGTCGTCCTCGTCCGGCTCGTCCGCCGCCGCCGGCGCGTGCGCGGAGACGAGGTTCTCGTAGCGCAGGTCGTGCGGGGCGTCGCCGTCGTCGAGCAGGACGACCTTCTCGATGCCGGTGGTCGCCCGGAGGCGGTCCGCCACCGGTGCGTGGTCGCTGTCCACGAAGATGACCCGCGTGCGCGAGTCCCGCAGGACGAACTCCAGCTCCGACGCGGCGAGCCGGGGGTTCAGGGGATTGATCACCCCGGCACCGAACAGCGCCGCGTGCCAGAGTTCGAAGTAGCGGTGGCTGTTGCCGGCGAGGACGGCGAAGCGGTCCTCCTTGGCGAGCGAGAGCTCGCGCCCGAAGGCCGCCTTGAGCCGCAGGACGCGTTCGAGGTGCTCGGCGTAGGTGGCCCGGTAGCCGCCGTCGTACGCCCCGATCACCGCGAGGCGGTCGGGCTGGCGCTCGACGACGGGGAGTAGGAGCCGGGGAAAGTTCGCTTCTTGCACGGTCGTTCCTCAGTGTCGGTGCCGGAGCCGGTGGCGCGCGGCCCCGGCGCTCGGGCGCGGTCCATGTCCTGATGAGTGCGGGTCCTGATGAGTGCGGGTCCTGGTGAGTGCGGGTCGTGGTGCGTGCGGGCGTCGTGCGGGCCGGAAGGCGTCAGCGGTCGGGGAAGCGGGGGACCGAACGGGAAGTGAAGGCGGCCTGCCCGATCTTCATGTCGGGCCGATGCCCGTGCTCCTGGAGGAGCCGTCCTTCCAGGTCGAGCCCGTCGCCGAGGGTGGCCCCGTCGAGCCCGGCGCGGACCGCCCGTTTCATGGACGTGACGGCCGCCGGGCTTCGGGAGGCGATCGTGCGGGCCATGTCCCGCACGTGATCGAGCAGCTCTTCCGGAGGGACGACGGCGTTCACCAGTCCGATGGCCAGGGCCTCCCGGGCGTCGACGAGCTCGCCACTGAAGAGGAGCCACGAGGCGTGCCGCCTGCCCGTGGTCCGGGGCAGCCGCTGGGTCGCTCCTCCGGAGGGGGCCAGGCCCCACTTCGCGTGGCCGTCGCCGATCCTCGCGTCGGCGGCCATGGCGACCATGTCGCACGCCAGCGTCAGTTCCAGGCCGCCGGCCACCGCGACACCGTGCACGGCCGCGATGGAGGGGACGGGCGACGATTCGAGCCGCTGGAGGACGCGCCGCCAGATCGCGGCGTGCTCCGCGAGTTCGTCCGCGGCGTCGAGCCGGGACGCGGCAGCCGCCAGGTCGGCGCCGGCGCAGAACGCGCGGCCCTCGCCGCGGACGACGAGTGCCCTGACCGAACGCCTCGCCTCGATGAGGCCGATGCCGTCCTCGATGGCCAGCAGCATCTCCTCGGTGATCGCGTTCAGGCTGCCGGGCCGGTTGAGGATCAGCTCCGCGACCGCGCCGTCGATGCTGACGACGGCCTGTGGTTCCGCGATCACCCGCCACCCCGCCTCCGTCGCTGCCACCGACCGTCCCTGTATATCCAACCAGTTGGTTGGTTGACAAGACTTTGCGTATGGCGGGCCCTCGCCTGTGACCGGGCGGTAGCTTATCGTGGTGTCCGCCGGGTGGCCAAGTCGCGGTCCAGGCGCGAAACCGGCCCTCACGTGCAGGTGGAGGCTGTGGGCCACAGGGACGTACAGGAACTTAACCGACCGATTGGTTGACTAAGGGGGAGGTGGGTCTTAGCCTCTCCTGCATGCGAGAAGTGGTGGGCCCCGAGCATCTGGACTTCCTGGCGGAGCTGCGCTCGTACCTGGACGGCCTCGACCCGGAGCTCGTCGAGGCGACCCGCGCGGAGAACATCGAGGACCCGATGCAGCCCCGGGAGAACGGCCGCCGGTTCCTGAAACGGCTGGCCGCCGACGGGTGGCTTGGCGTCTCCTGGCCGGTGGAGTACGGCGGCCGCGGGCTCGGGTGGATCGAGCAGTGGCTGTTCTGCGAGGAGCTGTACGACCGCCGCCTCCCCAACGGCCTGCTCACGCTCAACTCGATCGGCCCCACGATCGCGCTGATGGGCAACGAGAAGCAGAAGCGCGAGCTGCTCCCCCCGATCCTCGCAGCCGAGCGCGAGTTCGCGATCGGCTACAGCGAACCCGACGCGGGCAGCGACCTCGGGTCCCTGCGCACGCGGGCCGTGAAGGACGGCGACGAGTACGTCGTCAACGGCCAGAAGATCTGGACGACCGGGGCGTCGGTCGCCACCCACCTGTGGCTGGCCGCGCGCACCGGTGCGCAGGAGGACAGGCACCGGGGGATCACCCTGTTCATCGTCCCGATGGACGCGCCGGGCATCACGATCCAGCCGATCCTCACGCAGGGTGGGGAGCGCACCAACGCGGTGTTCCTCGACGACGTGCGCGTCCACGAGGACTGGCGGATCGGCGAGGAGAACGAGGGCTGGGCCGTCGTGGTCTCCGTGCTCAACTTCGAGCGGATGTTCTTCCACAACGAACCGCGCTGGGAGCTGCGCCAGCTCCGCGGCTGGGCCGAGGAGTGCGGCCTCCTGGACGGCGACACGCCCGAGGCCCACGCGCTGCAGGTGGCGATGGGCGAGCTCGCCGTCGACGTCGAGATCTGCCGCCTGTTCGCCCTGCGGGGGGCACGGATCCTCGCCGAGGGCCGCGTGCCGCAGGCCGAGGCGTCGGCCAACAAGATCTGGTGGGGCGAGCTCAGGCAGCGCATCTGCGACACCGGCCTCGACCTGATCGGCGAGGCCGGGACGATCGCGCACGGCTCCGAGCACGCCCCGGCGCACGGCCATCTCGAACACGGCCTCCAGTCGTCGCCCGTATGGCGGTTCGGCGGCGGCGCCAACGAGATCCAGCTCGACATCATCGCCACACAGAGCCTGGGGTTGCCGCGATGACCGACAGCATGCTCACCCAGGACGAGGCCGAACTGGCCTCGACCGCGCGCTCCTTCCTGTCCGGCTTCGCCGACAACTCCTACCTCAACGAACAGGAGGAGTCCGAGGACGGCTACGAGCAGACCCGGTGGAAGCAGATGACCGGCCTCGGGTGGACGGCGGTGAACCTTCCCGAAAGGGTTGGCGGCGGCGGCGGCCTCGCCGAGGCGGCGGTGGTGGCCCGGGAGACCGGCCGCGCGGCGTACGCCTCGCCGCTGCTGGCGACCATGCGGACCGGAACGCTCCTCGCCTCGCTGGGGACGGACGAGCGGGCCGACGGGCTGATGGCGCGCATCGCCGGGGGGAGTCCCGCGGCGGTGGTGGCGCCCGCGGACCGGACCGTCCGCGCGCGGGCGCGCGACGGGGGAGCGTTCCTGCTCTCCGGATCCGCCGCGGTCGTGGAGTGGCTCGCCGCGGCCGGGACCGCGGTCCTGCTGGTGCCCCGCGCCGACTCGGGCGGCTGGCTGCTCGCGACGCTGCCCCCGGAGGTCGCGGGCGAGCGGGGCGTCGCCGTCCCCAGCGTCGACAACGAGCGTGAGTCCCTGCTCGACCTGGACGGAGTCGAGCTGCCCGCCGGCGCGACGCTGCGGGACGACGTACCCGCCGCCGACGCGGAGTACGCGCTGGCACGGGCGAACCTGCTGCGGGCGAGCGTCATGGTCGGCGGGGCCGAGGAGGTGCTCGCGCAGAGTACGCGGTACGCCAAGACGCGGCACCAGTTCGGTCAGCCGATCGGCGCTTTCCAGGCGGTCCGCCACCACCTGGCCCGCATGGCCATCGCCGTGGACGGCGCCCGGCTGCTGACCGACGAGGCGCTGACGCGGGCGGAGCCCGGAGCCCACGAGACCGCGATCGCCGGCGCGGCGCTCTTCGCCGCGGGCCGGTCGTACGTCGAAACAGTGCTCACCGGAGCGCAGGTGCACGGGGGAGTGGGGACGACCGTGGAGCACATCCTCCACCACCACTTCCGCCGCGCGAAGTCGATGCAGCTCCGCTGCGGGAAGCGCGCGAACAGGCTGCGCGAACTCCACGGGGCGCTCGTGGTGCGCCGCGAAGGCGGCCTGTGGTGAGGCGGCCATGACGGGCACGGAACGGGTCGCCGTCGTCACCGGCGCCAGCCGCGGACTGGGCCGCGCGATCTGCCTGCACCTCGCGTCCCAGGGCACCGCGATCGTCGCTCTGGCGCGCACCGGAGCGGACGTCCGTGAGACGGCGGAGCTGGCCGCGGCGGAAGGCGTCCGCGCCGTCGGCCTGGTCGTCGACGTCACCTCGTCCGACCAGGTCGACCGCGCGCGAGCCGAGGTCCAGGCACGGTTCGGGCACGTGGACATCGTGGTCAACAACGCCGGTGTGCTCCTCTACAAGCCGTTCGTGCCGCTCCCGGGCGTCACCGGACCCCCGGGCTTCGACGAGCCGGTGAGTGACGACGAGTGGGCCGGCGTCCTCGACGTCCACCTCACCGGGGCCGTGCGGGTGCTCCGCGCCTTCGCGCCCGGCATGATCGAGCGCCGGTACGGGCGCGTGGTGAACGTCGTCTCGAACGTCGTGCGCCGTACCGTCCCCTTCACCTCGGCGTACGACACCGCGAAGGGCGGGCTCGTGCAGCTCACGCGGTCCCTGGCGCGCGAGTGGGGACGGTACGGCGTGACGGTGAACGCCGTCGCCGCGGGCCACTTCCCGACCGAGATGAGCCGGGCGCAGTTCGAGAACGAGGAGAGCGTCAGAAGGATGCTGCGCCGCGTTCCGGCGGGCCGCGCCGGCGAGACCGGGGAACTCGCCTCGCTCGTGGCGTACCTCAGCGGCGAGGAGGCCGGCTTCATCACCGGTGAGACGATCGCCATCGACGGCGGCGAGACACTCTGAACCGTCCGCCATCGGGCGATGGCCGCCCCCGGCGCCGCGCTCCGTCGCCCGTTTGCCTACCGTCGGTAAATGATTACAATCTTATATTGCAAGAATCGGATGGTCGCAGGCGAAAGGCAGCGTAGTGGCACCGCAACGCGAAGTCCCACGCATCAGCGGCGGCCCGCCCCCGCTGGCGAGCCTCAGCGTCGCCGAGGCCGTCGCGGCGCAGTTGCGCGCGCGCATCCTCGACGGGGACCTCGCCGACGGCTCCGAACTCCCGACCGAGGGGGTGCTGCTCGAAGAGTTCCAGGTCAGCAGGCCCAGCCTCCGCGAGGCGTTCCGGATCCTCGAGACGGAAGGACTGGTGAGGGTCCGGCGGGGGAAGCGCGGCGGCATGGTCGTGCTGCATCCGACGCACGACTCCGCCGCCTACCACGTGGGTCTCCTCCTGCACTCCCGCAAGATCCCGTTGGCGGACCTCGCCGCGGCGCGCAACCTGCTCGAACCGCTCTGCGCCGAAGAGGCGGCGCGGCGCCGCAGCCATGTGTCGATCGGCAGGAAGCTCGCGTCGCTGTGCACCCCCGACGAGGACCAGTTGGAGGACGGCGTCGCCTTCACCGCCCTGGCGATCAGGTTCCACGAGGAGCTCGTGGTCGCCGCGGGCAACAGCACCCTCGACGTGCTCGCCGGGATCCTGGAGAGCATCTGGAGCACGCAGGAGATCACCTGGGCGCGGTCGGCGGTGGACGAGGGCGACTACCCCTCGCTCAAGCTCCGCCGCGAGGTGGTCAACGCCCATCTGCGCATCAGCCGGGCGATCGAGAACGGCGACCATGTCGAGGCGGTACGGCTCACCCGTGGCCATCTCCGGGCGGCCACCCCGTTCGTCGTCTCCAGGGGCGGCCAGGTGCGCGCCATCGACCAGGGAGGACGCCGCGGAAAGCCCCGCGCCTGAACACACCCGCTCACACCACCCAGGAGCCGACCGGCGCCCCGACGAGGCTGTCGGTTGCTTCGGTCTGTGCCGCGCGACGCCGCTCAGCTCCTGCAGGTCTGAATGGATGCCCAGGTGTTCCAGTTCACCTTTGTTCGCCGACCGCTCCAGAACTCGGCATACTCGCCGTTCAACCCGCCCAGTCCGACCTTGAGCGATCCGTGGTTGCGGGCCAGTGTGGTGCGCTCGAAGAAGCGGAGGAAGAACGTGTCGCATCCGAAGACGCGGAAGACGACGATGCGTTCCGGGGAGTACTGGATGGAGCAGAAGGCGTCACCGCAGTGGTTGCTGCGGCTGACCACCCACTCGGCATCGGCCAAGCCTTTCGCGTTTCTTCCGAACCAGCGGAGGCCGCACCTTCCGTCGTCGCGGGGCCAGATTTCGAAATGGGAACTGCCGCCCCAGACGAAGGAGCAGACCCCGCCGCTGCCGCCGTCCCGCCAACCACTGTCGGCGTGGGCGTTCACCGGGGCGACCGCGATGCCGCCCAGTGCTAATGCGCATACCGCGATCAATCTCACTAAGATCGACCGCCGAGGCCTTGTCGTCGTCGCCGTTCCCGTCGCTCGTTGATCGTGCATTCAGAGCCTCCTTGCGATCCGGAACGGTCGCTCGCCGAAGGACGCCTATGAACCGACCGGAGCGCCGTCCGTCCATTGCGCGAACGGTAACAACCATGTGCTTCATAACCGCTTCACCAGCGCTCACGTCGCGGCATCGGCAGGTGCCCCGGCCGAGAACCGCCGTCGTAGCGTCGTGTGGTCCCGCCTTCACGGCTGGTGCTGCGCGTTCGGTCAGGTGCGGACGTCCAGCCAGACCAGGCGGTGGTCGGAGCCGGGGAACGGGTATGTCCCGGTCAGCCGGGACAGCGGGTCCGACGCCACCGGCCAGAACACACCGCTTTCGGACGTGCGGAGGCCGCGGGACGGCAGGACGTAGTCGGCCCGCAGGTTGCCCGGGGCGCTGTCGGCGAAGTCGGCCGTGTCGTGGCGGGGATCGCCCTCGTGGTCGAGGTTCGCGCCGCCCTGTTTCTCGGCGGCCTCGACGGCGCCACCGCTGGACGGAGCGGGGGACGCGTCGACGCGGGGGTTGTCGAGGAGCCGGCGCACCGCGCCGTCGTGGCTGTCTCCGTCATGCGGGTCGGCGTTCAGGTCGCCGGCGATGACGAACCTCGCACCCGGCCGCAGGCCGCCGCGGCGGCCATCGTCGTCCTGGATGTAGCGGCCCTGCCGCGGACGGACGTAGTCGGCCCAGAACCGGATCTCGTCGTGGTTGCGGCGCCCGTTGCGGTCCTCGGCTCCGTCGAAGGTCGGCGGCGTGGGGTGGCTGACGAGGAAGTGCACGGTGCGGCGCCCGACCTTGACGGGCACGTCCCAGTGGCTCTTGGACGACAGCCGGACGGACTCCAGTTCCTCGTCGCTGTACCAGTCGGACGGGGCCGGAGTGGACGGGTCGTCCGGCAGCGCGGCGTCCGGCATGTCCTTCCACAGGAACTTCTGGAACGTGCGGATCCGCCGGTGGTCGATCGGGTGGCGGGAGTAGACGACCATGCCGTACTGGCCGGGGAACACGCCGTAGCCGTACGCGTCCTGGCCGTAGGCGTCCGAGCCGGGTGTGGTGACCGCCCGGCCGTCGTTGTCGAGGTCGAGGCCGGAGGCGACGCCGGTGTTGCTGGGGGCGGTGTAGCGGTACCGGTACGTGATCGGCTTCGCGCCGTTGTGCCCGACCGACAGGTAGTTGTCCTGGAAGAGCCGGGCGGCCCTGCCCCGGCGGTCATAGTCGAACTCGTTGACGAGCAGGACGTCCGGACGGGCGCGCTGGATGATTTCCGCGACCGTACGGGCCTGCGCGTCGTTCCGGGTGGACAGGTCCGCGACGAGTTCGCCCTCCGTCCCCCGGTTCAGCGACGCGTTGAACGTGGCGAACCGGACGTCGGGCGAATGCCCGGGACGTCCGCCATGCGCGGACGCGGCGGTCGCGGGCAGGGCCACGCCCGCCGCGACGGTCGCCGCCGCGGCGACCGTCATCGTTGCGCCGGCACGGATCATGAGCACTCCTTCGGGTGTCTCCGGGCGGCACCCGGAACGGGTATGGCCAGGCGGTCAGGCCGGGACGCGCACGGCCAGCGCGTAGAGGCGGGTGATCTGCGTGGCGCCTGCGTTGTCGTCCGAGACCAGGTACAGGACGTGACGTCCGTGTGAGGTGCGGCCGCCGAGCGCCATGCCCTCGATGTTGTCGAGCAGCGGGTTGGGCTGCGGCTGCTTGGCGGTGGCGCCGGAGGGCGGGCAGTCCACCAGGTCGACGAGCAGCCTCTTGCCGAGGACGGCGGTCGCGCCGGCGGGGAGCGAGGCGACGTCCGAGACGTCGGCCGCGCGGCGCGTGGAGGTCTCGTAGACGCGCACGGTGTTGCCGACCCCCGACGTCCATCCGCGTTCGAGGGCGAGCAGGCCGCCGTCCCGCAGTGCGACGAGTTCGACCAGGCCGAGGCCGGGGTCGGTCGCGTAGGCGTACTGGGCGGCCGGGCGGTAGCCGCGGCCGGAGCGTCCGTCGTAGCGCAGGATGCGGGTGATGCCGGCGGCGTCGCTGGACAGCGAGTCCTCCATCCCGGCGTAAAGGGTGCGCCCATCGCCGGTGGCGGTCAGCGCCTCGAAGGTCTGGTTGCCGGCGGCCTCGCCCGCCGGGGCGACGCGGAACCGCCCGGGGACGGGCAGCTCGGCGCGCTGGCGGCCGTCCCGGACACCGAAGCGGCGGATGGACGGCTCGGTCTCGGAGGCGACGAGCACGGTCCGTCCGCCGCGCTCGGCGACCAGTCCTTCGCCGTCCAGGTCCGCGCCGGTGTAGGGGGTGCCGTCGGGACGCCTGAGGGTGGTCACGTCGCGCGTCGCGGCGTGCGGCCCGCGGCCGGGACGGAGCCGCACCGAGAGGCCGTACATCCGGGCCGGGCTGGTGCCGATGTTGTCGACCAGCGTGACGGCGCGGCCGGGCCGGGTGACGGCGAGGGCGGAGAGCCCGGAGACCGCCGTCCCGTTGAACCGGGTCTTGTCCAGCGCGTCGGAGAAGCCCAGCAGGGACGCCGACGGCGAGCACGCCGCGAGCCCGTGACGCACCGGCGCCGCGGCGGAAACGGCGGGGACGGCGCCGACCGCGCCGCCGAGCGTCAGCCCGGACGCGAGGATGAGCAACCTACGTGACCACATGTCTCGGCCTTCCGGGAGATCGCACCGTCCCGCGAGCGTACGGAAAGGCGGACCGCAGCGCACGAGGAGGATCGAAGCTTTCGCCGAACACCAGGTGAACGGCTGCACTCGCTGGAGTCGTGCGCGATCATCGATATGCATATCGATATGGCCGAATTTCCGATATCGGTATTGGACATCTCCCGATGGTTTCTGATCTTCTCTTCGGCATGACACGACTGCGACTGGGGGTCGCGGCATTGACCGCTTCCGCGATGCTGGGCGGCATCGCCTATGTGACGGGTGCAGGCGCCGATGAGAGGAGCATCTCCGGTGTCGTCGTCCGGACGGGGAGCGGCGTCCCCGCCGACGCCGGCCTGAACCGGACGCTGCAGGAACTCGAGAAGTCCTACGACGGGCGCATCGGCGCGATGGGCATCGACCTGGGGACCGGTCGGAAGGTCGGCTACCGGGCCGGCGAGCGCTTCCCCTTCAACTCCATGTTCAAGGTGTTCGCGTGCGCGGCAGTCCTGGGCAAGGCGCGCACCCACGAGCCAGGGCTGATGGACAAGGTGCTCCGCTGGAAGCCCGCCGACATGGCTGGATTGACCGAGAACTCCCCAGAGACCACCGAATACACCGACACCGGCATGACACCCGCGCAACTGTGCCGTGCCGGGATCACGAAATCCGACGGCTTCGCGGGTAACACGCTGCTGAAGCAGATCGGCGGACCGCGCGGGCTGACCGAGTTCTTCCGCGCCACCGGTGACCGGACGAGCCGCCTGGACCGGCCGGAGCCCTGGCTGACCGAGTGGGAGCCCGGTGAAGTGCGCGACACCACCACCCCCGCGGCGGCCGCACGAACCTTCACCGAGCTCACCACCGGCGAGACCCTCCACCACCGCGACCGGACGCGGCTGGTCGGCTGGCTGAAGGCCAGCCTCACCGGCGCCACCCGGATCCGGGCGGGCCTGCCCAAGGACTGGACGGTCGGCGACAAGACCGGCACTGGCGGCGCCGGCAACCACGGCACCGCCAACGACGTGGCGATCGTCTGGGTACCCGGATCGAAGGCGCCGATGATCCTTTCGGTGTTCACCAACCGCAACGCCGACGACACCGCCCACGACGACAAGGTGATCGCCTCCACCGCGACCGCGCTGGCCAAGGCCCTCGGGAGGTGGTGACCGGCCGCCGGACCCGGGGTGGGCCCGCGGCGCTCCGGCGCCCCTGCCGCCTTGAGCCCACGCCATGCCGGACGCAACGAGTTACGGAATGATCGAGTCCGCTGAGCGTGCCGGCGGTCGTCGGGCAGCGGCGGACCGGTGCGAGCGGGCTCCGGACGGAAACCCTGGCGTCGACGGTGAGGAGTGGTTGACGGTGGTTGTCCATGCCTGGCGCGAGGACGAGCTGACCCTCGCGGCGGCCGATCTCGCCCGTAGTCCGGCGGACGGGACGCGCCTCATCGCGCAGGCGACCTTCCCCAGGCGGTACGAGCACAGAAACCACGACCGGCGCGGGCAGTTCGACGTCGCTCCCGACCTGGGTACCGCCGCCTACCACGTCCGTGGTGGCCTCATCTGCTGCATCGACACCTCGGGCGCGGTGGTGTGGGAACGTGATCTCCATCCTGCGGACGCCCCGGCGGGCATCATCTTCATGACCGTCGCCTATGACGACGCCGGCCACGTGTGGGCCCTACGGGCCTTCCGGCGGCGGGCGCACGAGGACCACCCCAGCGTGGACGAGTGGTGCGTCCTCGACGCGGCGACGGGCGCCGTCCTGGCGCGTGCTCCGGTGGAGGTCGTCGGCGCCGGGCGCACACTGGCGCATCCGGACGGGAGTGTGCTGCAGACCGCCGGGGAGGTGCATCGCGGTACTTCCGGGCATCACGGACGGATGGCCGCCGGTCGGCTGACCGTCGAGGAACTCGACGGTCCCTGGGAAGGCCGCACCCTATGCGATTTGTCGCCCAGCGGCGCGGCCATGGTCAGCACGGGGGAGGCGAACGGCCACCAGGACGTCCGGGTGCATCGATACCCGGACGGTGAGGTCCTCTCGGTCTTCACCGTCGAAGACCTCGTCCGGGACGTCGGCGAGCCGGACGAACCCTACATCTCGACGGACGGGGACCCCGGCGGTGCCGGATTCATCGACGATGACCGCCTGGTGGTCACGATCGAAAGGGGCGATGACGACGTCGAGCACCCCCATGAGGTGGACTGGGAGGTCCACGTCGTCGTCGACCTGCGGACCGGCGGATCCGCGGTGCTCCCGCCGGAACTCGGCGGCGACAGCACGTCGATAGAACCGTTCGGCGACGGCACCTACCTCACGCACGGCGTGTTCGAGGAAGCCCGCCACCGATTGCCGGACGGATTCGCCGCAGGACGCACCTGACGGACCGGGGCCGACGACGGCGGGAGCCCCGGCCCGCCGGGCCTGACGACGCCCGACCGGTGGGGCGTCAGCCGGTCGGATGCACCGTCGCGCGGAGTTCGGTGTACGAGTCGAGGGCGTAGGCGCCGCCGCTGCGCCCGATGCCGCTGGCCTTGGTGCCGCCGAAGGGGAGGTCCGCCCGCCGGGCGCAGGTGTTGATGCCGACCTGCGCGGAGGCCAGCCGGGCCGCGACGCCGCGCGCCGCGTCGAGGTCGCGCGAGTAGACC
This sequence comes from Actinomadura sp. KC345, assembly GCF_004348515.1. Classification (GTDB taxonomy): domain Bacteria; phylum Actinomycetota; class Actinomycetes; order Streptosporangiales; family Streptosporangiaceae; genus Spirillospora. Next base: position 55,646 of record NZ_SMKH01000004.1, on the reverse strand, counting down.
TGGTCGGTCAGGCCGTAGCGCGTCGCGTTGGCGATGGCGACCGCCTCGTCGTCCGAGGACGCCGGAGTTACGCAGACGACCGGGCCGAACGCCTCCTCCTGCATGACCGTCGCCTCCGGGCCGACGTCCGTCACCAGGGTGGCGGGGTGGAAGTAGCCGTGATGCGGGACGTCCGCCGCGGTGTGGACCGTCCCCCCTTCGGCGCGGGCGCCGTCCACCAGCGCGGCGACGCGGTCCCGCTGGACCTCGCTGATCAGCGGGACGGTGGTCGTCGCGGGGTCCCGCGGGTCGCCGTGCACGAGGCCGTCCAGGGCGGTGCGAAGCCGCACGACGAGCTCGTCGTGCACCGAGGCGTCGGCGATGACGCGGGCGGGCGTCACGCAGATCTGCCCGGAGTGGACCGTCCACGCGCGGGTCGCACCGGCCACGACGGCGTCGAGGTCCGCGTCCGCCCGGACGACGAGCGCGCCCTTGCCGCCGAGTTCGAGGAGGAGCCGCTTCATGCCGGGCGCCGCCGACCGGTAGATCTCGGTGCCGACCAGCGTGCTGCCGGTGAAGCTGATCGCGCCGACCTCGGGGTGGTCGACCAGCGCGGCGCCGGGCGCGGCGCCCGCGCCCGTCACCAGGTTCACCGCCCCCGCCGGTGCGCCTTCCGCCCGCAGGGCCTCGTTGAGCGCCTCGGCGAGCGCGATGACGAGCAGCGGGTCCTGCGGGGCCGGCTTCATCACCACGGTGTTGCCGGCGAACAGGGCGGGCGCGACCTTCGCGACCATGGCGAGCAGCGGGAAGTTGTAGGGGCTGATGCAGCCGACCACGCCGACCGGCGCGCGGGTGACCGTTCCCGCGAGGCCGGCCGCCACGGGCTCCGCCGGGACGGTGAGCAGACCGGCGGACAGGGTGGACCAGTGCCGGAGCCGGGCCAGCGCCGCGCCGACCTGGGTCGCCTCGGCGACGGCCCGGCGGGCGCCCGTGTCGGCGATGGCCAGGTCGACCAGCTCGTCGCGCCGGTCTTCGAGCAGCTCCCCGGCGTGGCCGATCACCCGGCGGCGTGTCTCGACCGGGGTCGCCGCCCAGGCGTCGCGCGCCTCGGCGGCGGCGGCCGCGGCCGCGTCGGCCGCGGAGCGGCCGCCGTCGGCGACCGCGGCGATGACCCGCTCGGTGTAGGGGTCGGTGACGTCGTACGTCGTCGAACCGCTCAGCGGGTCACCGGCGATCAGGTGATGGGTGGTCGCGGTCACGAGGTGCTCCCGAATCGGAGGAAGCCGCGGTCGATGCGGCCGTTGCGGAGGTCGTCGACGAGCCGTGCGGCGCCCTCCATGGGCACGACCGCAGACACGAGCGGGGTCAGGTCGAGTTCGCCGCGGAGGACGCGTTCGGCGAGGTCGGGAAGCTTGCGGTGCGGGTCGACCGAGCCCATGCGGCAGCCGAGCAGGGACTTGTCGTGGAACAGGTCGCGCACTTCGAGGTCGAGGGTGCCGCCGGTCGGCGGCAGCCCGACCACGACGACCCGTCCGCCGCCGGCCAGTGACTTGACGGCCGCGTTGAGGACGCCGGTGTGGCCGGTGCACTCGAACGCGGCGTCCACGCCGCCGGGCGCCAGGTCGCGCACGGCCGGGGCGATCTCGGACGGGTCGCCCGAGACGATGAAGTCGGACGCCCCGCACGTACGGGCGATCCGTTCCTTCGCCGGGTTGCGGTCGACGACCACGATGCGCTCCGCGCCCGCCGACCGGGCGGCGAGGACCGCGTTCAGGCCGATCCCGCCGGCCCCGGTCACGAGCACGGACTCGCCGGGCCGGAGCCGGGCGCGGTCCTCCACGGCGCCGAACGCGGTGACCGTGGCGCACCCGAGCATGGCGGCGACCGGGTCGGAGATCTCCGCGGGCATCGCGATGACCTGCTCCCGGGCCACCACGACCCGCTCGGCGAAGGCGCCGAGCTTGACGAACTGGTGCACGACGGCGCCGCCGCGGGAGAACGGACTGGCGACGGGACGGGCGGAGGCGGGGCACAGGGTCGGCCGGCCCTCGCGGCAGTGCCGGCACTCGCCGCACCGGCGCAGAACGGTGAGCACGACCCGCTGCCCCACGGGCACGCCCGCGCCGGGGCCCGCCGCGGCGACCGTGCCGACGGCCTCGTGGCCGAGGATGGCGGGCGTGGGCTGGGGGATGCGGCCCTCCATCGGGCTGAGGTCGCTGTGGCACAGGCCGGCCATGGCGATGTCGACGGCGACCTCGCCCGGACCGGGCGGGCGGACCTCGACGGTCGGGTCGACCTGGAGACCGTCCCCGTCCCAGACCAGTGCGCGCACGTGCACCTTCCTCATCGTCGTTCTATTCAGTCGAATCGGCATCTACTGAATGAAATCTATCGTCGCGTGACCGCTGCCCACAAGGCGGCGTCGGATGCGGTCGGGCGCCAGGGCGCGCCGTCCGGGGCCGTCACGGCATCCGGGACGCGGCGCTCTCCCGTACCTCGCGGCGCAGCAGCTTCCCCGCCGCCGACCGCGGCAGCGCCGCCGTGAACGCCCAACTGCGCGGGACCTTGTAGCCGGCGATGCGGACGCGGAGCTCGGCGTCCAGCGACGCCGCGACCTCGTCGTGGGTCCCCGGGCGGTCGGCGACGACGACCGCGTGCACGCTCTCGCCCCACTTCTCGTCCGGCCGGCCGACGACGCACGCGTCCGCCACTCCCGGGAGCTCCAGCAGCGCGTGCTCGATCTCCGCGGGATAGATGTTCACGCCCCCGCTGATGATCATGTCGGCCGACCGGTCCGAGAGGTAGAGGTAGCCGTCCTCGTCGAGCCGGCCGAGGTCGCCGAGCGTGACGTGCCCGTCCAGGCGCGACGCGGCCGTCTTCTCTGGATCACCGAGGTAGACGAAGGCGAGCTGCTCGTTCCTGAAGTACACGGTGCCGACCTGGCCGACCGGCACCTCCCGGTGGTCCTCGTCCAGGATACGCAGGCTCACGTGGGGCAACGGGCGCCCGACGCTGCCGACGTGGGTGAGCCACTCCTGCGACGTGATCACGGTGGCCGCGCCCTCGGTGCCGCCGTACAGCTCGACCAGGACCGGACCGAGCCAGTCGATCATGGCCTGCTTGACGTGCGGGGGGCACGGCGCGGCGGTGTGGACGACGGACCGGATGCTCCCGACCTGGAGCGCGGCGCGCTCCTCCTCGGGCAGGGCGACGAGCTCCTGCATCATCAGCGGGACGAGGTAGAGCCACGTCACGCCGTGCTCGGCGATCGCTTCGAGGGCCCGCTCGCGGTTCCACCGTTCGAGCAGCACGACCCGGTGGCCGACGTCGAGCGCCTGGTCGGCGTAGGCGAGCGGCGAGGCGTGGTACATCGGGGCCAGCCCGAGGAACACGCCGTCCTCGTGGTCCGCGCCGTAGCGGCGGGCCCGGGCCAGGGCCGCGCCGGCGGCCTCGGCCGGGCTGATCCCGCGCAGCGGGCGCCGCACGCCCTTGGGGCGGCCGGTCGTGCCGGAGGTGTAGAGCATGCGGTTGCCGGCCGCCCGGTCGCGCGGGGGCGCCGCGGACGCCGCGGCGACGGGGCCGGCCAGCCGGGACGGGCCGCCCCGCGGCGCGACCGCGAGGACGAAGACCGCCTCGTCCGGCAGCCCGGCTTCCGCGGCGGCCTCCTCGGCGAGTCCGACGAACGGTTCGGCGGTGAAGAGGATCTTCGCCCCGGAGTCGCCCAGGATGTAGGCGATCTCCGAGGCCGTGAGATGCCAGTTGACGGGGGTGAGGTACAGCGGGAGCTGCGCCGCGCCGCGGACCAGCGCCATGAGCTGGTAGGAGTTCGGCAGCAGGCAGGCGACGGTGTCCTCGGGAGCGAGCCCGCGGCCCCAGAGGAAGTTGCCGATGCGGTGGGCGTCGTCCCGCGTCTCACCGTAGGTGATCTGCTGGCCGTCGGTGTGGACGACGGCGACCCGCGCCGGGTCGTTGTCGGCGTACTCGAAGAAGTTGCGCACCATGGGTCTCCCGCAGTGGTCTCAGTCTCGCACGAGGAGGAGGACGGAGGAGGCCGTGAACATCCCGCCGTACCCGAGGACGGCGCTCGTGCTCACCCCTGGCACCTGGGCCGCGGCCTCGTGGCGCAGCTGGCGGACGGCCTCCTGGATGGCGAACATGCCGTACATCCCGGTGTGGGTGTAGGCGAGGCCGCCTCCGTTGGTGTTGAGCGGGAGGGAGCCGCCCGGCGAGGTCTCTCCGGCGGCGACCAGCTCGGCCGCCTCGCCCGCCGCCGCCAGCCCGAGGCACTCCAGCCCGATCAGCGGCAGGTGCGCGAAGGCGTCGTACACCATGACGTGGCCGATCTCGGACCGCCCGATCCGCGCCTCCGCGAAGGCGTCGTCGGCGGCGCGCCGGGCCGCGGAGTCCCCGGCCGGGTCGGGCGCCTGGGCCACCAGGAGGGGATCGGAGCCCTCGCCCGTCCCGAGCACCCTCACGGACCGCCGGAGCTGCTCCGCCGTGGCGTGCCGGGACGCGGTGACCACCAGTCCGCCGCCGCCGTCGGTCAGCATGCAGACCATGGGGACGGTGAACGGCCACGCGAGGGCCGGCGCCGCCAGTACGTCGCCGACGGTCACCAAATCCCGCCGCCCGGCCCGCGGGACCCGGGAGGACCAGCGGCGCTGCGCGACGACGACCTGCGCCAGAGCGGTCTCGTCGAGACCGTTGTCGTGGAGGTGGCGCAAGGCGGGGAGGGTGAAACGGGTGTACGGCGGCCGGGCGCCGTACGGCTCCTCGAACTGGCCGGTCCACGACCGGGGGTCCCGCGGCCGCGGCACGGTGCCGGTGCGCGACCGGCCGGACTCGCCGTGGGTGACCAGCACCCGGGTGGCGTGCCCCGCGGCGATCGCCGCGGCGGCGTGGCGCACGTGCATGAGGAAGGAGCAGCCGCCCACGTTGGTGGAGTCGACCCAGCGAGGCGTGATCCCGAGCGCGTGGGCGACGCCGTGGGGCGAGTAGGCGCCGGCGACGCCGTCGATCTGGGCCGGTTCCAGGCCGGCGTCGGCGAGCGCCCGCAGCCCGCCTTCGACGTTCAGCCCCAGCACGGACTGGCCGGGGTTGCGGCCGAGCACGTCGGTCTCGGCGGCGCCGACGATGATCGCGTCCATCACGCTCCCTCCGGCCGGGCCGGCGCGAACACCGGAAGGTTCACGTCCTCGCGCTCGATCCAGCGGAGCTCGACGTCCATGTCGAGGGGGAGGGCCGACGGGTCGGCGGGCACGTCCACGATGCGGGTGGTCATCCGGACGCCTTCCTCAAGCTCCACGATGGCCAGGACGAAGGGGGCCTCGTCGGCGAAGGGCGGCTCGGGCCGGTGCACGATGACGTAGGAGTACAGCCGCCCGCGCCCGCTGCACGGGGTCCAGGTCAGGTCCGTCGAACCGCAGGCGCAGATCGCCCGCGGGTGCTGCGAACCGGTACCGCAGCCGTCGCAGCGGTGGTGCACCAGCTCGCGGCGCCGCGCCGCCTCCCAGTAGGGCAGCGTCTCGGGCGTCGGCCGCGGGACCGGCCTGGGCTCGCCGCTCATCCGGCCGCCCGCGGGTGCAGCGCCAGCTCGCCGCGGTCGACGACGGTACGCGCGCCGACCGAGGTCGTGTGCGCCCAGGTGTCCGGCCCGGTCCGCCAGGCGCGGACCGTGAGCCTGTCTCCCGGGACGACCGGCGCCCGGAACCGCCCGGAGTACGACGCCACCCGGCCCAGCGGGTCGGCATGACCGGCCGCGCCCAGCTCGCGGAGCAGGATCCGGGCGGCGACGCCCCAGGTGCACAGCCCGTGCAGGATCGGCCGCTCGAACCCGGCGCGCCGCGCGAACGCGGGGTCGCTGTGCAGGGGGTTGCGGTCGCCGCACAGGCGGTAGAGGAGCGCCTGGCCCGGGTCCGTCGGCGCCTCGGCGACGAGGTCGGGTTCGCGGTCGGGCACCGGGTCGCCCTCCGTGCCGCGCTCCGGCTCGCCCCAACCCTGGCCGCGCAGGAAGAGCGACGTCAGCGCGGAGAACACCGCGGAGCCCGTGGCGCGGTCCGTGCCGGCGGCCTCGATCTCCACCAGGGCGCCGGAGCCCTTGTCGGCGATGCGCGCCACGGTCGAGACGACCTCGACCTCGCCGGCGACGGGCAGCGGGCCGGGGAGCGCGACCCGCTGCGCGCCGTGGACGGTGGCGTGGGAGGGCCAGTCGCCGAGCCGGTCGCGCAGCGGCCGGCTGCCGCCGGCGAGCAGGGCGGCGTACGTCGGCAGCATCCGCTGGGCCACGCCCTCGGAGTTCTCGGTGACCAGATCGAGCTGGTCGGGGCCGGCGCCCAGCGCGAGCGAGTAGAGGAGCGCGTCGTCCGACGTCCACGCGCGGGTGTACGGCGCCGAGCGGGCGCCCACGGAGGTGCGGTCGAGCATCGGCTCAGCCCCGCATGCCGGCGTTGGGGCGGGCCGTCGCGAGGAGTCCGCGCAGCGTCGCGTCGAGTTCGGTGAGGTCCTCGCTCGGCGCGGCGGGGGTGCCGTGCTCCCAGCCCGCGGCCACCGACAGGCGCCTGCCGGAGGTCAGGAACACCCGGCCGGTCACGCCGTCGGAGCGCCGCGACGCGAGCCACTCGACCACCGCGGCGGGGAAGCCGGGGGAGCGGGACGGGTCGCCGGGGTCGCGGTCGCCGCCGAGCGCGGCGGTCATCCGCGTCGCGGCGCCCGGCGAGACGCAGTTCGCGGTGACGCCGTAGCGGCCCAGTTCGAGGGAGGCGACGATCGTCATGGCGGCGATGCCGGCCTTGGCCGCCGCGTAGTTGGCCTGGCCGGCGTTGCCGAAGAGGCCGGAGACGGAGGTCGTGTTGATCAGGCGTCCGACGCGCCCGGGACGCTCGCCGTGGCGCTCGCGCCAGTGCTTCGCGGCGTGGTGGGTGGTGGCGAAGGTGCCCTTGAGGTGCACCTGGATCACCGAGTCCCACTCGGCCTCCGTCATGCGGGCGATCGTCCGGTCGCGCAGAACTCCGGCGTTGTTGACCAGGATGTCGAGGTCGCCGAAGGTGTCGGCGGCCAGCCCGACGAGCTGCGCCGCCCCTTCCCAGGCCGAGACGTCGTGGGCGCTGGCGACGGCCCGACCGCCGGCCGCGCGGATCTCGGCGGCCACCGCGTCCGCGGGCGCCGTGCCGTCGGCCTCACCGTCGAGGGCGACCCCCAGGTCGTTCACGACGACGGCGGCGCCCGCGCGGGCGAGGCGGCGGGCGTACTCGGCGCCGAGGCCGCGACCGGCGCCGGTCACGATGGCGACCCGGCCGGAGCAGGATCCGTCGGTGGAGAGCGCAGTGGTCATCAGGGAGTGGTCCTCTCGCCGCCGTGCCGGGACGCGGCGGCAACGGAGTCGCGGGTCATGGCCGCACTCTTCCGGCCGGTCGCGACCGGTGACAAAGACCTGATCCCGGTGGCCGCGATTGCCGGAGCCTATGGGTCGGCCGCGGGTCGGCCGGGGGGACGCGGCTACCGTGGGAGCGTGGACCTGCGGCTGCTCCGGTTCTTCGTGGCGATCATCGACCACGGCGGCGTCACCCGTGCCGCGGAGGCGCTGTACGTCGCGCAGCCGTCGGTCTCGCAGGCGCTGCGGACCCTGGAGCAGCGCCTCGGGGTCAGCCTGTTCGAGCGTGTCGGGCGGGGCCTGCGGCTCACCGACGCCGGCCGTGAACTCGAGGTTCGGGCCCGGTCCGTCCTCGCCGAGGTCGAGGAGGCGCGGGTCCGGGTCGACCGGGTGGCGCGGCTCGACGCCGGACGCCTCACCGTCGCGGCGGCCTCGACCCTGGCGATCCACCCGCTCGGCCCCTGGGTGAAGCGCCTGCTGGACGCCCGGCCGGGCCTGCGGGTGCATGTCGGCGAGCCCGGTTCCGTCCCGGCGGTGCTGGCCGAGATCACGGACGGCGCGGCCGAGATCGGCCTGGTCGAGCTGCCCGTCCACAGGGCCTCGCTCCAGACGGTCGAGCTGGCGCGGGAGGAGCTGGTCATCGCGGCCGGCCCCGGCCTGGCCGAGGGACTCCCGGACCCGCTGCCGCGCTCGCTGGTCCGGGACCTGCCGTCGGGGGCGCTCGCGCGGGCGTCCGGCGGCCGGACGGCCAGCGAGCGGACCATGGCCGAGGTCCTGGGGGAGCCGCGGCTGCGCAGTGCGCAGCGCCGCCTGCTGTGGGAGCTCGTGGCCCAGGACGTCCTGGTCACCTTCGTCTCGCGCGCCGTCGCCGAGCGGCTCCTCCCGGACGCGGAGCTCAGATCCCTGGATCCGCCGGTGTTCCGCCGGGTCGGGCTGGCCCATCGTCCGGAGCGGCTGACGCCGGCGGCCCGGGCGCTGCTGGAGATCGCGTTGTCGCCGCGTACGCGGAGGCCACGAAGAGGCGGGCCACCGGCGATGTCGTCCGGGGATCCCAGGCCAGGCCGACCGTGAGGTCGGTGGCTCCGCGCAACGGGGCCAGGCGTGCTCCGGACCGCGCCGCCTCCGCAGCCCGGCGCGAACCGAGCAGCGTCGCCGCGATGCCCTCCAGCATCCAGGCGGTACGGGTCTCCTGCTGCCCGACGACCGCCCGCCGGACGAGGTGCGGGGCGCTCTCCTCGACCATCGCCGCCATGCCGGCGGACAGGACCGGACGCGGCGGCATCAGGACGAGCGGTACGTCGTGCAGCTCGGCGAGGCCGATCGGCGGCTCCCGGCCGGCGGCGGCCGGTTCCTCCCCGGAGCCCGGGGGATGGACGACGTAGACGTCGTACGCGCCGAGCGGCAACGTCGCGAGCCGGTCGCCGGCGCGCCCGGCGTCGAGCGGGAGGCGGGTCGCGACGATCTCCGCCGTGCCGGAGGCGAGGACCTCCGCGGCCTCCTGCTCCGAGCCGAGTTCCCGGACGTGCGCGACCGTCTCCGGGTTCGCCCGCAGGAACGCCGCGAGGACCTCGGCCAGCGGGCCGTTGAGCGCCGGCGGCAGGACCGCGATGTCGAGCCTCGGCGCGCTGCGGCGCGGTTCGGCGGAGACCGCGGCCTCGGCCTGCCGGGTCTCCCGCAGGATCCTGCGCGCGGGACCGAGGAGGCCGTGACCGGCCGAGGTCAGCGTCATGCCCCGGCCGGTCCGGTGGAACAGGAGCGCGCCGAGCTCCTTCTCCAGTGCGTGCACCGACTGGGAGACGGTCGACTGGGTCACGTCGAGCGCCGTCCCCGCGCCGCTGATGCTCCGCGCCTCGGCGACCGCGACGAAGTAGCGGAGCTGCTGCAGCTCGATGACCGACCTCCCTGCCCGCCTGCGCTTACCCGGCCGAAACTACAGTCCCAGCGACTTGGCGATGATGACGCGTTGGACCTCGTTGGTGCCGCCGTAGATCCGGGAGATGCGCGCGTCGGTGAACATCCGGGCGATCTCGTACTCCCGCATGAACCCGTACCCGCCGTGCAGCTGCAGGCACCGGTCGATCACCCGGTTCTGCGTCTCGGTGCAGTAGACCTTGACCGCGGACGCCTCGGCGGCGGTGAGCCGGCCCGCCTCGTGCGCGCGCATGGCCCGGTCCAGCAGGGCGCGCCCGGCGGTCACCTCCACATGGCAGGAGGCGAGCTTGAACTTCGTGTTCTGGAAGGACGACACCGGCTGACCGAACGCCGTGCGGTCCTTGACGTAGGAGAGCGTGATCCGCAGTGCCTTCTCGGCCGAGACCTGGGAGCCGAGGGCGATGCCGAGCCGCTCCTGGACCAGGTTGTGCGCGAGGTAGCGGAACGCCTGGCCCTCCTCGCCGAGGAGGTGGTCCGCGGGGACGGCGACGTCGTCGAAGAAGAGCTCGGCCGTGTCGGTGGCCTTGAGCCCGATCTTCTCCAGGTTGCGGCCCCGGCCGAAGCCCTCGCTGTCGGCGTCGACGACGAGGAGGGACAGGCCGGCCCGGCGGTCGGCGTGCTCGCTGGTGCGCGCCACGACGACCACCAGGTCGGCGTTGATGCCGCCGGTGATGAACGTCTTGCCGCCGGACAGCACCCAGTGGCCGCCTTCGAGCCGTGCCGTCGTGCGGATGCCGGCCAGGTCCGAGCCGGTGCCGGGCTCGGTCATCGCGATGGCGCCCATCCTCCGTCCCGCGGCCATGTCGGGCAGCCAGCGCCGCTTCTGCTCCTCGGTCCCCTCGCGCAGGATGTAGGGGATGACGAGGTTCATGTGCGTCGCCGCGCCGCCGAGCGAGACGCCCGCCCTGGCGCACTCCTCCGACCACACCGACGAGTAGAGGAAGCCGCCCTCCCCGCCGCCGCCGTACTCCGCCGGCACGCGGAGGCCGAGCATCCCGAGGTCCCCGAGCCTCTGGTAGAGCTCGTGCGGAACGCACCCTGCGGCCTCCCATTCGGGGAAGTGCGGGACGACCTCCTTCGCGAGGAAGGCCCGCACCGACCGCCGGAAGGCCTCGTGCTCCTCGTGGTAGATCGACTCGTGGTAGATCGACTCGTGGTGGGTCGACTCTTGCTGGGCCGACGTCGGCATCGCGTGTCTCCTTGGTTGCTCGGGCGGGGTCAGCCGCGCCAGCGGCCGGTGAAGGCGGGGCGTTCGCCCTGGGCGAGCGCCTCCCGGGCGGTCGGGGAGTCGGTCCCGATGTTGACCACCTGGGCGGTGTTCTCGGCCGCGACGGCCTCCCGGAACGACCGCTCGTGGGAGTGGTTGAGCAGTTCCTTGTCGAGCCGTACGGCGACGGGCGGGGCCGCGGCGAGGCGCAGCGCCAGGTCGTCGGTGAGCGGGCCGGCCTCGTTCGGCGGGACGAGCCAGGTCACCAGGCCGAGCCGGTGGGCCTCCCGCGCGTCGAGCGTCTCGGCCAGGTAGGCGAGCCGCTTGGCCGTCTGCAGGCCGACCACCCGGGGAAGCAGCCACGACGATCCGGTGTCGAGCGAGAGCCCGCGGCGGGAGAACGCGGTCCCGAAGTGCCCGCCCGCTCCGGTCAGCACCAGCACGCGCGCCTCCGACCGGGTCACCGCCTCCAGGTGCCCGGCCAGGACGGTCCACGCGTCCCGGTCCATCGCGTTGCGGACGGCCGGGCGGTCGATCGTGATGGTGGCCACGGAGCCCTCGAAGGCCAGCCGGACCTCGTCGCCGGGACTGCTCTCCTGCTTCACGCCGCCATTCAAGGGGGCCGTGGCGCTCGCCGGCCAAGACCTGCCGCCGAACCCGGGGGAGCGCCCTGCCTATGCGAGCACGCCTATGCGAGCACGCCTATGCGAGCATCCCGCCGATCAGGTCGATCTGGGGCAGTGCGTCCTCGAAGAGCAGGGACAGGTAGATGCCGTCGACGTGCGCCGAGAGGTCCTCCAGCCGGGCCCGGCAGTCGTCCGCGCGTCCCACGACGGCGAAGCGGTCGAGCAGGTAGTCCTCGATGTCGGGCCGGTCCGCGAACATCGTCGCGTTCGAGGTGGCTCCGGAACGGCCGTGCGAGCCGTAGTCGTAGCCCGAGTAGCGCTCGGCCAGCACGCCGGCGTACTCCTCGGGCACGTTCTTCCCCTCGAAGGTCGACGCGAAGGCGAAGTGCGAGGCGCTCACCGCGCGCGGGACGAGGCGCCGCCGAAGCCCGCGCACCTCGTCGTCGTCGCGTCCGATGGCGATCCGCACCGACGCCCAGACCTCCGGCGGAGCGGCACCGGCGCCGCGGGCGGCGTGCGCGCGGTCGCGGATCGTGCGGAGGGCGACCGGGTCGGCGCCGACGCCGGCGATGACGCCGTCGGCCACGCGCCCCGCGGTGCGCGCGGTCGCGGGACCGCTGGCCGCGACGAGCAGGAAGGGGGCGACGCCGGACGCCCGCGCGGAATCGGCCACCGAGCGCCCGAACTCCTCCAGGCCGGCCAGGGAGGCGGGCCGGAGGCCGAAGGTGCGCACGGCCGAGTCGCCTCGGCCGAACCCGAGGCGGAACCGGCCGGGGTGGGCGGAGGTCAGGGCCCGCACGGCGCTGGCGTGCACCGACCAGTGCCGGGTCACGGGGTTGGTCACACTGGTGCTCACGACCAGCGAGGACGTCGCGCCGAGCGCGTCGGTGCAGGCGGAGTAGAGCTCACCGTAGTTGGGGGAGTCGCCGATCCCGATGCCCCACAGGCCGGCCGACTCGCACCGGGCGGCCACCTCCCGGGTCAGGCCGGGGGAGAGCGGGAGCCAGTTGGCGCACAGGCGCATGGGCGTTCCTTTCCGTCGGGCCTCTCCGTCGGCCCTTCCGGTGGGTGGTCGCCCTTGACACGGCCGCGGATCGCACACATGATTCATATCAGAGGAATTAGATTCCACTGAATAGAATCAAGTGTGGTCGTGACGACGCCGGCCGTTCGTGACGATGCTGAGAGGGGCCCAATGACTGAGGCCGTGCGCTCCGAGTCGCCCCCGACGGGGGACGTTGCGCCGATCGCTGACAAGATCCGCGTCGAGGGGGTGTCCTACCGGTACCGCCGTCGCGGACGGGAGGACGTCGTCGCCCTCGACGACGTCGACCTGACCGTCGCGCGCGGCGAGTTCCTCTCGGTCGCCGGGCCGTCCGGCTGCGGGAAGTCGACGCTGCTGCGGGTGCTCGCCGGGTTGCAGAAGCCCACGGACGGAGTCGTCCGGATCCACCACGAGCACCGGGACCGGCCGCTCGTCGCCCCGGTGTTCCAGGAGTACTCGATCTTTCCCTGGCGCACGGTCGAGGCGAACGTGCGCCTGGGGCTCGACGCCGCCGGGGTGGACCGCGCCGAGGCGCGCCGCCGCTCGCAGGAGTGGATCGAGCGGGTCGGCCTCGCCGGGTTCGAGAAGGTTCTTCCGGGCAACCTGTCCGGGGGCATGAAGCAGCGCGTCGCGCTGGCGCGCGCGTTCGTCGTCGAGCCCGAGATCCTGCTGATGGACGAGCCCTTCGCGGCGCTCGACGCGCAGCTGCGCAAGGTGCTCCAGGAGGAGCTCCTCGCCATCGTCCGCGAGCACAACCACACGGTCTTCTTCGTCACCCACAACCTCGACGAGGCGATCCTCCTCTCCGACCGGATCGCCCTGATGTCGGCCCGGCCGGGACGCGTGCGCCGCATCGTCGACGTCCCGTTCGCGCGCCCGCGGACGGCGCGGCTGAGGAAGGACCCGGAGTTCGGCCGGCTGGAGGAGGACCTCTGGGCCGACCTCAAAGACGACGTCGAGACGATGGAGGAGGCCGTCCGATGACCGTGCAGATGGACCGGGGCGTCTCCCGGAACGAGGGCGGCTGGGTCGAGCGCCGGCCCGACTCCAAGCAGCGGTCGACGGCGTCCCAGGCGAGGCGCGACGGCGTCCTGCGGCTGCTGCTCGGCCTCGTGCTCCCGGTCGGCGTGCTCGCCGCCTGGGAGATCTCGGCCCGCTCGGGCTGGATCGACGCGCGCTTCTTCAGCCAGCCGAGCGCGGTGGCGGCGAAGGCGCAGGAGGACCTGGCGAGCGGACTGCTCTGGTCCGAGCTCAAGATCACCATCTTCCGGCTGCTGACCGGCTACGTCGTCGGGTCGCTGGCCGGAATCCTCATCGGCCTCCTGATGAGCCAGGTGAAGGTGCTGCGCTGGATGCTCGAACCCCTGATCCGCGCGCTCTACGTCATCCCGAAGCTGGCGCTGCTGCCGCTGTTCCTGCTCCTCTTCGGGCTCGGCGAGGTGCCGAAGCTGGTCTTCATCTCGCTCGGCACGTTCTACATCGTCGCGTTCACGACGCTGTCCGCGGCGATGATGATCCCCACCGCGTTCCACGAGGTCGCGCGGTCCTACGGCCTGTCGCCCGGCCGGCGGTTCCGCTGGGTGATCGTCCCGGCGATCACGCCGCAGATCGTCTCCAGCCTCAAACTCGCCTCGGGCATCTCCATGCTGCTGGTCATCGCCGTCGAGTTCGTCAACGCCCACGAGGGACTCGGCTACTACACCTGGCACGCCTGGCAGGTCTTCGTCCCCGACCGGATGTACGTCGGCATCGTGACCATCTCGATCGTCGGCGTCCTGTTCAGCGGACTGGTCGGGGCGCTCGGCTCCCGGATGACGCGCTGGGCGGACAGCGAGTACGCCCAGAGCCGCTGACCCGGACGGCCACCGCAAACGCACATCTCATCCACCATGCAGGCCCCGCGGGCGCTCGGCGACGAGCGCCGGCGAGGTCCTGCGCTCCCCGCAGACGGGAAAGCAGCACAGCGCATGACCACACCACGTGAGCCGAAGCCCGCCGACCCGGCCCCCGCCGCGCAGCCGACCGACGTGTCCGAGCTGCGGGAGGTCGCCCGCCAGGTCGCGGAGAAGCGATACGCCCCCCACGCCGAGCAGTGGGACCGGGACCGGACCGCCCTCACCCATGACGAGCGGCGCTACCTGGGGTCCCTCGGATGGCTGGGCATCGCCCTCCCCGAGGAGTACGGGGGCGCCGGAGGGACGTTCGCCGAAGCCCTGGCCGTGGTGGAGGAGCTGGCCAAGGTATGGCCCCCGGCGGCCTTCCAGGTCTTCGAGGCCAACGTCGGGCCGGCGCAGCACCTGGTGCGGCTCGGCACCGAGGAGCAGAAGCGGCGGTTCCTGCCCGGCGTGGTCAGCGGGGACAACGCGATGGCCATCGGCATCTCCGAGCCGGACGCCGGATCGGCCGCCACCGACATGGTCACCCGCGCGGAGATCAGAGGCGACACCGTCGTGGTGCGCGGCCTGAAGCGCTGGATCTCCAACGGCGGGGACGCCGACCGCTACCTCGTCTACTGCCGGATGGACGACACGCCGGGCGCCAAGGGCATCGGAGCCGTGATCGTCGAGGCCGACCGCGAGGGCGTCTCGTTCGGGGCCCGCGAGCGGCTGATGGGCTTCCGGGGCCTGCCGTCCGCGGACGTGATCCTCGACGACGTGCAGGTCCCGGTCGAGAACATCGTCGCCCGGCCCCCCGACGGCTTCCGCGACCTCTTCTCGATGTTCTCCATCGAACGGCTGGGCAACACCACGATGAGCCTCGCCCTGGGGCAGGCCGCGCTGGACAAGACCATCGCCTACGTCCAGGAGCGCGAGCAGTTCGGCCGGCCCATCGCGGAGTTCCAGTCGGTCCAGGTCGGCCTCGCGGACATGCTCCTGGAGGTCGAGTCGGTGCGCATGCTCCGCGACCGCGCGGTGGCCGGGCTCGACGCCGGCGCCCCGAGCACCCTGCACGTCTCGCTCGCCAAGTGCGCCGCCAACGAGATGGCCAAGCGCGTCACCGACATGGCGATGATGCTGCACGGCGCGAACGGCTACACCGAGGAGTACGGCCTGGAGCGGCTGCACAGGGACGCGCACGGCTGGGCGCTCGCCGGCGGCACCCCCAACATCCAGCGCACCCGCATCGCCTCCGAGCTGCTCGGGCGCTCCTTCGACCAGCGCCCGGCGCGCAGGGCCGCCGTCGGCGGACGGGGGGCCTGAGCCGTGGCCGAGCTTCGCGACGTCGTCATCGTCGACGGGTGCCGCACCCCGATGGGCAAGGGCAAGCCGGGGGGTGCGCTGAGCGGCCTCCACCCCGTCGAGCTCCTCGCCCAGACCCTCACCCACCTCCTCTCGCGGACGTCCATCGACCCGGGCATCGTCGGCGACGTCATCGTGGGCTGCGTCAGCCAGGCGGGAGAGCAGTCCGCGACGCCCGGCCGGATGGCCTGGCTGTCCGCGGGCCTTCCCGTCCACGTCCCGTCCACCACGGTCGAGCGCAAGTGCGGCTCGGGGCAGCAGGCGATCGAGTTCGCCGCGCAGGGCATCGCCACGGGCCTGCACGACGTCGTCATCGCCGCGGGGGTCGAGTCGATGAGCCGCGTCCCGATGGGGAGCGCCCGCATCGGGCAGGACCCCTGGGGGCCCGGGGTCGCCGAGCGCTTCCGCCTCGTCCCGCAGGGCGTCGCCGCCGAAAGGGTCGCCGAGACCTGGGGCATCACCCGCGAGGAGCAGGACCGGCTCTCCGAAGCCTCCCACCGGCGGGCGCAGGCCACGGCCGAGTCCGGCGGCTTCGACGACGAGATCGTCCCGGTCACCCTCCCCGGCGGCGCGACGGTGACCGGCGACGAGACCATCCGCCCGTCCACGACGGCCGAGGCGCTCGCCGGGCTCAAGGCCGTCTTCGAGTCCGAGGAGTACGCCGACCTCCTGCCGGGCCGCACCTGGTCGGTCACCGCGGGGAACAGCTCCCAGCTCACCGACGGCGCGGCGGCCGTGCTGCTGATGAGCGCGGAGAGGGCCGGGCGGCTCGGCCTCACCCCGCGCGCTCGGATCACCGGCTCGTCGGTCGTCGGCGACGACCCCGCGATGATGCTGACCGGCCCCATCCCGGCGACCCGGCGGATCCTGGAGCGCACCGGCCTCGGGCTCGGCGACTTCGACGCGTTCGAGGTCAACGAGGCGTTCGCCTCCGTCCCGCTCGCCTGGGCCAGGGAGTTCGGAGCCGACCTCGCCCGCCTGAACCCGCGCGGCGGCGCGATCGCGCTCGGCCACCCGCTCGGCGCGAGCGGATGCCGCATCTTCGTCACGCTCCTGAACCACCTGGAGCAGACCGGCGGCACCCGCGGCCTCCAGACCATGTGCGAGGCCGGCGGCCTCGCGAACGCGACCGTCCTCGAACGGATCATCTGACGGCGCACCGCCGCCGACGACACGAAGGGCACAACGAATGGACATCCGGGGCAAGGCGGCACTCGTCACCGGAGCGGCGTCCGGCCTGGGCCGGGCGACCGCGCGGCAGCTGGCCGCCGCCGGGGCGCACGTCGTCCTCCTCGACCTGGAGGGCGGCGACGGCGAGCGCGTCGCCGCGGACCTCGGCGGGACCGCCGAAGGGCAGGTGCGGTTCGCCGCGGCCGACGTCACCGACTCCGACCAGGTCGCCGCGGCCGTGGCGGCCGCGGCCGAACTCGGCGAGCTCCGCGCGCTCGTGCACTGCGCCGGCCACGGCGGGCCCGTCCGGGTGGTCGAGAAGGACGGCGCGCCGGGCTCCATGGAGCGGTTCCAGAGCGTGATCGAGACCAACCTGGTCGGGTCCTTCAACGTGCTGCGGCACGCGGCGGCGGCGATGGTCGCCCTCGACGACCTGCCCGACGGCGAGCGCGGCGCGTGCGTGCTCACCGCCTCGGTCGCGGCCTGGGAGGGGCAGATCGGGCAGCTGCCGTACGCCGCCTCCAAGGCCGGCGTGGTCGGCATGACCCTCGTCGCAGCCCGGGATCTGGCCCGCAACCACGTCCGCGTCAACACGATCGCACCGGGCCTGTTCGACACCCCGATCCTGTCCCGCGTGCCGGAGGAGGTCCGAGGCCGCCTGGCCGCATCGATCCCGCACCCCGCGCGCCTGGGCGACCCCGCGGACTTCGCCTCCCTGGCCGCCCACATCCTCGCCAACCCCATGCTCAACGGCGAGACGATCCGGCTCGACGGCGCGATCCGGATGGCCCCCCGATGACGCCGAACGAGTCACCGCTCCCTCCCTCTGAAAGGCGACCTTCCATGAGCATCGACGCCACGACTCCCGCAGCCGGCCCCCCGACGGGGGACGGCCTGTCAGGGCAGGAGCCGATGTTCGACGCCGCCCGCGACGTCTGGGACCCGGCCGCGCTCGACCCCGAGCCGACGTATGACGGCCTGTGGGCCGAGCTCACGCCGCGTCAGCGCGAGATCCGGGAACTGGCCCGCGAGGTGGCCGTCCGCGAGCTCCGTCCGATGGCCGCCCACTGGGACGAGACCGAGGAGTTCCCGCGCAAGACCTTCGAGGCCGTCCTGGAGACCGGCCTCGTCGGCCTCACGGTTCCGAAGCGGTACGGCGGGCAGGGCGAGAGCCTGCTCGAGGGGTGCATCGTGGTGGAGGAACTGGCCCGCGCCTGCCTGAGCACCGCGATGTCGGTCCAGCCGTTCCTGAACGGCCCGTGGCGCGCGATCAACGTGCTCGGCACCGACGAGATGAGGAACCGGCTGCTCCCCGGGGTGGCCGACGGCACGAACCACTTCGCGATCGCCATGAGCGAGCCGGCCGCCGGCAGCGCCGGCACCGACATGAGGGCCACGCTGGCTCCGGACGGCGACGGGTTCCGGTTGACCGGCACCAAGTGCTGGATCACCGGTGGCCACGTCGCCGACACCATCATCGTGTTCGCCCGCCTGGCCGGGACCTCCGGCCCCTACGGCATCGGCGCCGTGGTGCTCACCGGGCGGCCCGACGGGATGGGCGAGTTCCACATCGACCCGAAGATGGGGATCCGGGGCGTCGCCGAGTGCATGGTGCATTTCGACAACGTGCGCATCGACCCGGAGGACGTCCTGGTCATGCCCGAGGAGCGCTCCAAGAGGGGCACCGGGATCCTCGTCAACCAGTTCAACCCCGAGCGGTGCGGCAACGCCGCCATGTGCACGGGTCTCGGCCAGGCCGCGCTCGACGCGAGCATCGGCCACCTCAACGCCCGCCGCCAGTTCGGCCGCCCGCTCGCGGATTTCCAGGGACTTCAATGGAAGATCGCCGACATGGCGCTGGACGTGCACGTGTCGCGCATGCTGGTGTGGCGGGCCGCCCGCAGCGGGGACGGGGGCTTCCCGGACCAGACGGAGACCCTCCTGGCCAAGCTCCACAGCAGCGAGATGGTGCAGCGGGTCACCAACACGGCCATCGGCGTCCACGGCGCCCGCGGCTACTCGCGCCGGTGGCCGGTGGAGCGCTACTTCCGCGACGGGCGCGGCCTCGTGATGGGCGGCGGGACGCCCGAGGTGATGCGCAACGTGCTCGGCGCCCAGATGCTCGGCGTCAGCGGCAGCCAGCGGAGGAAGTGACATGGCTCTGCGGCCCCAGCTGGACCGTGCGGTCTACGGTGCCGAGCACCGGGACTTCGGCGACATGGTCGGAGCCTTCCTGTGCAACGACGTGGCGCCGCGCGTCGCCGAGTTCGAGGCGGCGGGGATGGTGGACCGGGACGTCTACCGCGCCGCCGGAAGGCTCGGCCTGGCCGGCCTGCAGATCCCGGAGGAGTACGGGGGCGGCGGCCAGGACGGCTTCCTGTTCAACTGCGTCGCGACCGAGCGGGTCGCCTACGAGCGGGTGACCCTGGGCTCCCTGCGCGTCCACACCGACGTGGTCACGCCGTACGTGCTGTCCCTCGCGACCGATGAGCAGAGGGCCCGCTGGCTCCCCGGGATGGCGAGCGGCGAGCTGATGACGTCGATCGCCATGACCGAGCCGGGCACGGGCTCCGACCTGGCCGGCATGCGCACCACGCTGCGCCGGGACGGCTCCGACTGGATCCTCAACGGTGCGAAGACCTTCATCACCGGCGGCGCGCAGTCGGACCTGGTCCTCGTGGTCGCCCGCTCCTCGTCGTCCGACGACGACCGCCGCGCCGGGCTGACGATCGTCGTGGTCGAGGCGGGCATGCCGGGCTTCACCCGCGGCGCGAAGCTCGACAAGCTCGGCCTCAAGGCGCAGGACACGACCGAGCTGTTCTTCGACGACGTGCGCGTACCCGCGGCCAACGTGCTCGGCGAGGAGGGCCGGGCGTTCGGCTACCTGTCCTCCCACCTGGCTCAGGAGCGGCTGTCCATCGCGGTCAACTCGCAGGCCCAGGCCCTCGCGGCGCTGGACCTGACCTGCGACTACGTGCGCGACAGGGAGGTGTTCGGCCGGCAGCTCGGCGGGTTCCAGAACACCAGGTTCGTCCTCGCCGACCACGCCGCGCAGATCGCGGCCGGCCAGGCACTGGTCGACCAGGCCATGGCCCGGCACGAGCGGCGCGAGCTCGCCCCGGCGGCGGCGGCCCAGGTCAAGCTGTTCTGCACCGAGCTCCACGGCCGTGTGGCCGATGCCTGCCTCCAGATGCACGGCGGCTACGGCTACGTCTGGGAGCAGGACATCTGCCGGATGTACGCCGACGCGAGGGTCGCCCGCATCTACGGCGGGACCAGCGAGGTGATGAAGGGCATCATCGCCCGGACGCTCCAGCTGACCTGACCTGACGTGACCTGACGTGGAGGAGAGCGCCACGTGAAAGCCCCTGCCGCGCCGTCCTCGGACGGCGCGGCAGGGGCTCGGTGCGTCGTGCCCGGTCAGACCTCGCGGACGACGGCCGGTCGGCCGAGGCGGGTGCTCATCGCCTCCGCCTCCTGCAGCAGGGCTGCGGCGGCCTGGCCGCTGATCTCCTCGGCCCGCGTGGTCGGGATGGACACGCCGAGGGCGCCGACGACGTGTCCGGTGGCGTCGAAGACGGGCGCGGCGCACCCCCACAGGTCGGGCCAGCGCACCCCCGGGCCGGCCGCGTAGCCGCGCCGCCGGATCTCCGCCAGCACGGCCTCGACCTGCCCGGGGTCGCGGGGGTCGCCGCTCTCGGCCTGCTCGGCGAGGGCCTGCTCGACGGCCTGCTCGTCGAGCTGCGCCAGCACTGCCTGGCCGGTGGTGACCGCGAGGAGCCGGTAGCGCTGGCCGAGGCGCACATGCGCCCGGACCGGCTTGATCGGCTCCGAGTGGGCCGCGTAGGTCACCGAGCCCTGCTCGTACACGGCGTAGACCGAGGTCTCGTCCAGCTCGGCGGTCAGCCGGTCGGTGTGCTCGCGGGAGATCGCCAAGAGGCCGACCGACGTGTTGACCGCGCAGCCGAGCCGCCAGACCAGCATCGTCCCGCGCCAGGTCCGGTCGGCCTGCTGCGCGACATAGCCCTCGTCCGCCATCAGCCGGAGGATCCGCAGCAGTGTCGGAGGCGCCAGCTCGGTCCGCTCGCTGAGCACCTTGAGCGTCTGCGGACCGTGGTCGCAGACGGCTTCGAGCACCCGCAGCGTCCGTGCGATCGAACCCTCGGCCACCGCTCGGCCTCCTGAATCTCCTGGATCTCTGGGACGGTCCCCCAAGAGCCTACCAAGGTTTTACTCAGTCGAATCGGATTGCGGAGTCACCCCGGTGAGTGCGGCCGCGACCTGCGCACGGTGGTGGGCGGCCGTGCCCAGCAGCAGGGCGCCGACGGTGCAGCGCTTGAAGTAGTGGTGCAGGTCGTGCTCCCAGGTGAAGCCGATGCCGCCGTGCAGGTGGAGGGCCCCGCCGGCGACCTCCTCGGCCGCCTCCGTCGTCCAGGCCATCGTGGTCGCGGCGACGAGGGCGCGGTCGCCGGCGCCGGTCTCCAGGGCGTCCGCCAGCTCCAGCACCATCGAACGCATGGACTCGACCTGGACCAGCATGCTCGCGCACCGGTGCTTGACGGCCTGCCTGCCGGCGATCGGCATGCCGAACTGGACCCTCTGGGCGGTGTACTCGACGGTGGTGTCGAGCAGCCAGGTCGCCAGTCCCAGCAGCGTCGCGCCGTGCAGGGCCAGCGCGAGCAGGCGCGCCTCCGCGATCACCGAGGCCAGCTCGGCGCCGCAGGCCGGCAGCGGCGTGGCGGGGCAGGCCCGGCAGACCACCCGGGCGAGCGGCTGGGTGGCGTCGAGGCTCTCCAGCGGCTCGACGGTGGCGTCGCTCGTCCGTACCAGCGCGAGCCGGCGGCCTTCCGGCGCCTCCACGGCCGCCACGACGACGTCGGCGACGTCCCCGTCCGGCACGAACGGAAGGGTGCCGTGGACCAGGCCGTCGCGGATCGAGAGCGCGGGGGCGGACCAGGTGCCGTCCTCGGCCGTCAGCCCGTAGGTGGCCAGGCCGGTGACCTCGCCGCCGGCCGGGACGACGAGGGCGTCCGCGACCGAGGCGCTCAGGAACGGCAGGGGAGCGGCGGCCCGGCCCAGGGCCTCGGCGACCAGGCACGCGGTGACCACGTCCCCCGCTCCGGCCGGTTCGAGGAGCCCGTTGGCCACCAGCTCGGACCAGAGCCCGGCGTCGAACCTCCGGGGCCCCGGCGCGCGGCGCAGCCGCTCCAGCGGGTCCCGCTTGCGCAGCAGGGCGCCGACGCTCTCGGCGAAGTCCCTCTGCTCGCTGGACGCCAGTTTCATGCGTTCCCTCCCTGGGAGCCGGTGAACTCGCGCCAGGAGACGGTCCTGCTCGGGTCCGCTCCGCGCGGCATGCCGAGGGCGCGCTCGGCGATCTGGTCGCGGAGCACCTCCGAGGTGCCGCCGGCGATGGTCTTCGGCTGCACGCGCAGGAAGGCCCAGGCGTCGTACGAGCGGGCGCGGTCGCCGGGGGCGTGGGCCACCGCGCCGAGGCCGGAGCCGCCGAGGATGCCGCGCTGGAGGCGCTTGGTGTGCTCGGCCTGCAGGACCTTGTTGTACGGCGTGCCGTTCGCCACCGGAGGCAGCCCCTCCGAACGGTGGAGGGCGTTGCGCCGGTTGTTCAGCGCGATCGCCTGGGACTCGACGTACAGGCGCACGACCGCGTCGGCCTGCACCGGGTCGGCTCCCGGCAGGCGTTCGGCGACGAGTTCGTCGACGGTGCGGCCGACGACGGAGCCGGGGGTGGCGGCGCCCGCCCCCGAACCGGCCACGCGCTCCAGCTGGAGCACCGCGCGCACGATCTCCCAGCCCTGGCCGGGTCCGCCCAGGCGGTACCGGTCGGGCACCACGACGTCGTCGAGGGTGACCTCGAAGAACTCCGCGTCGCCGGTCATCTGGAGGATCGGCCGGACCTGGACGCCTGGCGTGGAGAGGTCCACGAGGAAGCAGGTCAGCCCGGCGTGCTTGGGCACGTCGATGTCGGTGCGGGCGACCGCGAGGCCCCAGCCGGCCCGGTCGGCGCGGCTGGTCCACGTCTTGCGGCCCGTGAGGCGCCACCCGTCGCCGTCGCGGCGGGCGCGGGTCCGGACCGAGGCCAGGTCGGAACCGGCCTCCGGCTCGCTGAAGAGCTGGCACCAGAGCACCTCGTTGCGGGCGATCGGGGGGAGCAGCTCGGCGGCGACGCCGTCGTCGGCGAACCTGAGGATCGCGGGTCCGACCCAGCCCGTGCCGATGGCGCTGTCCACCGTCCCCACCCGCCAGCGGGCGAGGGTCCGGCGGACGTCGACCGCCTCGTCCGCGGGCAGCGCGCGTCCGCCCAGGCGGGCCGGCCACTCCGGGACGAGCCAGCCGTCGGCCGCGAGGGTGCGGACGAGATCGGCGGTCAGGCCGGCGTCGAGCCCGGCGAGGTAGTCGGCCAGCCCCTCGCGGTCGCCGCCGTCGACCAGCTCGCTCCAGCGCGCGGGCAGCACCCGCCGCAGCAGCTCCTCGAGCCGCGCCGCGGCGCTCATCGCACGACCCTGGCGTCCAGGGCGACGATCCGGCCGTCGACCACCCCGAGCGGGTTGCACTCGACGAGCGCGGCACCGGTGCGGCCGGCGAGGCCGGCGAGGGCGAACGCCGCCTCGGCCAGCCCCGCCGCCAGTCCGCCGTACCGTCCCGGCACGCGGCCGAACAGCTCGGCCGCGAGCCTGCGGGCGAAGTGCTCGGCTCCGAGGGCCGCCGGCATGGCGACCGTACGGTCCAGCAGCTCGACGTGGGCGCCGCCGAGGCCCGCCGACACGACCAGCCCCCACTGGGGATCGCGCCGGACGCCGGCGAACAGCTCCATCGACGTGCGGAGCTGGCGCGCCACGATGAGCGGGACACCGCTTGCGAGGAGCTCGGCGGCGGCCTCGGGAGCATTGGCCGCGGTGACGTCGAGCCGGACCCCGCCGGCGCGTGCCTTGTGGACGCCGGCCGCGACGTCGGACTTGAGGACGACCGGCCAGCCGAGATCGTCGCCGAGCGCCGTCACCTCGGCGGCCGTGGCCGCGGCGCCCCAGCCGGCCACCGCCACACCGGCGCCGGCGACGAGCCGGAGGCTCTCGGACGCGGTCGGGTCGGAGCCCAGGGAGCCGGGGGAGCCCGCGCGGCCGGGGTCGGCGGCGACCGGCCGCGGCCCGGCGGTCCCGCTCCACCTCGGCGGCGCGCAGGACGCGAGGACCCGGCACGCCGAGTCGAGGTCGGGGAGGACGACCTCGCCGCCCTCGATGCGCGGTCTGACGTCGGCCGGTTCCCGGTCGAGCACGGCCACGGCCGTGGGCGGCACGGCGCCGGCGTGCGCGCCCGCGGCGGCGGCCTGGTCCTCGCGGCCGATCACGACGACGAGATCGACCTCGCCGCTCTCGCGCAGCGTCGTGCAGACCTTCCCGAGCGTCGCGTCGTCGCCGATCGTCTGCGCGGTCACGTCGACGGGGTTGCGCGGGGAGGCGATGTCCGGCAGGTGTGCCATCAGGCGCTCCCGGAGGCCGGCGCTGAGGACCGGGACCTCGAGGCCGGCGCCGCTGAGCAGGTCGGCGGCGACGACGCCGGCTCCGCCGGAGCCCGTCACGATGCCGGCACGCCGCCCGGCCGCGCGGCCCATCAGGGAGAGGCCGAGCCCGGCGAGCACGAGCTCGCGGTCGGAGCCGGCGAGCGCGGCACCGTACGCCTCGAACAGCTCGCGGGTCACCGCGGCGTCCGCGCTCACCGCCGCGGTGTGGGAGGCGGCCGCGGTGGAGCCGGCCTCGGAGAGGCCGCCGAGCAGGCACACGACCGGCACGCCGCGGCGCTCCGCGTCGGCCAGCAGCGCCTGCAGCGCGCCGGCGTCGCGGACCCCCTCCAGGTACAGCATGAGGACGCGGGGCTCGGCCGCGTCGAGGACGCCCCGGGCCAGGGTGCAGGCGTCCAGGTGGACCTCGTTGCCGCTGCCGATGAAGCCGTCGAGGTGGAGGCCGTACCGGGCGGCCGCCGTGACGACGCGGGCGCCGAACGCGCCGCTCTGGGACACGAGGAACGCGCCGCTCCCGTGCCGGCAGTCGACGAGGCTGTCGAAGGCCTGGGCGAAGGTCAGCAGCGCGCGGTCGGGCGCGTGGTAGAGCCCGACGGTGTTCGGGCCCAGGACGACGGTGCCCCGGATGGTGGTCAGCGAGCCGCCGCCGGTCTCCTCGAAGCCGGAGGCGAACACGACCGCGAACGCGGCGCGCCCGTCGATCCGGTCGAGCACCTCCTGTGCCGCCGCGGCCGGCACGCAGAGCAGCGCGACGTCCACGTCCCGGTCGAGGCCGTCCCGCGGGCCGGGCGTCAGCACCTCGCCCCCGAACCGCGCGTCGCGCAGGTGCCGCAGGGTGCGGGCGCCGAGACCCGACTCCCGCGAGGTGCCGCCGATCACGGCGACGGTGGCGGGGGAGAGCAGGGGGCGCAGGTCGGGGACCGCCGGGCCGGGCCGGCCCGGCGCGTCCGCGCTCATCGGAGCTCCGCCGGGACGCGGGTGTGCTTGGTGGTGCCCCACTCGGGCGCGCGCTTCTGCTTGAAGGCCGCGATGCCCCGCAGGGTCTCGCCGCAGGTGCGGATCCAGGTCAGGGTGCGGCGCTCGCGGTTGTACGCCGCGACCCGGTCGGTCGACTCCAGGAACTCGTACATGAGCCGCTTGGTCGCCGTCATCGACACCGGCGCGCAGCGCTCGGCCATGTCGGCCGCGAGGCCGACGGCGACGTCGAGGACGTCCTCCGGCGCGGCGAGGTGGGTCGCCAGGCCGCGCCGCTCGAACTCGGCGCCGTCGATCGTGCGGCCGGTCAGCAGCAGGTCCATCGCGACGCCGAACCCCGCCAGCCGGGGAAGGAGCCAGGTCGAGCCGCGGTCGGGCATGATGCCGACGCGGTTGAAGGAGAAGGCCAGGCGGGCCGAGTCGGCCACGACGCGGATGTCGGCCTGCATCGCCCAGGTGAGGCTCACGCCGATCGCGTCGCCGTTGATTGCCGCGATGATCGGCGTGCTCAGGTTCCACGGCGCCTTCTCCGGCTCGGTCAGGGTCTCGACGCCGTGGGTGTTCTCGTCGCGCCAGTTCATGTCGAGGTCCGCGCCGACGCCGAAGTGCCCGCCGCGCCCGCTCACCACGATCACCGACACCTCCGGGTCGGCGTCGAAGGCGACCAGCGCCTCCTGGAGCTGGAGGGCCATCAGCGGGGTGTAGGAGTTGCGGCGGTCCGGGCGGTCCAGGAAGGCCAGGCCGACGCGGCCCCTCCGCTCGACGGTGACGTGACGTTCGGTCATGGATGCTCCGCTGTTCTGCGAGTCGCGTGCGCGGTACGGGATGTCTCGGCTTCCCACCTTCGCCGGGCGGGAGGCATATGCGCAAAGACCTCTTGTTCGCAGGTCCCATCGGTGTCTCCTATGTCCGGCTAGGGTGAGCGCCCATGGACCTCCGGACGCTGCGCTACTTCGTCGCGGTCGTCGACGAGGGCGGTATGACCCAGGCCGCGCGGGCACTCTTCGTGAGCCAGCCGTCCCTCTCCCTGGCGATGCGGCAGCTTGAGGACGAGCTGGGCGTGCGGCTCTTCGACCGGTCCGGGCGGCGCGCCGTCCCCACGGCCGACGGCGCGCGGCTGGTCTCCCTGGCGCGCCAGGTGATCGCCGAGGCCGACGGCGCCCGGGAACGGGTCCGGCAGGTCAGCGACCTGGAGGTCGGGCGGCTGGTCGTCGCGACGTCGACCACGCTCGCGGTGCATCCGCTGACCCCGCTCGTCGCGGCGCTGCGCGGGCGGCATCCCGGCCTCGAAGTCCACGTCCGGGACGCGAGCACCGCGGCCGGGATTTTCGACCGGGTGCGCTCGGGCGAGGCCGAGCTGGGCGTGGCCGACGTCCCGCCCCCGGACGCGGGATGGGGCCGGTGCGACCTCGGCGCCGAGGAGATCGTGCTGGCGGCGAGCCCCGGGTTCGCCGCGGGACTGCCGGACCCGGTCGCGCGGGCGCGCGTCGCGGGCCTCGACCTCGGCGTGGTTCCCGCCGACCTCGACTCCGCGAGCGCCGCCGCGGCGGCCGCGGCGTCGATGGCGGGCCGCGTCCGGGCCCGGTGCGCCCACCGGGCGATGCTGTGGGAACTGGTCAGGGACGGAACGGTCGCGACGTTCGTCGGCCGGGACACGGCGAACGCCGTCATGCCCTGGGCGGCACTCCGCTCCCTGGACCCGCCGCTGTGGCGGGACGTCTCCCTGATCTGGCGCGAGCAGGCGCTGTCACCGGCCGGCGCCGCCCTCGTCGAGCTCGCCCGCGGCCGCGACGAACCCCCGCGCGACCGGTGAGAGGCGGACCGGGTCGAAGACCAGCCCGACCGACTGGGTGAACGGCGGCTCCAGCGGCCGCACGTGCGCGCCGGCGGCCGCCGCGTCCGCGGCGAGCCGAGGGCCGACGATCGTGGCGCCCACCCCGGCCAGCATCAGCGAGGTCCGGGCCTCGCGCTGGTCGGCGACCACGGCGGCCGACAGGGGGGTCCGGGCCGTGGCGCGCTCCAGGGCCGAGTTGCGGCCCGCCGCGACGAGCACGGTCGGCACGGCGGACAGCTCCCGCATCGTGACCCGCTCGTCCGGGACGTCCCCGGCCCGCGGGGGGAAGGCGACCTGCCACCCCCACGAGCCGATGGGCAGCACGGTCAGCGCGTCGTCCACCGGCGGGGACACGGGCAGCCGGGTGCAGACGATCTCCACGGTGCCGCCGGTCAGGACCTCGGCCACCGCGTCCTCGCGGTCGAGGTCGCGCACCCGGATCGCGCGTCCCGGCGCGGTGCCGAGCCACGCCGAGACGAGCGAGGAGAACGGGCCGCTGACCACGGTCGACAGCGCCGCGAGCTCCAGCCGGCCGCCCCTGCCGCGTGCGGCCAGGGTCTCCCCGGCCTGCTCGCAGTCGCGCAGGATCCGGCGCGCCGGCCCGACCAGGGCGTGCCCGGCGGGCGTCGGCGACATCCCGCGGCCGACGCGGTGGAACAGCTGTGCCGCGAGCTCCTGCTCCAGGGCGCGGACCGCGGCCGACACCGTCGACTGCCGGACGCCGAGCCGCGCCGCGGCGGCCGTCGCGCTGCCGGTGTCGCGGACGCTCAGGAACGCCCGCAGCTGGTGGAGCTCCACGGCGGCAGCCTAGCGCTCAGCGGCCGGTCCAGTCGGCCGGCCGCTTCTCGGTGAAGGCGCGGGCGCCCTCCTGCGCGTCGTCCGAGGCGAACACCTCGTCGACGTACGGACGCTGGCGGGCGAACCGCTCCTCGCGGGGCCACGCGCGGGACTCGACGATGATCCGCTTGCTCGCGGCGACCGCCAGCGGCCCGTTGGCGGCGATCGTCCGGGCGAGGCCGAGCGCGGCGTCGAGCGCTCCTCCCTCGTCCGTCAGCGTGCTGACCAGGCCGAGGGCGTGCAACCGCTCGGCGCCCACCGGGTCGCCGGTCAGCGCCAGCTCCATGGCGACGACCTCGGGCAGCCGGTCCGGCAGGCGGTGCAGGCCGCCGGCCGCGGCGACCAGGCCGCGCTTCACCTCGGGGATGCCGAACCGCGCCGTCGACGCCGCCACGACCAGGTCGCAGGCGAGCACGAGCTCGAAGCCGCCGGCCAGCGCCCACCCCTCCACCGCGGCGATGAGCGGCTTGCGGGGCGGTGCCTCCGTCACGCCGCCGAAGCCGCGTCCCGGGACGCTCGGCCGCTCGCCGCGCAGGAAGCCCTTGAGGTCCATGCCCGCGCAGAAGCTGCCTCCGCTGCCGGTGATCACGGCGAGGCGCAGGTCCGGTTCGTCGTCGAGCCGGTCGAGCGCGGCGGCGATGAGCCGCGCCATGGCCTGGGTCATGGCGTTCTTCGCGTGCGGCCGGTCGAGCGTGATGACCAGCACGCCCTCCCGGTCCTCGACGAGCACCCCGGGTGCCTCGTGCGCGTCGGCCGCCGCGGGCGGGGGCGTGGTGTCGTGGGCGTCGCTCACAAGTGATCTCCTCCTGGGCGAATGCGGGCCGAACGTCGGCGCAGGTCTTGACAGACCAGTGATCGTGGTCACAGGATTGCATACAGTGGAATAAAATTCCATTGGAAGAAATGAACGATGGAACAAGGAGATGTGCCACGATGTCGCGACTTCCCGCCCGTACGGCGACCGCCGCCGCGTCCGCACTGCTGGTGCTGTCGGGGACCCTGACCGCCTGCGCCAACCCCCAGAGCGGCGACACCGGGTCGGACAAGAAGTCGGCGTCGGAGATCTGCCCGACCGCGGACACCAAGGGCACGATCAAGATCGGCATGAGCTCCCCGCTGGCCGTGTTCGCGCCGCTCCTGCTCGGGATCGAGACCGGGGCGTTCGGCAAGGCCGGCATCGACGTCGAGATCGAGAAGATCCCGAGCGCCGAATCGCTGCCGCTGGTCGCCCGCGGCCAGCTCGACGCGCAGATGACCTCGCTGAGCTCGGCCCACTTCAACACGCTGAAGGACGGGGTCGACGTCCGCTGGATCGTGCCGATGGACAAGCAGCAGAAGATCCCGGCCGGCACCCCGGTGCCCGGCTACTGGTCCCGCAAGGACGTCGTCGGCAGCGCCACCTCCCCCGACCTCTCCAAGCTCAAGGGCGCCGACGTCGCCACGCCCACCGGCGGCACCGGCGTGAGCGGCCTGATCCTCGACAACGCGCTGAAGAAGACGGGCCTGGGCATCAACGACGTCAAGCTCTCGTCGCCGCTGGTCGGCCCCGACGCCCTGAACGGACTCGCGAACGGCGCGGTCTCGGCCGCCTGGATCTCGGCTCCGCTGGAGGTCGAGGCCGCCAAGAACCCCGACCTCGTCCCGATCGCGGGCTACGAACCGGGCGTGACCGGCACCGCCATCATGGCCGGCCGGACGCTCCTCGACCGGCCCGAGGTCGCCGTCAAGTTCACCCAGGTGCTCAGCCAGGTCACCGCGAAGTACCTCGACGGCGACTACCGCAAGGACCCCGAGACGGTGCGGCTGCTCGCGGCGGCCGAGGAGGTCGACGAGTCCACGATCAAGGAATCGGCGCTCCTCGTCTTCCAGCCCGAGTTCTCGATGGACGGAACGGAGAAGTTCGCGGACGACCTGCAGGCGTTCTCCCTCAAGCGGGGCGAGCTGGAGTACGAGGAGCCGCTCGACTCCGCCGACCTCATCGACACCCGGATCACCGAAGCCGCGTCCAGCTGCGACTCCGCCGTCGGCTGAGCACGGACGCCCCACCGCCCCACGTCGGAAGCACCCCGCCCTGCGGGTGACCGGGCCGGCGCTGCCGCAGGTCGAACGGTCGCGCGAGACACGCGCAGCCGCCACCGACCGAGCGGGCAGTGCCGGCCCGGGTCTTGTTCCGGGGTGGTTCCGTAGGTTACGGTGCTGTGGCAGTCAATCGATTGAACGGAGACAACGTGACCGTGGAGCTGGCTCTCACCGGGCGCCGGATCCTGGTGACCGGCGCGGCCGGGGGCCTCGGGTGCGCGGTGCTGGAGCGCCTCGCCGCCTGCGGTGCCCGGGTCGCGGCGGCCGACCTGCGCGAGGACGAGGACGCCGCGGCGGCCGGCGGACCCGGCCGGGACGGCGCGGCCGTACCGCTGGCGGCCGACCTCGCCGACCCCGAGCAGGCCCGCGCGCTGCCCGGACGGGCGGCCGAGGCGCTCGGCGGGCTGGACGGGTTGGTCAACTGCGCGGGCGCCATGCAGACCAAGGAGCTGGCCGGGCTCACGCCGCAGGAGTGGGGGCGGATCATCGATCTCAATCTGACCTCGGTGTTCCACGTCACGCAGCGGTCCGCGGCGCTGATGGACGGCGGCGGGGCGATCGTCACGCTGGCGTCGGTCGCCGCGCGGTCGGGCCGGCCGGACGCGGCGCACTACGCGGCGTCCAAGGCGGCGCTGCTGTCGCTGACCAAGTCGGCGGCGCTGGCGTACGGCCCGGAGATCAGGGTCAACGCGGTCTGCCCGGGGGTGTTCATGACATCGATGTGGGAGGGGATCATCGCCGAGCGCGAGCGCAGGTTCGGCGCCGGCGCGGGCCGGGCGTACCTGGACCGGGTCACCGCCACGACCGCGCTCAAGCGGGACGGGCGCCCCGAGGAGCTGGCCGACGTGGTGGCGTTCCTGCTCAGCGACCTCGCCTCGTACGTGACCGGCCAGGCGATCAACGTCGACGGCGGACTGGAGATGGACTGATGCAGGGGCACTCCTTCCGGCTGCTGTCCGCGCTCTACCGCGACGACCCGATGGTGGGCATCTGGTCGCCGGAGGACACCGTCGCCGCCTGGCTGCGGGCCGAGTCCGCGCTGGCCCAGGCGCAGGCGGACGCGGGCCTGCTGACGCGGGAGGACGCCGAGGCCATCAGCGCGGCGTGCCGCCCGGACCTGATCGACATGGAGCGGCTGTGGGAGGGGGCCCGCACCGTCGGCTACCCGATCCTGCCGCTGGTTCGCCAGATCGCCGGCCGCCTGCCGCAGGGACCGGACGGGCGGGTGCACTACGGCGCCACGACCCAGGACGTCATGGACACCGCGCTGGCCCTCCAGCTCGTCCGGTCCTGCGACCGGCTGATCGAGCTGGCGGTGGCGTTCGGGGACGGGCTGGCCGCGCTGACCGGCGCGCACGCCAAGGTGGTGATGGCCGCGCGCACCCACGCGCAGCAGGCGGTCCCGACGACGTTCGGCGCCAAGACGGCGGTGTTCCTCGCGGAGGTGGCCCGCGAGGTCGCCGAGGTCCGCCGGGTGCGCTCCGAGGTGGGCGTGGTGTCGCTGTTCGGCGCGGGCGGCACCAACGCGGCCATGGGCGAGGACGGAGCACGGGTGCGCGGCGGGGTCGCGCGGCGGCTCGGGCTCGCCGACACCGAGGTCCCGTGGCATGTGGCGCGGGACCGGATCGCCCGGTTCGGCCAGGTCTGCTCGCTGCTCGCCGCCACCTGCGTGCGGTTCGCCCGGGAGGTCGTCGACCTGTCCCGGACGGAGATCGGGGAGGTCGCCGAGGAGGACGGGCACCACCGGGGCGCGTCGTCCACGATGCCGCAGAAGGTCAACCCGATCTACTCCGAGGCCGTGATCGGCTACGGCGTCTCGGCGTCCGGGACGGCCGCGCTGCTGGGACGGGCGATGGAGGCCGGGCACGAGCGCAGCGCGGGGGAGTGGCAGATCGAGTGGCTCGCGGTGCCGCAGGTCGCCGAGCACACCGCCGCCGCGGTCCGGCTGGCCGGCGAGACGGCGGGCTCGCTGCGGGTCTTCCCGGAGCGGATGCGCGCCAACGTGTCGCTCGACGGCGGCCTGCTGATGAGCGAGGCCCTGATGATGCGGCTCGCCCCGGCGCTCGGCCGCGAGCGGGCGCACGACCTGGTGTACGCGGCCGCGGCGCGGGTCCGGGCCGAGGGCGGCGACCTGGTCGCGACGTGCGTGCGCGACCTCCCCGCGGACGTGCGTGCGCGGATCGGATCGCTGCCGCTGGACCCGTCCGGCTACGTGGGCGAGGCGATGTCGGCGGCCGCGGGCGCGCTGCGCGAGTGGAAGACCGTACGCGACGAGGGAGGAGAATGATGGACACGCAGCGGCGGCTCGCCGACCTGCACGCCATGTGGCGCATCCGCGCGCTGGAGGAGAAGGTGCGCGAGCTGCGGGTCGGCGCCGAGGGCGCGATCGTGGGGTCCGTGCACCTGAGCATCGGCCAGGAGGCCGGGCCGGTGGGCGCCTGCACCGAGCTCGGGCCGGACGACGCGCTGTTCGCGACATACCGGGGGCACGGGTGGGCGCTCGCCCGCGGTGTCCCCGCCGAGGGGATCCTCGCCGAGTGTGCGGGGCGCGCCACGGGCGTCAACGGGGGCCGGGGCGGGTCGGCGTACTTCACCGCGCCCGAGCACGGCTTCCACGGCGAGAACTCGATCGTCGGGGCCGGGCTCCCGATCGCGGTGGGCGCCGCGCTGGCCGGGCGCTTCGACGGCGGCGGGCGCGTCGCGCTGACGGTCTGCGGGGACGGCGCGCTCAACCAGGGCGCGTCCCACGAGGCGCTCAACATGGCCGCCGCGTTCGCGCTGCCGGTCGTGTTCGTGTGCGAGAACAACCGCTGGTCCGAGCTGACCGCCATCGAGGAGATGGTCGGCGAGCCGGAGCTGTGGCGCCGCGCCGCCGGCTACGGCATGGCCGGCGAGCGGGTGGACGGCAACGACCCCGGCGCCGTGCGCGCCGCGGTGCGCGGCGCCGTCGCGCGGGCACGCTCCGGCGGCGGGCCGGCGCTGCTGGAGCTGATGACGCAGCGGCTCGCCGGCCACTACATCGGGGACGCCGAGCAGTACCGCGCCCCGGGCGAGCTGGACCGCGCCCGCGAGGAGGAGCCGATCGCCCGGCTGGGCAGGGAGCTGGCGGAGGCCGGCGTCCCCGCCGCCGGGATCGAGGACGCGCGGACGCGCGCCCACGCCGAGATGGAGGAGGCGGCCGCGGCGGCGCTGGCCGCGCCGCTCGCCGACCCCGAGACCGCGAAGGACCACGTCTATGCCTGAGCTCACCACGCATCAGCCCGCCGGCGAGACGCCCGTGGCCGAGACCCGGAAGCTGAAGTACGGCGAGGCGGTCAACGCCGCGCTCGCCCGGGTGCTGGCGGAGGTGCCGGAGACCCTCCTGTACGGCGAGGACGTCGGCAAGCCCGGCGGCGTCTTCGGAGTCACGCGCGGGCTGCGTCGCAGGTTCGGCGACCGCGTGTTCGACACGCCGATCAGCGAGGCCGCGATCCTCGGCAGCGCGGTCGGCGCGGCGCTGATGGGCGCCCGGCCGATCGTCGAGATCATGTGGGCCGACTTCTCGCTGGTCGCGCTGGACCAGCTCGTCAACCAGGCGGCGAACGCCCGGTACGTCTCGCGCGGCGCCGCGCCGGCGCCGATCGTCGTCCGCACCCAGCAGGGCAACGCGCCCGGCGCCTGCGCCCAGCACTCGCAGTCCCTGGAGGCGATGTTCCTGCACGTCCCGGGGCTGCGGCTGGTGATGCCGCGCACCGCGCAGGACGCCCACGACGCCGTGGTCACCGCCGTGCAAACCGACGACCCGGTGATCGTCGTGGAGAACCGGTCGCTGTACTTCGGCGACAAGACCGAGGTCGAGTTGGGCGCCGCGCCGCGGCCGATGGGCTGGTCCCACCTGCGCCGCGCGGGCCGCGACGTCACGGTCGTGAGCTGGGGCGCGGTCACCGGCCAGGCGCTCGGGGCGGCCGAGAGGCTGGCGGCGGACGGGATCGAGGCCGAGGTCGTGGAGCTGACCTGGCTGAACCCGGTCGACATGGACGCGGTGCTGACGAGCCTCGCCCGCACCCGGCGGCTCGCCGTGGTGCACGAGGCCAATGTGACCGGGGGCTTCGGCGGCGAGATCGTCGCGCGGGCGGCGGAGGCCGGGATCGGCCTGGACGCCGCGCCCGTGCGGATCGGCGCCCCGGACGTCCGGATCCCCGCGGCGCCGGTGCTGGCGGAGGCGCTGCTGCCGGCCGCGGAGCCGATCGCGGCGCGGATCGCCGAAATGGCGGCCTGACCGGGCCGCACCCGGTAGTCAATCGTTAGAACGGAGGTGCCGCGCATGGCACGAAGGCACAGGCTGGCGGCCGTTGCGGCCGCATTCACGGCGGTGGCGCTGGCGGCGGGCTGCGGCCAGGCCGGCGAGGCGGAGGATGCGGCCGGCAAGGACGACCTCACCGTCGGGGTGTCCACGCTGGGGGAGAGCTTCCCGTTCCCCGCCGCCGTCACCAAGGGGATCAAGGCCGAGGCCGCCCGGCTCGGCGTCGAGGTGATCGAGCTGGACGCGCAGGGCAAGGCGCAGAAGCAGTCCAGCGACATCCAGGACCTCATCGGCCAGCAACCGGACGGCGTGCTGCTCCTGCCCGTCGACTCCAGCGTGGCCACCGGGATGGTCGACAACCTGAAGCGCGCCGACATCCCGACCGTCGCGGCCGCGTCCCAGGTCGGCGACCCGAAGTCCCGCGAGCTCGACGACGTCTACCCGGACCTGGTCGCCCTCGCGACCCAGAACGAGTACGCCGCCGGGCGCACCGCCGGCGAGCTCGCGCTGGAGGCGCTGCCCGAGGGCGGCCCGATCGCGGTCGTCGAGGGCACGGCCGGGTTCGCGGAGACCCACCAGCGGTACCGCGACTTCGAGGCCCCCGCCAAGGAGAAGGGCGTCGAGCTGGAGGTCGTCGCCCGGCAGCCCGGCGACTGGCTGCCGGAGAAGGCCCAGTCGGCCTGCCAGAACATGCTGGCGGCCAACCCCGAGGTCACGCTGTTCTACGCCGAGAGCGACGACATGGGCGTCGGCTGCGCCAAGGCGGTGAAGGCGGCGGGTTCGGACGCGGTCGTCATCGGGGTCGGCGGCTCCAAGCTCGGCATCGACGGCGTCAAGAGCGGCGACCTGTACGGGACCGTCTGCTACAAGCCCGAGGACCTCGGCGCGCGTGCCATGAAGGTGCTGCACGAGCAGCTCACCGGCGCCAAGAAGCACGACGCCGAGTTCGTCACCTACGACACTCCGGCGATCACCAAGGACAACGTCGGCGAGTGCACGCCGCAATGGTGAGGCCCGCCGCGGCGGGCGCGGGCGCGAAGGAGGGACCGATGGGAGAGGTGTGGGCGGCCGGGGGGCCGGCCGCCGGCGAGCGCGATCCGCTGCTGCTCCTCGACGGCGTCACCAAGACGTTCCCGAACGGGACGCGCGCGCTGCGCGGCGTCTCCCTCACCGTGCGACCGGGAAGCGTGCACGGGCTCGTCGGCGCCAACGGGGCGGGCAAGTCCACCCTTGTCAAGATCATTTCGGGTGCCCATCCGCCGAGCGGCGGCGTGCTGCGCTGGGAGGGCCGGGGCCGCCGCTGGCGCGCCCCCGGCGCCGCCCGGCGGGCCGGGATCGCGACCATCCACCAGCACGTGCCGCTGGTACCCACCCTCAGCGTGATCGAGAACGTCTTCCTCGACCGGTCGGGGGCCTGGCGCATGACCCGCGGCCTGCGCGCGGAGTTCGACGCGCTCGTCGAGCGGCTCGGCTACCCGGTCGACCCGGACGCGGTGGCCGGGGACCTGCCGATCGGCGCGCGGCAGATGGTGTCGGTGCTCCAGTCGCTGGCGGCGGGCGCCCGCCTGGTCGTCATGGACGAGCCCACCGCGTCCCTGTCGGACAAGGAGCGCCGGGTCGTGTTCGACGCCGTGCGGCGGCTGTCGGCGCAGGGCACGGCGTTCCTGTACATCTCGCATTTCTTCGAGGAGATCTTCGAGCTCACCGACCACACGACCGTCATCCGCGACGGCAGGACCGTCCTCGACGAGGCCACCGACGCGATCACCGAGGGCATGCTCGCCCGCGCCGTCACCGGCCGCGAGCTGCTCGCCGTCGAGCGTGCGGGGGCCGCCGGGCCCGACGCGGACGCGCCCGTCGTCCTGCGCGTCGGCGGTCTCTCCTCGGCCGAAGGCGTGCGCGACGTCTCCTTCGAGGTCCGCGCCGGGGAGATCGTCGGCATCGCCGGCCTGCTCGGCTCGGGACGCTCGGAGCTGCTGCGCGCCGTGTTCCGCGACGACCCGTCCGCCTCCGGCACCGTCGCCGTCGGCGGTACCGAGGTGGGGGACTCGGCGAAGGCCGCCGTCGCCGCGGGCGTCGCCTACGTCCCGGAGGACCGCGCCGGCCAGGGGCTGCACGGCGGTCTGCCGCTCTGGCAGAACATCTCCCTCCCCGACATCGCCCGGCTGTCCCGCGGGCGGCTGGTCCCGCGCACCGGCGACGAGCGCGCCCGGGCGGCCCAGGCGGTCGCCGACCTCGGCATCGTGACCGCCGGCGTCGACGCCCTACCGGGCGAGCTGTCCGGCGGCAACGCCCAGAAGGTGGTGTTCGCCAAGTGGATGTACGCCGACACCCGCGTGTGGCTGCTCGACGAGCCCACCGCGGGCGTGGACGTCGGCGCGAAGGCCGACCTGCTGCGGCTGGTCCGCCGGTTCGCGGCTCAGGGCAAGGCGGTCGTCCTCGTGTGCAGCGAGTTCGAGGAGCTGCTGTCGGTCGCCACCCGGCTGCTGGTCGTCCGGGGCGGGCGGATCGTCGCCGAGCGGAGCGCGGTGCAGACCACCGAGGAGGAACTGCTCATGCTGGCCCATGGCCTGCGGGCGCGGCGGCCGGCGCCGCCGGCCGGCCCGAACGAAGAAGAAGAGGTGCCCCGTGAGCACTGAAGCCACATCCGGGCGGCGGCTGCCGCCGGCGTTGCGGCTCGGCAACGCCGGCGTCCTGTACGCCCTCGTCCTGCTGGTCCTCGTCCTGACCTTCGCCGCGCAGGCGCAGGGCAGGGTGTTCTACCTGGGACCGACGAACGTTGCGAACATCCTCGACCAGACGACGCTGATCGGCCTCATGGCGATCACCACCACGCTCGTGTTGATCAGCGGCAACTTCGACCTGTCGGTCGGCGCCGTCGCCGCGCTGGGCGCCTCGGTCTGCCTGAGCCTCGCCGGCACGATCGGATTCTGGCCCGCGCTCTTCGCCGCGCTCGCCACCGGCGCCCTCATCGGGCTCTTCAACGGCGTGGTGGTGCAGTACTTCGGCATCAACGCGTTCATCGTCACGCTGGGGACCATGACGGCGGTGCGCGGGATCGTCCTCATCGTCACCGACGGCCGTACCGTCAGCGCATCCGACGGCGCGGTCCGCGACGGGCTGCGCGCCATCGACGGCGGCTCGTGGATCACCCCGAACCTCTACCTGCTCGCGGGCCTGGCCGTCCTCGCGGTCGGCGGCTGGCGGGCCTTCCGGGCCCGGCGGTGGCGGCCCGCGCGGATACTGGTGCCGCTCCTGGCGGGGGCGGGGCTGGTCGCCGCCTCCCCGGTCGCGATCTTCACGATCGAGATCACCCAGCGCACCCTGTACCTGCTGGCGCTGGCCGCCGTGGCGGCCTGGGTGCTGCGCTACACCACGATCGGCAGGCGGCTGT
The DNA here is from genome assembly GCF_004348515.1 of Actinomadura sp. KC345. GTDB lineage: Bacteria > Actinomycetota > Actinomycetes > Streptosporangiales > Streptosporangiaceae > Spirillospora. Next base: position 18,147 of record NZ_SMKH01000004.1, on the reverse strand, counting down.
ACGCCAGCGGCGGCAACCCCGAGGCGGCCCGGCTGTCGGGCATCGCGGTCGACCGCTACAAGGTCGTGGCGTTCGTCCTCAACGGGACGGTCGCGTCGCTGGTCGGGGTCCTGTACGCCGCGCGGCTCGGCTCGATCAACCCCAGCGCCCTGACCGGCTTCGAGCTCACCGCGCTGGCCGCCGCGATCCTCGGCGGCACGTCGCTGTTCGGCGGGCTCGGCAGCGTCGGCAAGTCGCTGGTCGGCGCGCTCATCCTGATCACTCTGCGCAACGGGTTCAACATCCTCAACCTCGGCGCGAACTGGCAGGGCCTGGTCGAGGGTATCGTCCTGATCGTCGCCGCCGGGGTGTACACGATCTCGCTCCGGCGCGGCCGGACCCGGCGGATCAGGGAGGCCGAGCCGGCCGCCCCGGACGAAGCCGAGCCCGATCCGCCGCCCCCGCCTGAGAAACTGGCGGCCTCCGCGCACGGAGGCGCGGCCGACCGGAAGGACGGGTGAGACGGTGCTCGGCGCGGTCTGGCACTTCAGCTTCCACGTCTCCGACCTCGACCGGTCGGTCGCGTTCTACCGCGACGTCCTGGGCATGGAACTCGTGCACGTCCAAGAGCAGGACAACGCCTACACGCGGTCGCTCGTCGGCTACCCCGACGCGCGCCTTCGCGTGGCGCAACTCGCGGTCCCGGGGCGGGAGGCGCACGTCAGCACCCACGATCTGGAGCTGGTGGAGTACGTGGTCCCGCGCGGTGAGCGCCAGGACTCCGCCCGCCACCATCCCGGCGCCGCCCACCTGGCGTTCGCGGTCGACGACATCGACGCCGAGCACGACCGGCTCACCGCCCTCGGCGTCCGGTTCGTCTCGCCGCCCAACCGCATCACCGAGGGCGCCAACACCGGCGGCGCGGCCTGCTACTTCCTGGACCCCGACGACATCACGCTCGAACTCGTCCAGCCGCCGCCGCACCGCGCGCCGCCGCCGACCGGGAGGCCGCCCACGCGGGTCGCGCTGCACAGCGTCCTGCGCGAGGGGCGCGGAGACGACTACGAGCGCGAGCACGCCGCCGTCCCGGACGACCTCCTCGCCGCGCTGCGCCGGGCGGGGATACGGGACTGGACGATCTGGCGCAGCGGACGCCACCTGTTCCACCTGGTCGACGCGGACGACCTCGCGCGGGCCGGGGAGATCCTCGCCGGCGACCCCGCCGACCGGGCGTGGCAGGAGCACATGGCCGCGTTCGTCGACCGCTTCGAGCCGGGGCGGGACGAGCGGACGGGCGCGCTGGCGAAGGTGTGGACCCTGCGTGAGCAGGCGCCCGTCCCCGGAGAGGACCATCCGTGATCATCGACGCCCACCAGCACTTCTGGAATCTCGACCGGGTCGCCTACCCGTGGCTGACGCCCGACCAGGGCCCCATCCACCGGACGTTCGAGGAAGGCGACCTGCAGCCCGACATGGACGCCTGCGGCGTCGAGGGGACGGTGCTCGTCCAGGCCGCCGACTCCTACGCCGACACCGACTACATGCTGGAGGTCGCCGACCGCTGGCCGCGTGTCCGGGCGGTCGTCGGCTGGGTGCCGCTCACCCGCCCCGACGAGGCCGCGGCGGCGCTCGACCGCTACCGGCGGGACCCCCGCTACGTCGGCGTCCGGCACCTCATCCACGACGAGCCGGACCCGGACTGGCTGCTGCGGCCCGAGGTGCGGGAGGGCCTGGACGCGCTGGCCGAGCGGGAGCTGGCCTTCGACGTGGTCGCCGTCCTGCCCCGCCACCTGGAGCACGTCCCGCTCCTCGCCGAACGGCATCCGGAGCTGCGGCTGGTGATCGACCACCTCGCCAAGCCGCCGATCGCCGGACGCGGCCGCGAGCCGTGGGCCGGCCTCCTCGCTCGCGCCGCCCGCCACCCGAACGTGTACGCCAAGGTGTCGGGCCTGAACACGGCCGCCGACCCGGAGACCTGGACGGCCGCCGTCCTGCGCCCCTACGTCGAACACGCGCTGGAGCTGTTCGGCGCCGGGCGGCTGATGTTCGGCGGGGACTGGCCCATATCCGTCCTCGCCGGCGGTTACCGCAAGGTGTGGGACGAGACCGTGAAGCTTCTCGACGACCTGGCGATCCCCCCGGGGGACCGGGCCCGTCTCCTCGGCGGGACCGCCGCCGACTTCTACCGCATCCCCGACCCCGTCTGACTGGAGCCGCCCCATGCTCGACCTGTTCGTCCCGATCGCCGACGAGACCCGGATCTCGGTGCCGGCCGGCCACCGCCGGCCGATCGCCGTCGCCGGTGCGGGCGCGATCGTCGACGTCGCGCACCTGCCCGCCTACCGCTCGCACGACCTGCCCGTCCGCGGTATCTATGACCTCGACCGGGGCCGTGCGGAGGAGGTCGCCGCCCGGCACGGCGTCCCCCGCGTCTACGACTCCCTCGACGACCTGCTCAAGGACGAGGACGTCGAGGTGGTCGACGTCGCCGTCGTCCCGCACGCGCAGCCGGGGATCGCCCGCGCCGCGCTGGAGGCGGGCAAGCACGTGCTGTGCCAGAAGCCGCTCGCCCCCGATCTCGCCGAGGCCCGGCGGCTCGCCGGGCTCGCGGAGGAGCGGGACCGGCGGCTGGCGGTCAACCAGCAGCTCCGCTGGGACGAGGGGATCGCCGCGGCCCGCGCCATGGTCCGCGCCGGCTGGATCGGGACGCCCACCGCGATGTCGTTCACCGTCGACGTCGACACCGACTGGAGCGGCTGGTCATGGCTCGTCCGCTCCGAGCGGCTCGAGATCATGTACCACTCGATCCACTACCTCGACGCGGTCCGCAGCATCCTGGGCGACCCGGTCCGCGTCTTCTGCGCCGCGTCCCGCACCCCGGGGCAGAAGGAGGCGGGCGAGTCCCGCACGATGAGCACCCTGCTGTTCGAGGGCGGCGCGCGGGCGATCCTGCACGTCAACCACGAGAACCGCACCGGCGACCCCCGCGCCGAGTTCCGGATCGACGGCGACGAGGGGGCGATACGCGGCACGCTCGGGCTGCTGTACGACTACCCGCACGGCCGTCCCGACACCCTGGAGGTGTCCAGCTCCGCGGCGCCCACCGACGGATGGACCGCCTACCCCGTGACCGAGCGCTGGATACCCGGCGCCTTCGCCGGCCCCATGGCCGGGCTGCTCCGCTGGATCGCCGAGGACGAGCCGTCTCCCACCGCGGCGCGTGAGAATCTCGGTACGTTGGGACTTGTCGAGGCTCTGTACGAATCCATCAACAGCGGTGAGGCGCAGGCATTGTGACCCAGTCGACCGGGGGAGGTCGTCCGCGCACCCGCCGGGTGACGCTCGCCGACGTCGCGCGCAGGGCGGGCGTTGACAAGGCCGTCGTGTCGCGCGTCGTCAACGACGATCCGCTGCTGAACATCCGCCCCGAGACGCGGGCCCGGGTGACGGCGGCGCTCAAGGAGCTCGACTACCGGCCGAACGTGGCGGCGCGCAGCCTGCGCACGGCGCGGGCCGGGACCATCGGGCTGTTCATCCCCGACTTCGCCAACCCGGTCTACGCCGAGATCATCACCGGTGCGGAGACCGCGGCCGCGGAGCGCGGCTGCGCCCTGATGGTCGGTTCGTCCACCGCCGGAGGCGGCGGCGCGCAGAGCTACCTCGACCTGCTCGGCCAGGGCCGCGTCGACGGGCTGCTGCTGGCCGGGGGGACGATCGCCGACGAGGAGCAGGCCACGCTGGCCGACCGCGGCCTACCGTGGCTGTTCGTCAACCGCCGCGGCCCCGAGGCGGGACGGCACGTCATCCTCGACGACGTCCTCGGAGCCCGGATGGCCGTCGACCACCTGCTCGACCTCGGTCATCGCCGCATCGCCCACGTCGGCGGGCCTGCAGGGGCCGACACCGCGCACCGCCGCCGCGACGGCTACGCGACCGCGCTGCGCCGGGTCGGCGTCGAGGAGGATCCGCGGCTCGTCGTCCAGGGCAGCTACGGACCCGAGGGCGGCGCGCAGGCCGCACGCCGCCTCCTCGACGACCCCGAGCCGCCGACCGCGCTCTTCGTCGCCAACGTCACCTCCGCGATCGGGGTGCTCAGCGCTCTGCGCGCCCGCGGCATCACGGTGCCGGGGGAGATGTCGGTGATCGCGGTGCACGACCTGCCGCTGGCCGAGCACCTCATCCCGCCGCTGACCACGGTGCGGATGCCGCTGCGCGCACTCGGCGCCCGCGCGACCAGGCTGCTGCTGTCGGTACCGGCCGACCATCCCGTCGAGGAGATCGTGCGCGAGCCGATCGAGCTGGTCGTCAGGCAATCCACCGCCAGGCCCGGCTAGAAGCCGGAGACGCCGGGCCGGACCGGAAGAAGCGAACCCGCAGAACGGCCCCGCAGAACAAGGCCGCGGTGCCCGGTCCGGGCACCGCGGCCTCTTCCGCGTCTACGGCGCGGTCATTCGACGCCGAGAGCGCGCTCGCCGAGCCGCCGGACGTCGGTCCCCGGCTTTCCGTCGACGCCCTGGAACCGGAATGACGGGTAGGGGCGGTCGGCCCGTTCGAGCACGTAGGAGCGTCCCTCCCGGACCTGGAACCCGATCACCGCGCCGCCGGTCGGCCCGGCGACCGGCCGGCCCCGCCCGGTCTCGCCGTCGACGACCCGGATCCGCTGACCCGGCCAGGGGTTGGCGACCTTGAGCGCGCCGTCGCTCCCGGCCTCGATCCCGACGAGGTTCGGCTCGCCGTCGCGCACCTCGGTGCTGACCCGGTGGCCGCCCTCGACCTGCACGGACCCGGCGGCGTTCCAGCCCTCCGGCCACGCGGACGCGATCCGGACGACGCCCTCGTACGACTGGACGAGCGACTCCTGCAGCGACGACCCGACCACGGCGTTCCAGCCGTTGTAGTAGTTCGTCATCTCCGCCGGGTCGTCGCCGATGCTGTGCGAACCGAACCCGTTCGGGAAGATCTGGAAGTCCCCGGTGCCCTTGACGAGCAGGCTCCGCATCTCCCCGCCCAGCCCGAGCCGGGCGGCGAGCAGCGCGTCCTCCGCCCACTCCCGCGTGTTCACGAACACCCGGTTGCGGAACGTCGCCTGCATGAGTCCGGAGTCCCGGCCGTAGAGGCCCCAGGGGAACAGCGGCTCGGTGTCGGGGTTCTGCGTGTTGCGCGCCTCCTCATCCGTGGCGGACCAGGCGATCACCCGCTCGCCGTTGCGGGTGACGGTGCGGAAGTCCGGGATCTTCGCCAGGGCGGCGCGCAGCTCACGCGCCAGACCCCGGTCGCCCCGCCGGTCCGCCTGCTTCGCGATCATCGGGAAGATCACCCGCATGGCGGCGAGGTCGGGGGCGGGGTCGGTGGCGTCCCACTGGGTCTCCATGGCGTTCACGTTGTGGAGATGCAGCTTCCCGTCGTCGCCCTCCTCAAGGATCGACAGGTAGAAGCGCGCCACGTCCCGCATCAGCGGGTACGCCCTGTTCAGGATGCTGCGGTCCCCGGTGTAGCGGTACTGGAGCCACAGATTGTGGACGACCTCCGGGCCGGTCGTGACGATGCGGTTCAGCCAGTCCGGCGGTCGCTCGCTGTCGCACGCCTCCGCCGTGCCGTCGTACCGCAGGAACTCGGCCACGCAGACGCCCTCGGAGCCCTTCCAGTGCGCCCGCGTCCACTCCCGCATCTCCTCCAGCCGGTCGAGGTACAGCCGGAAGTACGGCTCGTTGAACTCCTCGGTGTCCGCGCCGAAGTTGGTGTAGACGGGCTGACGCAGGTTGAAGTGCCACCAGTGGTCGGCCGACCAGTGCACCTCGTCCCGCCACGGCGAGAACATGTTGATCACGCCGCCGTGGCTGCTCGGCACCGCCGAGCGCATCGTCGCGGCCGTCATGTAGAGCTGCTGCGCGCGCAGGTGCTCCATGTACTCGCCGACGCCGTCGCGCGAGGTGATCCGCATGGGCGCCGCGCCGTCCCAGAACCGGTGCCACCAGGCCCGGTGCTCGCGGTCGCCGCCGAAGGCGTCCCGGAGCGCCTTCGCAGCGGCCCTGCCGAGGTCGCCGCCGGTGTAGGCCGGGACGCCGGTGACGATGCGGAAGCGGCCGTCGCGCCGCGGCTTGAAGCTCAGCCGCACCGTCCTGTCGTCGACCACCTTCGCGGTGACGTCGCGTCCGTCGGCGGTCAGCGCCGCGACGGCGCCGGTGAGGCTGCCCGACTCCTCGTCCTCGAACGTCTCGGCCAGCGCCGCGACGCCGCCGCGCGCGTGGGCCGTCGGCGACCGTCCCTCCCACAGCCGCAGGTCGGCGGTCTGCACCCGGTCCGGGTCGGCGCCGGTCACCTCCAGGACGAACTGGTCGCGGCCGGCCCGCACGTAGCCGCGCGCGGACATCCCGCCCCCCTCCTGGGCCAGGTCGCCCTCGTACAGCCGCAGCCGTCCCCGGTAGTCGGACGCCTGCATCAGCGGACGGAGCCCGGGGACGGTCAGCTGCCCGGCCGACTTCAGGTCGGGGAAGGTGTCGGCGCGGTTGAACTGCGCCATGAACCCGTTCTCCGCCCACATGGCCGCGCCCAGGGTCCCGTTCCCGACCGGCATGCTCTGGTACGCCTGCCACGCCGGGCTCTTCAGCACGAAGTCCGACCTGGACACGACTCCGGCCGTGTCGACCTGAAGCGCTCCGTTCCGCCATGCCGTGGTCTGCCGGGCCGCGGGCGCGTCCGCGGCCGCCGGGACGCTCGTCGCCACGAGCACCCCGGCCGCGAGCACCGCCAGCGCGGCCTTCCGGCTCCGCCTCATTTTCCCGGTCCTGTCAACGGTCCTCGTCCTGTCACCGGACCTCCTGAGTCAATCGATTGACTAAATTTTCCCATGAGACTCCCGGTTCGACAAGATCCAGATCACCGTCCCCGTGAGGTTTCGCCCCCGCGCGGTGTCACGCCTTCCGCGTGGCGGCCGGATGCCGGTGAACACCGGCAGCAGCGCGGTGCCCGCGAGGTAGCGCCTCGACCTGGCCCGCGAGAGTTCCAGAGCCCGGCTCACCGGTGGCGACCGGCCCCCGCTTCCGTCGGACCGCGGGGGCCGGTGCGCGGGTCAGAACGTCAGGTCCCGGCGGCGGAAGGAGGCCAGGCCGGCGGCGGTCAGGGCGGCGGCGCCCGCGGCCAGCGCGGCCAGCGGCAGCAGGGTCAGGTCGGACGACGGCAGCGCCGGCGTGTGGGTGAACGGCGACAGGTTCGAGGCCCACTGCGGGAGCTCCAGGATCGGGCCGACCTGCCCGATGAGCAGGCACCCGGCCAGCGCCGTCCAGGAGATCGCCACCGACCACTTCGGGAGCAGTCCGATCGCCGCGACGACGAACCCGGCCAGCGCCAGCGTCGCGGGCAGCTGCACCATGGACGCCCCGAGCAGCGCGGGCACCCTGTCGAGGGAGCCGGCCGCGGCCGCGAACGCCAGGCCGCAGGCCAGGCCGTTCACGGCGAGCACGGCGGCGGTGCCGAGCATCGCGCACGCGACGTGCGCGGCCATCCAGCGCGGCCGGCTCACCGCCGTGGCCAGCACTCCCTCCAGCGGGCCGGTCTCCTCGGCCCGCATGCGCAGCAGCGCCTGGACGGTGTATCCGGCGACGACCACGCCGGTGAGGCTCGCCATCGCGGCGAAGTAGGCGTCCACCAGGTCGCCCGATCCGCCGAGCCGGCCGATCACCTCGGTCAGGTCGTCGCTGGTGCCCAGCAGTTCCTCGGCCTGGTCGCCGACCGCGCCCAGCATCCCGCCCACCACCAGCATCCCGGCCGCCCAGCCGTACAGGACGCCGCGCTGCAGCCGCCAGGCCAGCCCCAGCGGGCTGAGCAGACCGCGCGGGGCGGTGGCCGGGCCGCGGCTCACCGGCAGCATCCCGGTGCCCACGTCGCGGTGGTCGGTGAGCCGGTACGCGGTCACGGCCAGCGCCGCCACCAGCGCGGCGTGCAGGAGGAGCGGCCAGAGCCGGTCGGCGGCGTACGGCTCGGTGCGCTGCGCCCAGCCGAGCGGTGAGAGCCAGGACGGCCACAGGCTGGTCACCCGCAGGCCGCCGGGCTCGGCCGACGCGAGGCCGTCGCCGGCGCCGCGCAGCAGGAAGGCCAGCCCGAGGACGGCCGCGGCGATGCCGTTGGCGGTCCGCGCGCTCTCGGTGACCTGCGCGGTCACGGCGGCGACGCCCGCGAAGGCGGCGCCGGTCGCGCCGATCGCGGCGCCCAGGAGCAGCGAGCCGGCGGCGGGCAGCCCGCCGGCGGCCAGCACGGCGGCCGTCAGCACCGCCAGCAGCGCGTTGGCGCCGAGCGTGACCAGCAGCGCGGCCGTCAGCACCGCGTGCCGTCCGACGATCATCGAGCCGATCATCTCGGCCCGTCCGGTCTCCTCGTTCTGCCGGGTGTGCCGCACCACCATCAGGATGCTCATCAGCCCGGTGAGGATGGCGAGGAGGGAGAAGGTCTCGGCGACGATGATGCCGCCCTGGCCCGGTTCCGGGACGACGCCGTTGAAGACCCGGGAGACCGCGCTGGAGGCGTTCGAGCGGGCGTAGGCGGCCTGCTCCTCCTCGGTCTGGTAGAGGCCGGAGATGCTGGAGGCCACCGCTCCCGTGACGGCGGACAGGCCGAGCAGCCACAGCGGCGTCTGCACACGGTCGCGGCGCAGCGCCAGGCGCGCCAGGCGGAGGGTGCCGGTGAACGTCGTCATCGGACGCTCTCCACCGTGGCCGGGTCCTGGTCGTCGTAGTGCCGCATGAACAGCTCTTCGAGCGTGGGCGGATGGCTGGTGAGGTCCCACACGCCGTGCTCGGCGAGATACCGGTGGACGTCCGCCAGCGCGCCGGTCTCCACCTCGAAGGTCGCCCTGGTCCCGTCGCCGTCCTCGACGCGCAGGTCGTGCACGCCTTCGAAGCGGTCCAGCTCGGTGAGCGGCAGCGCGGTCAGCACGGACACCGTCGTCCGGGTCAGGTGGCGCAGCTCGGCCAGCGTGCCGGACTCGACCGTGCGACCGTCGCGGATGATGGACACGCCGTCGCACAGCTTCTCCACCTCGGCGAGGATGTGGCTGGAGAGCAGCACGGTGTGGCCGCGCCCCTTCACCTCGGCCACGCACTCCTGGAACACCGACTCCATCAGCGGGTCCAGACCGGACGTGGGCTCGTCCAGGATGTACAGCTCCACGTCGGACGAGAACGCCGCCACCAGCGCCACCTTCTGCCGGTTGCCCTTGGAGTAGGTGCGGCACTTCTTGGTCGGGTCGAGCTGGAAGCGCCGGACGAGCTCGTCGCGGCGGGCGTGGTCGAGCCCGCCGCGCAGGGAGCCGAACAGGTCGATCGCCTCCCCGCCGGACAGGTTGCCCCACAGGTTGACGTCGCCCGGGACGTAGGCCAGCCGGCGGTGCAGTTCGACCGCGTCCCGCCACGGGTCGCCGCCGAGCATGCTCACCTCGCCGGAGTCGCGGCGCAGCAGGCCCAGCAGCACCCGGATGGTGGTCGACTTCCCCGCGCCGTTCGGGCCCAGGAAGCCGTGGACCTCGCCCGTGCGGACGGTGAGATCCAGCTTGTCGAGCGCCCGCACGTCGCCGAAGCTCTTGGTCAGTTCGCTTACACGGATCGCGTCGGACATGCGCGATGGGGTCCTCTCTCTGTCGTGACCGGCCGTCCCGCCCGTGGACGTCGCTGTCCTGACCGCCGGTCAGTTACCGATGGTAGACGGTCGCCCACGCGCCCGGCCAATCCGGTTACGTTGAAACGGTGAACGACAAGAAGTCGCCGGACACGCGGGGGCGGATCCTGGAGACCGCGCTGGACCTGTTCTCCGAACGCGGCTACCAGGGCAGCTCGATGCGGGAGATCGCCGACCGGCTGGACATCACCAAGGCCACCGTCTTCTACCACTTCCCGTCCAAGGCCGTCCTGCTGGCGACGCTGTGCGAGCCGCTGTCGGAGGACCTGGAGGACGTGCTCGCCCGCGCGCGGCCCGCCGACGACCTGGTGCGGTTCCGGCGCGAGCTGATCGAGGGCACGCTCGACGTCTACATCCGCAACCGCAAGGTCCTTTACGTGCTCATACAGGACCTGACGATGCTGGCGCAGGACGGTACGTTCCGGCGTCTCATCTCCCTGATGGAGCGGATCCACGGCGCTTTCGCCGGCCCGTCTCCGGACATCAGCGTCCGGATCCGCGCGGTGCAGATCTTCGCGATGCTCGGCGACCCGGTCTTCCTCTGCCGCGACGTGCCGGTCGCCCGGCTGCGCGCGGAGATCCTGGCCGGGGTGTGGGCCCTGCTCGACGAGCCCACCACGGCCGGACTGGTCACGCGGGAGGAGGCGGACCTGGGCCCGCGCATCCCTCCGCCCGCCAGGCGGCGGGCCGGCCGGCCCAGCGTGATGAGCGAGGAGAAGGCAGAACTCGCCCGGCGCATGTACGCGGAGGGCGTCCACGGCGTCGCCGAGATCGCCGAACGGCTGGGCGTCTCCCGCGCCACGGTCTACCGCCACCTGGGCGAACGCGCCGGATCCCGGTGATTGTGAGTCAATTTTGAGACGGTATCGCGACAATTTCTGAGACGCCGCCGTCGCCCGGCGGTCCGACGCCTGGCCGCTCGGGAAATTTGGACGCGGCTATTGCGGGGCGCCCGGCGCGCCCAATAAGGTGGACAAGTGTCCAGTCAGCTGACCAGTCGCGCTCCGCGTGGGTGACCGGCCGGGTCGCCGGCCTCGCCCGGATGACCTGCGTGACCGGCGTCGTCCCCTCTGAGGAGCACCCCCGAGGAGCACCATGGCCATCCGCGTCCTTCATGTCGCGACCGGGAACGTCGGGCGCATCGCCTTGGCGCAGTTGATCGAGGATCCTCGGTTCGAGCTGGTGGGGCTGGTCGTGTCGAGCCCCGAGAAGGTCGGGCGGGACGCCGGTGAGCTCGCCGGGCTCGGCGTGGCGACGGGTGTGGCGGCCACCGATGATCTGGACGCGGCGCTGGCCGCGCGGCCGGAGTGCACGGTCTACTGCGCGCTCGCCGAGACCCGGTTGTTCGAGGCGCTCGACGACGTCCGGAAGGTTCTCGCCTCGGGCAGCAACGTCGTCGCCTCCTCGCCGGTGCCGCTGATGTACCCGTGGGGCGTGCTGCCGGACCGCATGATCGAGCCGGTCGAGGACGCCTGCCGGGAGGGCGGGGTGAGCCTCTTCGCCACCGGCGTGGACCCCGGGTGGGTCAACGACCTGCTGCCCTTCGCGATCGCGAGCACATGCCAGCGGGTGGAGCAGGTGCGCTGCTCGGAGATCGCGGATTACGCGACCTACGACGGCAGCGAGGTCGTGTTCGGCTTCATGGGGTTCGGCCGGCCGGTGGGGGACCTGCCGACGATGTTCAAGCCGGGGATCCTGGCGGCGTCCTGGGGCGTCAGCCTCCGGATGCTGGCCCGGGGCTTCGGGTTCGAGCTCGACGAGATCACCGAGTGGTTCGAGCAGGAGCCCGCGCCGGAGGCGTTCGACGTGGCGGCCGGGCACGTCCCCGCCGGGGGAGTGGCGGCCATGCGGTTCCAGATCCGCGGTGTGGTGGGCGGCGAGGACGTCCTCGTCATCGACCACACGACCCGGCTGCGCGATGACCTGCGTCCCGACTGGCCCCGCCCGGCGCAGGACGGCGGCTCCTACCGGGTCGAGATCGTCGGGGAGCCGTCCTACCGGGTGGACGTCTGCCCGAGCAGCGCCAAGGGGGACCACAACTACGCGGCGATCGCGGCCGGGGCCGGGCGCATCGTCAACGCGATCCCCGACGTCGTCGCGGCGCCGCCGGGGCTCCGGACGCCGCTCGACCTGCCGTTCAACACCGCCCGCGGCGTGTTCGCGCGGGCACTGGCCGGCCGACCGGCACTGGCCGACTGAGAGGACACCGGCGATGGGACGTGTGGACGGGAAGGTCGCGCTGATCAGCGGGGGAGCGCGCGGCATCGGAGCGGCCAGTGCGCGTGCGCTGGCCGCCGAGGGCGCCAAGGTCGTGATCGGCGACATCCTCGACGACGCCGGCGAGGCCGTCGCGGACGAGCTGGGCGACGCGGGCCGCTACGTGCACCTCGACGTGACGCGCGCCGAGGACTGGACGGCCGCCGTCCAGACCACCGTCGCCGAGTTCGGCTCCCTGAACGTGCTCTTCAACAACGCGGGGATCGCCAACGGCGCGTCCATCAACCGGTTCACGCTGGAGAAGTGGCAGCGGATCATCGACGTCAACCTCACCGGCCCGTTCCTCGGCATCCGCGCGGCCACCGACGCGCTGATCGAGGCCGGAGGCGGCGCGATCATCAACAACTCGTCCATCGAGGGCCTTCGCGGCACCTCCTGGGCGCACGGCTACGTGGCCTCGAAATGGGGCCTGCGCGGCCTGACCAAGTCGGTCGCCGTCGAACTCGCCCCGCACGGTATCCGGGTCAACTCGCTGCACCCCGGCCTGATCCGCACCCCGATCACCGAAGGCATCCCGGACGACATGGTCCCGATCCCGCTCGGACGCCCCGGGCAGCCCGAGGACGTCGCCTCCTTCGTGGTGTTCCTCGCCGGCGACGAGTCGTCCTTCGCCACCGGATCCGAGTTCGTCATCGACGGGGGCACCGTCAGCCAGATTCCGCACAAGAGCTGACCGCTCACGGCATTGAGGCAAGGATCGATGGACGCACACTCCGCCCCGGGACTCGCCGTCCCCGAGGTGATACCGGCTTCGGACCTCGCCGGAGGCGCCGAGCGGTTCGACGTGGTCGTGGTGGGCTTCGGGATCGCCGGAGGCTGTGCCGCGCTGGAGGCCGCGCGGTCGGGGGCCCGGGTGCTGCTCCTGGAGCGCGCCGCCGTCCACGGCGGGACGTCGAGCATGTCGGGCGGCCACTTCTACCTCGGCGGGGGAACCGCGGTCCAGGTGGCCACCGGCCACGACGACACGGTCGAGGCGATGGTGCGCTACCTGATGGCGAGCACCAAGGACCCCGACGAGGAGAAGATCCGGGCGTACTGCGAGGGCTCGGTCGAGCAGTTCCAGTGGCTGGAGGCGCTGGGGTTCGAGTTCGAGCGGTCCTACTTCCCCGGCAAGGCGGTGATCCAGCCCGGCACCGAGGGCCTGATGTTCACCGGGAACGAGAAGGTGTGGCCGTTCCGTGACGAGGTCCGGCCCGCGCCGAGGGGGCACAAGGTGCCCGTGCCCGGCGACACGGAAGGCACCAAGGTGGTGATGGACCTGCTGCGGGACCGGATCGAGGAGGCCGGGGTCGAGGTCCGCTACGAGACGGGCGCGACCAATCTGGTGGCCGCCGAGGACGGGACGGTCGCCGGCGTCGCGTGGCGGCGATTCGACCGGACCGGCGTCGTCGGCGCCGCCGGGGTGGTGATCGCCGCCGGCGGGTTCGTGATGAACGCGGACATGGTCGCCGCCTACACGCCCGCCCTCGGCGGGAAGCTGTTCACGCTCGGCGGCAGCTACGACGACGGGCTCGGAATCCGGCTGGGCCAGTCGGCCGGCGCCGCGCTGGAGCATATGGGCGAGCCCTTCATCACCGCGCCGTTCTACCCGCCGTCGTCGCTGGTGAAGGGCCTGATCGTCAACGACCGCGGCGAGCGGTTCGTGGCCGAGGACGGCTACCACGCGCGCACGTCGTACTTCGTCCTCCGGCAGCCGGGCGCGACGGCGTACCTGATCGCCGACAGCGCCCACATGGGGGAGCAGCGGATGCCGCTCGTGCCGCTGAAGGACGGTTACGAGACGATCGAGGAGATGGAGGCGGGCCTCAAGCTGCCCCGCGGCTCGCTCGCCCCGACGATGGCGCGCTACAACGAGCACGCCGCGCGCGGTGAGGACCCCGACTTCCACAAGCACCCCGACTGGCTGGCCCCGCAGACCGAGGGCCCCTGGGGCGTCTACGACCTGAGCCTCGGCACCGCCCTCTACGCCGGCTTCACGCTCGGCGGCATGGCCACCACGGTCGAGGGCGAGGTGCGGCGCGCCGACGGGTCCGTCGTCCCCGGGCTCTACGCGGCCGGAGCCTGCGCGTCCAACATCGCCCAGGACGGCGCCGGCTACTGCTCGGGGACCCAGCTCGGCGAGGGCTCGTTCTTCGGCCGCAGGGCCGGCCGGGCGGCCGCGGCGCGAGCGCGCCGCACATCGCGCTAGGAGCGGCCCAACCGCGTCACGCTCTCATTCGAGCACGAGCTCCACGGGGATGTTGCCGCGGGTGGCGTTGGAGTACGGGCAGACCTGGTGGGCGCGTTCCACCAGGTCGCGGCCGTTCTCCAGGTCGTCGGGCAGTTCGACCCGCAGGACGACGGTGAGTCCGAAGCCCTCCTTGCCGGTGTTCTTGCCGATGCCGACCTCGGCGGTCACCGAGACGTCGCGGACGTCCTGGCCGCTCCTGCGGGCCACGCCGCCGAGGGCGCTCGCGAAGCAGGCCGCGTAGCCGGCGGCGAAGAGCTGCTCGGGGTTGGTGCCGTCGCCGCTGCCGCCCATCTCCCGCGGCGGGGCGAGCGGCAGGTCGATGCGGCCGTCGGAGCTGACCGCGCGGCCGTCGCGCCCGTTGGCGGTGGCCACCGCGGTGTACTTGACGTCCATATGTCTCCTCCTGGTGATGGGTTCCTCAAGGATGGGGCTCGGGGTCGGTCGCGGGTTCAGTGGCCCAGGCGGGTCGACAGTCCGCGTGCGGCGGAGGTGACCTCCTCGATGATCTCCAGGAGGCGGCGGCCGCGGAATCCGGCGTTGACGCCGCCGAGGCTCAGCGTGGCGACGACGTCGTCCTGGGCGTCCCGGACGGGTGCGGCGACGGCGCCGACGCCGTAGAGGTAGTCTTCCTCGCTGATCGCGTAGCCGTCGCGGACCACGCCGTCGAGGCGCTCGCCTATCTCCCGGATGTCGGTGAGGGTGTGGGAGGTGTACGGGTCGAGGTCGCGGCCGAGCCACCGTTCGCGCAGCTCGTCGGAGTAGGCCAGCAGGACGACCGGTCCGGCCGCGGTGTGGTAGGGCAGGACCGTCCCGACTCCCACCGTGTTGACGCTGACCGGGTTGTTGCCCTGCCTGAGGTCGACGCAGATGGCGCCCTCCAGGCCGGGGATCATGAGGTAGGCGGTGTCGCCGAACCGGTCGGCGAGATGGCGCAGGAACGGCTCGGCCTCGTTGCGGAGGCTGAGGTCCGCGAGGGCGACCGCGCCCACCCGGAACGGCCGCATGGTGAGCCGGTAGGTGGCGCCGTCCCCCCGGGCCAGCCACCCCGCCCGGATCAGCGTCGCGGCCAGGCGGTGGACGGTGGTCTTGTTCATCCCCGTGGCCGACGTCAGATCGGTCAGGGTGAGGGACGGGTTCTCCCTGGTGAAGCACTCCATGAGCTGGCATGCCTTGAGGACCGAGCCCACGAGGTTCTTGGGGTCGATGTCCTCCTGGTCGTCGGGGTTCATCACCTCGGGCCCCTAGCGGAAACGCCGTGTTTCGTAATCCGGTACATGTTCCGGATCCTATCCGGCGCTCGCGACGGCGTGGGACGCGGCGGCGTAGGCGTAGGTGTAGTTGCGCGCGTTGGCGAGACCGGTGACGTAGCCCCGGAGCTCCTTGGTGGCGGCGGCGTTGCCGGTGGCGTACAGCCCCGCCACCGCGACGCCGTCGCGGCGCAGCACCCGCCCGTCGCCGTCGATCCACAGCCCGAGCGTGCCCATGCCGAATCCGACGATCGACAGGGGGAGAGCGTAGTACGGCGGAGTGGTGAGCGGCCCCAGGTTCGGGTTGGGCGCGTGGTCCGGGTCGCCGTAGGCCCGGCGGATGAACGGCAGGGTGCCGCGGCCGAAGTCGACGTCCTCGCCGCGCGCCGCGTGCTCGTTGAACCGGTCCAGGGTCGAGCGGAGTCCGCCCGGGTCGATGCCGGCGGCCTCGGCGAGTTCCCGCGGGGAGCCGCCCCGGATGACCTCGTCCGGCCAGGGATCACCGGGGCCGTAGGGGCCGAGCCGGTAACGGCGGCGGAACTCGTCGTCGGCGACGAACCAGCAGGGGTGGTTGGCCCAGCGTTTGCGGCGCCCGTCGTAGCGGCGCAGCGCACCGATCAGCGCCCCGTAGTAGCTCTCGTCGCCGAAGCGCTCCCCGTCGCGGTTCACGATCATCGAGTGCGGCAGGCCGAGGTGCTCCAGCAGCGGCCGGTGCAGGGGGACGTCTCCGCCCGGGTGGACCTCGCCGGGAAAGCGGAATCCGACGCTGAAGAACGGGTCCGCACCGCGCACGGTGGCCGCGCCCGCCCGCTGCGCCAGGAGCAGGCCGTCGCCGTCCACCACGGGCGGGGCCGACTCCACGAGCGCGGGGACGTCCTCCAGCTCGGCCGCGTCCGCCGCGCCGCCGTAGCCGCCCGCCGCGATGACGACCCCGCGCCGGGCCTGGACGGTGACGCGGCCGTCCGGCCCCTCGAGGACGGCGCCGGCGACGGCGTCGCCGTCCATCACCAGGTCGACGGCGCGGTGGTCGAGCAGGCAGGGGACGCCGCGCTCGGTCAGCGCCGCCCGGACGAAGGCTCCCGAGAGGCCGGAGCCGTGGGTGAGGAGGTCGCGTTCCGCGCCCTCCTCGCGGAGCCGCTCCAGTTTCCCGCGGTCGAGCGCGTGCGCGTACAGGTCGTTCCGGGACACGCCCGTCTCGTAGTACGGGCTGGGGCGGAGCCGGTCCCGCCAGGCTCCGAGGGACTCGCCTGGGACGACGCATTCCAGCAGCCGTCCCTCCTCGGTCGAGCCGGGCGCCGGGTGGTAGAGGTCGGGGCAGCCGCGGATCACCTCGAAGGGGATCCCCGCCTCGCCGTAGTAGCGGGTCGCCTCCACCGCGCGGCGGAGGTAGGCGCGGCGGGCCTCCCGGTCGACCGGACGGCCCTCGCCCTGCACGTGGTCGAGGTAGCTCTCGGTCGCGCTCAGCGAGTCGCCCGCCTGACCGCCGCCGTCGTCGTCGGCGCCGACCCAGACGAAGCCGCCGCTGTAGGCGGCGACGCCGCCGACCATGCCGGACCGTTCGGCGACCAGGACGTCGGCGCCGAGGTCGTGCGCCCGCACGGCCGCGGCGAGGCCGCCGAGGCCGCCTCCGACGCAGAGCACGTCGACGACCGGATCGACGGCGGGATCGACAGCCGGGTCGGCGGCGCGGTCCATGGGTCAACCCTCCTGCTTTGAAAGATGTTCCGGAATGTGGAACACCGCTGAGCTCGCCTCCGGTTCGGTGGCATCCAGGCCGGCAACCTGTTGACCAGCAACTCTGTCAGAATGATTCGCCGATGTGAACCCATTGACAGTCGAACGACTCAAATCTACGGTGAACGCGGAATCTATTCCGCAATCCGGAAAGGTGTTCTCGATGACGGCGACGCGTCTGCGTGAACTGATGGCCGGCGACGTGGTGTTCGCCCCCGGAGTCTGGGACGGGCTGACCGCGCGGCTGGCCGAGCAGGCCGGCTTCCCGGCCCTGTGCGCGTCGGGCTTCGCGATCTCCGCGTCGCTCGGCCTGCCGGACGCGGAGCTGTACACGATGTCGGAGAACCTCGACGCGGTCCGCCGGATCACCGAGGCGAGCGATCTCCCGGTGATCGCCGACATCGACACCGGCTACGGCAACGCCGTCAACGCCGCCCGCACCGCCCGCCGTTTCGCCGACGCGGGCGCGGCCGCGGTGTTCATGGAGGACCAGGAGTCCCCCAAGCGCTGCCCCATCTGCGTCGGCGACCCGGTCCCGGTGATCAGTACCGAAGAGGCCGCGGGGAAGATCCGGGCGGTGCGGGACGCGGTCGGCGAGCGCCTCGTCGTGATCGCCCGCACCGACACCACCGGCCGGGAGGCGCTGGAGCGCGCGGAGGCCTACACCGCCGCCGGCGCCGAGATGATCATGCCGGTCACCAAGACCTTCGCCTCTCCGGAGGAGTGGGCGGAGTGCGGCGAGCGGGCCGGCGTCCCGCTGATGGCCACCCTCACCGCGTCCACCTGGGTCGAGCGCGACTTCACGCCCGAGGTGCTGCGCGAGGTCGGCGTCCGGCTCGCGCTGCTGCCCACCCAGATCCTGCTCTCGGCGACCGGCGCCATGCGGGAGACGCTGCGGCGGCTGGAGTCCGGCGAGCCGCCGGCGCGGGTCAGCGCCGACGCGCTGCCGCACCACGACTTCGTCGACCTGATCGGGTTCGCCGAGGTGGAGCGGGCGCAGGCGAAGTACCTGCC
>NZ_SMKH01000049.1 GCF_004348515.1 Actinomadura sp. KC345 | reverse complement strand
CGCGCACGCCGACCCGTCCCGCCCGCCGTGGAGGCGGCCCGCGCACGGCTGACCCGCTACTGAGGGGTCCGCGACTACCCCCGGGTGCGGCGCCGGGCGATGACGACCAGGTCGATCGCGGCGATGACGGCGACGGCCGCGCACACCGCCGCGACCCCCCACAGGGCGCCGTCGCCCTCGCGCTGCGCGGTCAGGGCGAACAGCACCGCGGCCGCCGCCGTCCCGATCAGGGCGGTCGCCGACAGGACCGCCCGCAGCCGAAGCGGGCTGCGTGCGGTCAGCGGCTCGCGCCCGCTCGGCTGCCGGTCCCGGTAGCGGCCGCGCGAGCCGGGGCCGCGCCACTCGGGATCGCTCCACTCGGGCGCGGTCCCGCCCGGCCCGTCCTGGTCGCGCCCGTCCCGGTCGCGCCCGTCCCGGTCGGATGAGGTCATGGGGTCACCTCGCGAACGTCCCGACGAGCGTCCCGGACGCCACGATCTTGTCCGTGAGCGCGTCCCGCAGGTCCTCGGCCGTGAAGCCGGGACCCAGCCCGGACGGCTCCGACAGTCCGTAGAGCCGGAAGAAGTACCGGTGCGGGTCGTCGCCCGCCGGGGGCTTCGGGCCGCCGTACCCCTCGGTGCCGAAGTCGTTGCGCCCGGCCACCGCGCCGGTCGGCTGCTCGCCGGTCTCCATCCCCGTCTCGGCGGGGTCGATGCCGGCGAGCAGCCAGTGCGTGAAGGTGCCCGCCGGAGCGTCCGGGTCCTCGCAGGCCAGCGCGAGCTCCACCACCTCTTCGGGGGCCTGCGACCACTCCAGCGGCGGCGAGAGGTCCCCGCTGTCGTGCGAGTACTCCGACGGCATGAGCGTGTGATCGTCGAACGCGACGCTGCGCAGCATCATCTCTTCCATGCGCTGCCCGTGCCCCGTCCCGTCCGGTCGATGCACACGCCCGCGGTCAGCCCGCGCTGGAGGCCGCCCAGATGTTGATCCCCGCCTCGACGGCGTCCCGGTCGATCGCGGCGAGCTCGTCCGCAGTGAAGTCCAGCCGGTCCAGGGCGGCGAGGTTCTCCTCCAGCTGCGCGACGCTGCTCGCGCCGATCAGCGCGGAGGTGACCCGGTCGTCCCGCAGCGACCACGCCAGAGCGAGCTGGGCCAGCGACTGCCCGCGCCCCTTGGCGATCTCGTTCAGCGCCCGGACGTGCCGGACGTTCTCCTCGGTGAGCAGGCTCGCCGAGAAGGAGGTGCCCTTGCCGGCCCGGGAGCCCTCCGGGACGCCGCCGAGGTACTTGTCGGTCAGCATGCCCTGCGCCAGCGGCGAGAACGCGATGCAGCCGGCGCCCTCCCGCCCGAGCGTGTCGAGGAGGCCGCCCTCGATCCACCGGTTGAGCATCGAGTAGGACGGCTGGTGGATCAGCAGCGGCGTCCCCATCTCCCGCAGGATCGCCGCGGCCTCCGCGGTGCGCTCGGGGGAGTAGGAGGAGATCCCCGCGTACAGGGCCTTCCCGGACCGGACGGCGCGGTCCAGCGCCCCCATCGTCTCCTCCAGCGGCGTCTCGGGGTCGAAGCGGTGGCTGTAGAAGATGTCGACGTAGTCCAGGCCCATTCGGCTCAGCGACTGGTCGAGGCTGGCCAGCAGGTACTTGCGCGACCCCCGGTCGCCGTACGGGCCCGGCCACATGTCGTAGCCGGCCTTCGTCGAGATGATCATTTCATCCCGGTACGGCGCGAGGTCCTCCCGCATGATCCGGCCGAAGTTGGTCTCCGCGGAGCCGTACGGCGGCCCGTAGTTGTTCGCCAGATCGAAGTGCGTGACGCCGAGGTCGAACGCGCGCCGCAGGATGGCCCGCTGCACGTCCAGGGGACGGTCGTCGCCGAAGTTGTGCCAGAGGCCGAGCGAGATCGCCGGGAGCAGCAGCCCGCTGCGCCCGCACCGCCGATAGGGGATCCGCTCGTACCGGTCACTGTCCGCCACATAGGTCATGGCCACGAGTATTCCAGCGCCGCGGCCTTGCGGAGCGCGCAGGCGGTCCGTCATCATCGGGTCCATGATCTCCAGGAAGGGCGGTCTCCGCCCGGGCCGTTGAGCCCCGCCGAGCCGGTCCGGGAACCGGCCCTCGAAACCCTGCCCTCCCCGCGGCGCATGCGGGAACTGGCCCTGCGCGCCCGGGACCTCGCCGGGACCGCCGAGCTCCGCGACCTTCTCGCCGGACTGTCCGCTCGCGGGCGGTACGAGCGCCGCATCGCCCTGCACATGGCCATGGCGGCGCGCGACCTCCCGTACATCGAGGGGGTGCTCGCCGGGCCCGACATGGTGCTGCGGCGCGCGGCGCTCCGGGCCGTCCGGACCCTGCCCGTCTCCGACCACGCCGCGGCGGCGGTCCTGGACGACGCCCCCGCGGACCTGCGCCGCGCGTTCTACCGGACGCTCCGCCACGCCCGCCGCTCCGGCCTCGCCGACCGGCTCCTCCCGGACGTGCGGGCCCGCCGGGGCGACCGGGAGGCCGCCGCGCTGCTGCCCGCTTGCACGGGCGAGACCGTCGCGCGGCTGCTGCCCGGCCTGGCCCATGCCGTCACCGCCTGGCGCGCCCTCGCCGAGCGGCACCCCGGCGCGTTCCTCGCCCACGCCCACGAGCACGCGCGGGTCTGGTCCTGGTGGCAGCGGTGCCGGCCCGGTCTCCTGGTCCTGGCGCGGCGGGACCCCGCAGGACTGCTGGAGCTGCTGGAACGCGACGGCGCCCCCAGGTACGCCACGTACCTCCCGCGCACGCTCGGCCCGGCCCTGTACAGGGTGGACCCGGTCCGCGCCGCGCGGGTGACGAGGCGGATGAGACGCCGGAGGGGCCGCCCCGCCTGGGGGGACTTCGCCCACCTGAGCCGCCTCCCCGCGCCGCGGCTCCGCGAGTTCCTCCCGGACGACCCGTACTGGCTCAAGGAGGTGCTCGCCCACGTTCCGCCGGGCCGGCGCGCGGAGGTGTTCGGCCTCGCCCAGGAGCGCTACGGCGGGCCTGTCGCGGGGGTGCGCAACCTCCCGCTGCTCGGCCTCCTGCCGCCGGGCCTGGCGGCGGCCGAGGCCCGGCGGATGCTGGAGTGGCACGGCTCGGTGTGGCATTCCGCGCGGTCCCGGCTGGACGATCCGGAGATCCCGCTGAAACTCACCGCCCACCTTCCCTACGAGGAGGCGGCCGGGCCCGTCCGGGACGCGGCGTTCGGCGGCGACCCGCGCCGGCGCGGCCTCGCCCGCACGCTGCTCATCGGGCTCACCGCCCGGACCGGTGACCCCGCGCTCCTGCTGAGCGTGGTCACCGAACTCGCCGGCCGGGCGCGGAACGAGCGGGACCCGATGAGGAAGGCGCTCATCGAAGCGCTGGCGTCCGTTCCGCTCCGGCTGCTGGACGGCGCGTTCGCCGCGCCCCTCGCCGCGATCGCCGGCCCGGCGGTGGCGGCGCGCGACTCGTCCCCGGCCACCCGGCGGGCGCTGCGCGACCTGGCGGACCGGATGCTCCGCCACGCGGGACCGCCCGCGCTCACCCGCTGGGCCCTCGACGTCTACGCCGGGCTGGCGGCGCGGCACGGGCCGGAGGCGTTCGACGGCCACCGGCTCGACCTGGTGCTGCCGCGCGGCGGGGAGCGCGGCCTCGTGGACGTCCTGCGACCGCACCTGCGGGACCACGCGAACGTCATCGCCCTGGCCCGCTCGCTCGGGCGGCGGGCGTTCGCGCTCGCGGAGCTGCAGGACGGCCTGCGCGCGGCGATCGGCGGCGCGCCGGAGCCGGCCGCCCGCGAGGCGGCGGCGCTGTGGCTGGCGGATCCGGCACGGCGCGAGGAGCGCGCCGCGGAGCTGCTGGAAGCCGACCCCTCCGCGATCGTCCTGCCCGTGGTCTGGCGCGTCGTGGCAGGCCGCCGCACCGACCTTCTCGCGCCCGCCCTGGACGGCGGCGGGGCGGGCCGGTTCGAGACCGCGGAATGGGTCCCGGAGGTCCGGCCGGAGGACCCGGGCCGCTGGACACCGCCCCAGGCCGACCGCGTGAGGGCGGAGCTGGCCTCCGCCGCCCGGGACGAGCGCAGGCCCGCCGACGCCAGGATCGGCGCCCTGTACGGGCTCGGCCTGCTCCCCGGCGGTCTCGGGGACCTCGTGCCGTGGGCCGAGCGGGAGGACGAGCCCGTCCTGGCCGAGGCGGCGCTGGACGCGATGGCGTTCACCGACCGTCCGGCCGAAGCCCTCGCGGTGCTCCTCGTCCACGCGCGGGGCCCGCGATCGGCCGTCGCGGTCGCGGCCCTGGGGCCGTGCGGCGCGCTCGTGCCGCCGTCCAGGCTCGGGCCCGTCCTGGCGGAGGCGCTGACCGGCCCGGCCGGGAAGGTGACCGCCCGCAAGGAGTCCGCGCGGCTCCTCGAACGGCTGCGCGTCCCGGGCGCGGCGGACGTCCTGCTGCGCGCCTGGAACGACCCCGGCCTGCACCGGGACGTCCGGGTCGCGGTCGCGGCGGCACTGCGCCGTATGCCCGAGGACCCCCGCGCGGTCGCCGCCCTCGGCGACGCCGCGGGCCCCTACGCCTCGGAGCTGATGCTGCGCACGCTCTGCCAGGCGAAGCCCTCGGAGTACGCGCCCGCGCACCGCCCCGCCTACGCCGCGCTCGTCCGGCGGCTGGTCTCGGCCGCGGACGGCCCGGGCGTGCGGTTCCGGACGTCCAAGGCGTTCGGCGCATGGGTGTCCTGGTACGAGGAAGGGTTCGCGGAGGTCTTCGCCGCTGTCGCGGATCCGGGCGACCCGGCCGGGGACGACGAGCTTCCGGTCCTGCACGCCCTCGTGCGGGCGGGTTCGGCGGGTGAGGAGGCGCTCGACGTGCTCTCCGCCCTGGTGAACGCGGACCTCGGCGACCGGGCACGGGTACGGGCCACGGCCATCGCGCAGACGATCGGCAACCTGCCCGCCGGGCACCCCAACGCGCCGCTGGCTCGCCGTGCGATCCGGATTCTCGCAGGTCATCCGCTCTATGTGGCCCAGGCGGCGGACGTCGCACTCGGTTCGGCCCACCTGACCGATGACGGTGCCACGGCCGAGCGGGTGGCGGACGAGCTGGCCGCGCTGGCGGACCTGCTCCGCGACCGCCCGGCCCTGACCGTGACCCTCTCCGAGAGACGGCTGTTCCACGCGGTCGGCGGGTACGGTGTCCGCAGGGAGGGCGGGGCCGCGCGGCTGGTGCCCGCCGTGCGGCTGCTCGCCGGCCGGGGCGACATGGCGTCGCACCTCCTGGCCGCCGCCCTGGTGCGGCAGATGGGCCCGGTCGCGGGGTGGCCGGACGACTGGCGGGGCCTCCTGGACGAACTGCGCCGGTCCGATCATCTGGAGGTCCGCCAGAACGCGTGGGACGTCAGGCCCTATTCCTGATCGGGACGTCGCCCCGGAGGCGGCTCCGCGGCGTCCGGGAGGGCGTGCTTGACGACCTTGCCGGCCGGGTTGCGGGGGAGCGCCTCCAGGAAGACCACGTCCCGGGGCACCTTGTGCCGGGCGAGGTTCGCGGCGACGTGGCCCTTGACGTCGTCCTCGGTGAGGCCGCGGGCCACCACGTGGGCGCGCAGCCGCTGCCCGAACTCCTCGTCGGGGACGCCGGTGACGGCGGCCTCCTCGATGCCGGGATGGGCGGCGAGGAGGTCCTCGACCTCGCCCGGATGGACGTTCTCGCCGCCGGACACGATCATGTCGTCGGCGCGGCCGTCGACGTGCAGCCGGCCGCCGGCGTCCAGGTGGCCGAGGTCGCCGACCGCCATCAGCCCGCCGACCTCCTCCTTGCCGCCCCCGCCTGTGTAACCGCCGAACCGGGCGGGGGTGTCGACGAAGATCCGCCCGGTCGTGCCCGGCGGCACGGGCCGGTCGTCGCCGCCGAGGATCGCGACGGTGGTCCCGGTGGGCGGGCGGCCGACGCAGCCGGGCGCGGCGGCCAGGTCCTCCGGGGTGGCGATCGTGATGCAGGACGCCTCGGTGGAGCCGTAGAAGTTGTAGAGGGACGGCCCGAACGCCGCCAGCGCGCGGCCGCCCAGGCCGGCGTCCAGCCGCGCGCCGCCCGTCATGACCACGTCGAGCCGGGACAGGTCGCGCGTCTCCAGGCCGGGGACGGCCAGAAGGCGGCTGAGCATCACCGGGACGGCGATGAGCGACGTGCAGCCGTGCGCCTCCAGGTCGTCCAGGACCTTCGCGGCGTCGAAGCGGCGGCGCAGGACGAGCGTCGACCCGAGCCCCAGGGCGAGGACGGCGGAGGTCAGCCCGAGGCCGTGGAACAGCGGCGGGCCGACGAACATGGCCTCCCCGCCCCGCAGCGGCACCTTCGACAGGATGCCGCCGGGAAGCGCCATCGACCGGGACTGCGACCGCGGCGCCCCCTTCGGCCGCCCGGACGTGCCGCTGGTGAGGATCACCATCGAGCCGGGGCGGGACGGCGCGGGCGGCGGCGCGCCGTCCGCCGCGCCGATGAGGACGTCCAGGTCGGAGTCGGTGAAGCACGGCTGTTCGAGGCCGTGCGCGACGGCGCCGAACTCCTCGTCGTGTATCACCGCGGTGACGCCTTCGCGTTCCACGGCGTCGCGGAGCTGGGGCGCCGCGAAGTCGGTGTTGAGGAACAGGACGGACGCGCCCGTCTTCGCCGCCCCCGACATCGCCTCAAGGAGGCCGCGGTGGTTGCGGCACAGGATCCCCACGGTGTCGCCGACGCCGATGCCGCGGGACAGCAGGGCGTTGGCGAGCGCGTTGCAGCGCCGGTCCAGCTCGCCGAACGTGAGGCTCCCGCGCTCGTCGACCAGGCCGGTGCGGCCGGGGAAGCGGTGCGCGGGCAGCGCGGTCGCGGCGCCGAGCGGCCCGTACCCCCGCAGCGCCCGCGCCGTCGCGGCGAGGGCCCTGGGCGGCATCGGGCCGACCATCCCGGCGCGGACGGCGGCCCGCAGCCCGTTCAGTTCGGCGGAGATCCGGGTGCGCGTGACCATGACCGGCAGCGTAGGCATCGGAGAGACAGATCCACAAGATCTGTCTCTCTGCTTCCGATCGCAGCAGAATGCCTTATTCCGGATACGAGTACACAAACGGACCGCATCCCGGCTGTCATGTCTGCGAGGCGTGAACCACGCTCGCGGGTGGCAGGAAGACTCAGAGAAAACGGACAAGGAGGTCCCAGTGGTGCTGCGCAGTTATGTGTCGGGTTCTTGGCGTGCTCCGGAGGACGAGGGGGCGCCGCTGCGCGACGCCGTCACGGGGGAGGAGGTCGCCCGGATCTCCTCGGCGGGCATCGACATGGGCGCCGCCCTGCGGTACGGGCGGGCGGCCGGCGGCCCGGTGCTCAGGGAGCTGACGTTCCACCAGCGCGCCGCGCTGCTGAAGGCGCTCGCCTCGCACCTGCGGGAGCATCGCGAGGAGCTGTACGCCCTGTCGGCGCGGACGGGCGCGACCCTGGGCGACGCGAAGTTCGACGTCGACGGCGGCATCGGGGTCCTGTTCGGGTACGCGAGCAAGGGCAAGCGCGAACTGCCGAACGACACGGTGCTGATCGAAGGGGACGTCGAGCCGCTCGGCAGGGGCGGGACGTTCGTCGGGCAGCACCTGTGCACCCCTTCGCACGGTGTCGCGGTGCAGATCAACGCCTTCAACTTCCCCGTGTGGGGGCCGCTGGAGAAGCTCGCGCCTGCGTTCCTCGCCGGCGTGCCCAGTCTGATCAAGCCCGCGAGCCAGACCGCCTACCTGACGGCACGGCTCGTCGAGCTGATCGTCGAGTCCGGCGTCCTGCCGGAGGGCACCGTCCAGATGGTCTGCGGGGATCCCGGTGACCTGCTCGACCACCTCACCGAGCAGGACGTCGTCGGGTTCACCGGGTCGGCGTCCACCGCCCGGCTGCTGCGCACCCACCCCGGGATCGTGGGGAACGCGGTCCGGTTCAACGCCGAGGCCGACTCGCTGAACTGCTCGATCCTCGGCCCGGACGCCGTGCCCGGCACGCCGGAGTTCGACCTGTACGTCACGCAGCTCGTCACGGAGATGACCGTCAAGGCGGGACAGAAGTGCACCGCGATCCGCCGCGCGCTGGTCCCCGCCGCGCTCATCGACGACGTCGCCGAGGCGGTCCGCGACCGGCTGTCGGAGGTCACGGTCGGGAACCCGGCCGACCCGGACGTGCGGATGGGCGCCCTCGCGGGGCTCGGCCAGCGGGAGGAGGTGCGGCGCTCGCTGAAGGCGCTCCTGGACGCGGGGAGCCTCGTCTTCGGCGACCCCGCACGCGTGGACGTCCGCGGCGCGGACGCCGAGCGCGGCGCGTTCATGTCGCCCATCCTGCTGCGCGCGGACGACACCGCCCGCGCCGAACCGCACGAGGTCGAGGCGTTCGGGCCGGTCAGCACCCTGCTCCCCTACGACGGCGCCGACCACGCCGTCGAGCTCGCGGTGCGCGGCCGCGGCAGCCTCGCCGGGTCGGTCGTGACCGGCGACGCTGGGTTCGCCCGGCACGTGGTCCTCGGCGCCGCGCCGTGGCACGGGCGGCTGCTCGTGCTGAACTCCGAGGACGCCGGGGAGTCGACGGGGCACGGCTCGCCGCTGCCCGCGCTCGTCCACGGCGGCCCCGGACGCGCCGGCGGCGGCGAGGAGATGGGCGGGATCCGCGGGGTCGTGCACCACATGCGGCGCACCGCCGTCCAGGCCGGGCCCGCGATGCTCACCTCGATCACCGGGCGCTGGGTCCCCGGCACCGACCGGACGGTCACCGGCGAGCACCCGTTCCGCAAGCACCTGGAGGACCTGCGCGTCGGCGACACCGCGGTCGGCGGCCCCCGCCTGGTCACGCTCGCCGACGTGGAGCACTTCGCCGAGTTCACCGGCGACGTCTTCTACGCCCACATGGACGAGGAGGCCGCCAAGGCCAACCCGTTCTTCGGCGGCCGGGTCGCGCACGGCTACCTCGTCGTGTCGTTCGCCGCGGGCCTGTTCGTGGAACCCGCCCCCGGGCCCGTCCTGGCGAACTACGGACTGGAGAACCTGCGGTTCCTCACTCCGGTCAAGCCCGGCGACGAGCTGACGGTCACGCTCACCGCGAAGCAGATCTCGCCGCGCGAGGGCGCCGGGTACGGCGAGGTCCGCTGGGACACCGACGTCACGAACCAGGAAGGCGCGTCGGTCGCCAAGTACGACGTGCTGACGCTGGTGGCCAAGCGGCCCAAGCAGGACTGACCGGGCGGCGCCCCGGCCGGGCCGGCCGGGGCGCGGGTCAGCCGACCCACACCGTCTTGGCGTTGCAGAAGGCGTGCATGCCCTCCGCCGACAGCTCGCGGCCGTAGCCGGAGCGCTTCGTGCCGCCGAAGGGCAGCTCGGGGTAGGACGTCGTCTTGCCGTTGACGAAGACCTGCCCGGCGTCCAGCTCGCGGACGAACCGCTCCCGCTCGCCGTCGTCGCGCGTCCAGGCGTTGGAGCCGAGCCCGAAGCCCGTCGCGTTGGCGACCTCGATCGCCTCGTCCATCCCGCCGGCGCGGAACAGCGAGGCGACCGGCCCGAAGACCTCCTCGTGGTACATGCGCATCCCGGGCGTCACACCGGAGACCACCGTCGGCGGGTAGAACCAGCCGGGGCCCGGCGGCCGCTCGCCGCCGCACAGCACCGCCGCGCCCTTGCCGACCGCGTCGGCGACCAGCTCCTCGACCTCGGCGCGCCCCTCCTCGCTGACGAGGGGCCCGACGTCGGTGGAGTCCTGCATCGGGTCGCCGACCTTCTGCGCGCGCATGCTCGCGACGAACAGCCGCTCGAACTCCTCGGCGCAGTCGTCGTGGACGATGAAGCGCTTGGCCGAGATGCAGCTCTGCCCGTTGTTGAGGCACCGCGACTCGGCGGCCGTCCGCGCGGCCGCCCCGATGTCGGCGGACGGCATCACGACGAACGGGTCGCTGCCGCCGAGCTCCAGGACGGTCGGCTTCACCTCGTCGCCGGCGATCGAGGCGACCGACCGCCCCGCCGGCTCGCTGCCGGTGAGCGTCGCGGCCTTCACCCGCGGGTCGCGCAGCACCCGCTCCACCTTGGACGAGCCCATGAGCAGCGTCTGGAACGCGCCGCCGGGGAACCCCGCGCGGCGGAACAGGTCCTCCAGGAACAGCGCGGTCTGCGGGACGTTGGAGGAGTGCTTCAGCAGCCCCACGTTGCCCGCCATCAGGCCGGGCGCCGCGAACCTGATCACCTGCCAGAGCGGGAAGTTCCACGGCATGACCGCCAGCACCGGCCCGAGCGGGAGGTACCGCACGTAGGCGTCCCGCGCGCCCACGTCCTCCGCGTCGGCCGGGCGGCGGTCGGCGAGGAACTCCTCCGCGTGGCCGGCGTAGAACCGGCACGCCTTCGCGCATTTCCGCACCTCCGCCACGGCGGCCTTCAGCGTCTTGCCCATCTCCGTCGTGAGCATCGCGGCGATGCCGCGGTCCTCCCGGTCGAGGATGTCCGCCGCCGCGCGCATCCACTCCGCGCGCTGCGCGAGGCTCGTGTCGCGGTAGGAGGCGAACGTCTCCGCCGCGCGGGCGACGCGCCGGTCGACCTCCTCGTCGGTCAGCGCGTCGAAGGTCTTCTCGACCTCTCCCGTCGTGGGATTGGTCGTGGCGATCGTCGTCATGCCGGGATGGGTGCCCGTGAGGCCCCGTGGAAAACGCGCGCCGGTCCGTGCCGGGGTGCGCGGCCGGCAGGGCGGCCGAGGAAGAGCCCGGCCCCGGTGGCACGGGGTGATCGGCCGCCTTGCAGGCCACACGCGTTTGCCCAGGTCAAACGTGATATGTCTCATATGCCTCTCTGGTTTGGAACGTGCCAAACGGGTGCTGCGTTTAATGCGGTTTGACGCGAACTTTGGGGAGGAAGACGTTGGCGCTTCCTGTGATGCTGCGATCGCTGCGCCATCGCAACTACCGGCTGTGGGCCGTCGCGGACTTCGTCTCGATCACCGGGACGTGGATGCAGGTCCTCGCGCTGAACTGGCTCATCCTGTCCATCACCGGCTCGGCCACCAGCATGGGCCTCGGGCTGGTCATACAGACCCTGCCGACCGTGCTGCTCGGCCCGTGGGGAGGCGTGCTCGCCGACCGGCTGCCCACCCGCGCGGTGGTGGCGGCGGGACAGGTCGTCAAGGCGGCGCTGTCGGTGCTGCTGGCGTTCCTGGCGCTGAGCGAACCGTCCGGAGTCGGCGCGCTGTACGCGATCTCCCTGGCCACCGGGGTGACGACCGCGCTCAACGCACCTGCCCTCGGCCGGTTCGGCGGCGAGGTCGTCGCCCCCGACGACCTGTCCAACGGCCTCGCGCTCGGTTCCGTGCTCAGCTCCGCGGCCCGCATCCTCGGGATGGGCCTCGCGGGTGCGGCGATCCCGCTCCTCGGGGTGCCCGCGGTCTTCTTCGCCGACGGCGCCAGCTTCCTCGCCGTGCTGGCCGCGCTGGCGTTCATGCGCAAGCGGGAGTTCTTCCCGCTGCCCCCGTCCGCGCCCGGGGAGCGGGGCGTCGTCGCCGGCCTCCGGTACGTGCTGCGCGACCCCCGCCTGCTGATCATGTTCGGGCTCGCGTTCGTCCTCGGCAGCCTCGGCCGCAACTACCAGGTCACCATGGCCGCGATGAGCGACGGCCCGCTGGGCGCCGGCGCCTCCGGCTACGGCGTGCTGTCGGTCGTGCTCGCCGTCGGCACCGTGCTCGGCGGCGTCTTCGCGGCGTCCCGCGGCCGCCTTCCGATGCGCCTCCTGCTGGCCGCCGCGGCGGTCTGCGCGGTCGTGCAGACGCTCAGCGGCGCCGCCCCGACCCTGGTGCTGTTCGCCGCCGCGATCCTGCCGATCGGCGCGGCCGCGGTCGTCCTGGACACCACCGTCAGCACCCGGACGCAGCTCGACAGCCCCGGCCACCTGCGCGGCCGCGTCATCTCCGCGCAGGGGATCGTCGGCGCCGCGTCCGGTGCCGTCGGCGGGCCCGCGCTGGGCGCGCTGTGCGACACGCTGGGCGCCCGCACGGCCCTGATGCTCGCCGGGGCCCTCTGCCTCACCGCCACCGCCTCCGCGGCCTACGGGCTGGACCGGGTCCGCAGGGCGCGCGCCGCCGCGGCGGAACCGGCGCCGGCGGCGGCCGGGGCGCCCGTCCCCGCGCTGGCCGCCGCCGAGGCGTGAGCCCGCCGCGCCCGGCCGGTCAGGACGCGGGACGCAGCAGCGCCTCCTGGGCGATCGAGGCCAGCAGCGTCCCGTCGGCCGTGTGGAGCGTTCCGCGCGCGAGGCCGCGGGAACCGTGGTTGACCACCGGGTCGACGGAGAAGAGCAGCCACTGGTCGACGCGCGGCCGCCGGTGGAACCACAGCGCGTGGTCCAGCGTGACGGCCGTGGCCAGCCTCCGCGGTGAGCCGGGCGCGCGGGCGCTGCTGACGACCCCCAGGTCCGACAGGTAGGCGACCAGGCTCGCGTGCAGCGCCGGGTCGTCGCCGACCGGCCCCTCCGCCCGGATCCAGAACGGATGGGTCAGCGGCCACTCGCCGCGGGCGGGCGGGTTCACCACACGGATGTCGAACCCGGCCGGGTGGCGGAAGAACGACGGAAGCGCGAGCCTTTCCAGCCCGTCCGGCCCCGGCGTGCCGGACGGAGGGGCGGGCTGCCAGTCGAACCCGTCCTCCGGTTCGTGGAACGAGGCGATCAGCTCCAGGATCGGCTTCCCGCCCTGGCTCGCCGTGACGTGCCGGGTGGAGAACGACCGGCCGTCGCGGGTGCGGGACACCTCGAACGTCAGCGGCTCGTCCGGCGACCCCGGGCGGATGAAGTAGGCGTGCAGGGAGTGCGGCGGGCGCCCGCCGGAGGTCAGGCACGCGGCGCGCAGGCTCTGCCCCGCGACCTGGCCGCCGAACAGCCGCGGCCGTCCCGACGAGGGCGAGGCGGCGGCGAAGGAGTCCTCGCCGAGCGGCGTCAGGTCGAACAGCCGCGTGAGCTCGATGGGGGCCTCGCTCATCGGGGAACCTCCTGCGGGTGGCGGCGTGCCGCGACCCTACCGGCGGGCCGGAACCCCGGCGGCGGGCGGCCCCCGCGCCCCGATGGCGCGGTCCGGCCGCGCCGGCGGGGACGGCACTGATACGGTCACGCGCGGCCGACCTATGATCGCCGGTGGGGGACGGCGCGGCGCCCGGGGGACATCGGCGCCCGTCTCGCCCCGCAATGAGATGAGAGAGGCAATGGCTGATATCACCGAGTCGCCCGAGTGGTCCGCGCTGGCCGCGCATCAGGCGGAGATCGCCGGGCGGCACCTGCGCGAGCTCTTCGCGGAGGATCCGGGGCGCGCCGGCCGCATGACGGTCACGGCGGGGGATCTGCACCTGGACTACTCCAAGCACCGCGTCACCGACGAGACCATGCGGCTGCTGGCCGCGCTCGCCGAACGGGCCGGCCTGCGCGACCGCATCGAGGCGATGTTCACCGGGGAGCGCATCAACGTCAGCGAGGACCGCGCCGTCCTGCACACCGCGCTGCGGCTCCCGCCCGGCGAGCCGCTGACCGTGGACGGGCAGGACGTCGCGGCCGACGTGCACGCCGTCCTGGACAAGATGGCCGCCTTCGCCGGACGCGTCCGCTCGGGGGAGTGGACGGGGTTCACCGGCAAGCGCATCACGACCGTCGTCAACATCGGCATCGGCGGCTCCGACCTCGGTCCCGCCATGGCCTACGAGGCCCTCCGCGACCACGCGGCGCTCCCCGGCCGACCGGCCCCGGCCGACGGCATCGGCGCGGGGATCTCCTGCCGGTTCGTGTCCAACATCGACCCGGCCGACATCGTCGGGAAGCTCGCCGGCCTCGACCCGGAGCGGACGCTGTTCGTCATCAGCTCCAAGACGTTCGGGACGCTGGAGACCCTCACCAACGCCAAGGTCGCCCGGCAGTGGCTCGTGGACCGGCTCGGCGACGGCGCGGCCGTCGCGCGCCACTTCGTCGCGGTGTCGACGAACGCCGAGCGCGTCGCCGAGTTCGGCATCGACACCGCCAACATGTTCGGGTTCTGGGACTGGGTCGGCGGCCGCTACTCCCTCGACGGCGCCATCGGCCTGTCGCTGATGGTCGCGATCGGCGGCGAGGCGTTCCGCGAGATGCTCGCCGGGTTCCGCGAGATCGACGAGCACTTCCGCGCCGCGCCGTTCGAGGCGAACATGCCCGTCGTGATGGGGCTGCTCGGCGTCTGGTACACCGACTTCTTCGGCGCCCAGACCCGGGCCGTCCTGCCCTACAGCGAGCGCCTGTCCCGCTTCCCGGCCTACCTGCAGCAGCTCGCGATGGAGTCCAACGGCAAGTCGGTGCGGGCCGACGGCGCGCCCGTCGTCGCCCAGACCGGCGAGATCTTCTGGGGCGAGCCCGGCACGAACGGGCAGCACGCCTTCTACCAGCTCCTGCACCAGGGCACCCGGCTCGTCCCGGCCGACTTCATCGGCTTCGCCGAGCCGTTCGAGGATCCCGTGGTGGAAGGGCAGCCGGGCATGCACGACCTGCTGACCGCGAACCTCCTCGCGCAGACCTCGGCGCTCGCGTTCGGCAAGACCGCCGAGGAGATCGCCGCCGAGGGGACGCCGGCGGAGATCGTCCCGCACAAGGTCATGCCGGGCAACCGGCCGACCAGCACGATCCTGGCGCCCAGGCTCACGCCCAGGACGCTCGGCGCCCTCGTCGCGCTCTACGAGCACATCGTCTTCGTCGAGGGGACGATCTGGGGCATCGACTCCTTCGACCAGTGGGGCGTCGAGCTCGGCAAGGTCATGGCCATGGACCTCGTGCCCGCGCTCACCTCCGCCGAGCCCTCGGGCGAGGCTCCCGACGCGTCCACCGCGGCGCTCGTCCGCAGGTACCGGGAGCTGCGCGGACGCAAGGTCTGAGCCCGGCCACCGGACACGGAACGGGCCCGCCGGCGCGGCCGGCGGGCCCGTTCCATGTGCGCCTCCGTCAGGCTCGCGCGCCGGGCAGCGGGCCCTCGGCCCAGCCCTGGGACTCCAGGATGGCGCGGAACTCCCCGTAGGAGATGAACCCGTCGAGGTTGCCGTCCGCCTTCTCGAACCTGTCCTGCGTCTCCGAGCGCGTCCAGGAGAGCCCGAGCTCCTCCAGGACGAGCGTGAACTCCATCAGGTCCAGTCTCTCGTCGCCGCCGAGGTCCGCGCGTTCGAACACGGCACGAAGGTCGTCCTCGGTCGGTCTCGTCGTCATCTCGCTCCTCGCTCCGCTCCGTTCGGGCCCGCATCATTTCATAGGGGACGAGTCGGCCCATATGAGAAACGCCGCAGGAAGAGGCCCGGTTCCTACTCTCCCGTGAGTTCGGGCACGCGGTGCCGGTAGCGCTCCAGGAGCGCGGCGTTGACCTCGTCGCCGCCGGGGACGTTCGCGCTCGTCCAGCGGGGGAGCTCCACACCGCGCTCCGACGCGAGGTCGTCGAGGGCGGCCAGTACCCGCGCCCACGTGTACGCGGCGAGGATCGTGGAGACCGCCGCCGTGCGCGGCGCCTCCGGGGGATGCAGCGCGTCGCCGGGCGGGACGCGGGTGTCCAGCACGATCGCGGCGTGGTCGGCCAGTGTCGTGTCGGCCCGCGCCGGGGCGCGCCGCGACGCCCGCGCCGAGGTCACCGCGACGACCGGGACGCCGCGCGCCGCGCACTCCTCGGCGACCTCGACCGGGTACGGGTTGCGGCCGCTGGTGGAGAACACCACCGCCACGTCGGGCGGGGCGGGCGCGGCGCCGGCGGCCACGGCGCGGCCCACCCCGTCCTGCCGCTCGACACGGGTGCTGCGCACGGCGTCGTCCAGGGGGAACACGCCGGGATCCCAGATCGGGCGGACCGCCGCGAGGCCGCCGGCCCGGTAGAACGTCTCGCACACCATCGCCAGGGAGTGCCCCGCCCCGGCGACGTGCACGATCCCGTCCGCCTCGATCGACTCCAGCAGCAGCGCGGCGGTACCGCCGACCGCTTCGCCGGAGGCGGTGTCGAGGTCGTCCAGCAGGCTCCGCACCCGTTCAGGGAACCGAGGCCGTTCGCCGGGGTCCGGGGCGTGCCGCCGGGGGGATGCCGCGTCAGGCATCAGGGAGGGCCTCCTTCAGGGTTCGTGCCAGGTCGTCTTCGCCGGACGCCGCGCGGAGCCGGTCGGCAAGGCCGCCGGAGAGCGCGCGCGCCAGGCCGGACAGCGTGCCGACGTGCGCGTCCGGATCGGGAGTGCAGAACGCCAGCAGCAGGTCCACCGGGTCGTTGTCGGGATGACCGAACTCGACCGGGACCGCCAGGCGGGTCACGCCGACGCCGACGGCGAGCCCGCCGTCCTCCGGGCGGGCGTGGACCAGCGCAAGCCCCTTCGTCAGCACGATGTAGGGGCCGTTCTCCTCGACGACCCGGATACACGCGTCCGGGTAGCCGCCGCCGGCGGCGCCCGCGTCGACCAGCGCGGAGGCCGCCTTGCGGACGGCCTCCCGCCAGTCGCCCGCCCGGACCCCGGCCGTCGCGGTCACGACACTCACGGAAGCCAGCCCTTCTCGGTCAGCCGCTCCCTGAGCTGCGCTTCGAGGCCGTCCTTGTCCATGAAGTCGCTGATGGTGATCACGACGGGCGCGAGGTCGGCGACCTCGCTGGTGTGCATGCCCTGGCCGATCACCACGTCGGGCGACATCCCGCGCGCGGTGGACAGGTCGGTGTTCTCCACCCGGGCTTCCACGCCGAGCGAGCGCAGCGCGTCCTCGGCGGTCATCTTCAGCATCAGGCTGGTGCCCATGCCGACGCCGCAGACCGCGAGGATCTCCAGTTGCCGGTCCAGTGCCATCTCGGTCCTTCTCTCTCGTGGTCACCCGTGCGGGTGACCGTGGTCAGGCCTTCGCGGAGGCCGTGTCGCCGTCCCCCGGCGCCGCGTCCCCGCCGCCGTCGACCGCCCTGCGCCGCTCGGCGCGGCCGAGCAGCAGCAGGGTCACGACCGTGGCGGCGAGCGCGACGGCGGGCACCAGCCAGATCGACCGGTCGCCGATGACGGGGTCGACCGCCTCCATCAGCCAGGCGATCGCGTACCAGTCCGGGTCGGCGAGGGTCGCCAGCTCGGGCGCGGTCTTCTCGTACAGGCCCCAGGTGAGGGCCTGGCCGATCGCGAGGATCAGGCCGGTGATCACGCCGCCGAGGGCGGCGCCGCGCCAGCCGGAGACCACGTTGCCGAACAGCCCGGCCGCGCCGCCCACGAAGAACAGCATGATCATGGGCGGGGCCAGGGTGAACCAGCCCGCGCCGGCGAACACGCCGAGGCAGACCAGGAACACCGCGGTGGAGGCCACGAACCCGACCATGACGGCGGTGGGCGCGACGGGGAAGACGGTCGGCGCGTCCAGCGCGGGGCGGGTGCCGGGGATGACCTTGTCGCTGAACCCCTTGAACGCGGGGACGATCTCGGCGAGGAACATCCGCACGCCGAACAGCAGGATCGCGATGCCGCCGGCGAACCGGAGGCCGACCAGCAGCGCCCACACCCACGGGGACAGCTTCTCGTCCATCTCGGCCGCGGCCCCGTTCACCACGCCGCCGTCGGCGAACGCGACCGCCACCAGCATGATCACCGAGATGATCAGCGCGGTGCTGACGTTGACGTCCTTGAAGAACGACAGCTGGCGCGGCAGCTTCAGCTTCTCGGTGTCGTGCTTCTCGCGGCTGCCCAGCGGGCGCGCGGCGTAGCCGGTGATCAGGCAGGCGAGCGAGCTGGTGTGCGCGAACCCGAACTTGTCGTCCGGCATGACGCGGCGCATCAGCGGCCGCATCCACAGCGGCTGGAGCGTCCAGTACGCGGCGACGAACCCGGCCCCGCACAGCACCAGCGTGAGCTGGTCGGCGCCGGGCGCGATCGTCACCAGCGACGCCACGGTCACCGTGCTGATCCAGAACAT
Organism: Actinomadura sp. KC345; assembly: GCF_004348515.1. GTDB lineage: Bacteria > Actinomycetota > Actinomycetes > Streptosporangiales > Streptosporangiaceae > Spirillospora. The sequence goes on along the minus strand of NZ_SMKH01000049.1, from coordinate 17,793 downwards.
GAGGTGCCCGGTCAGGTACAGGTACCGGGCCGCCGGGAAGAGCCGCACGACCAGCACGTGGACGAGGAACGCCACCGTGATGACCAGCGCGATCGTCCCGCCCTGGTCGGTGAGGAAGTCGGCGAGGGTGTTGTCGGCCTTCGGCGGCGTCGTCCCCATCGCGCTGGCGAGGACCGTCTGGAAGCTGGTCAGCCCGCCGGTGAACACCTCCACGCCGATGAACAGGATGACCACGCCGATGGTGGCGCGCAGCGCGCCGGCGAAGACGTCCTCGAACCGCTTGCGCTGCAGGAGCAGCCCGATGAGCGTGATCAGCCCGATGAGGATGGGCACCTGTCCGAACACGTTGTCGGCCAGGAAGGTGAGGATGTCCTTGATGACGTCCATGGTGAAGTCGCCTCACTTCTCCGGGGGGTGGGTCGTGCGCTGTCGCCCCCGTCAGCGCGGACTGCCGTGCTCCCCGGCGGCGTGCGCCGGGGGCGGGATGTTCAGTGGGTCGGTGGTCGCAGGTCGAGTTCCAGGCGGTACCGGTCGCCGCGGTAGACGGACCTGACGTATTCGAGGGGACGTCCGTTCTCGTCCCTGGTGATGCGCTCGAACAGGAAGGCCGGCGTGTGCACCGGCACGTCCAGCTCCGCGGCCTCCTCCGCGGTGGTGACGGTCGGCTCGATCGTCTCGGTGCCCGAGGCGATCACGATGCCCTCGCCCCGCAGCAGGTCGTAGAACGACCGCCCCTCCAGGTCGTGCCGCCGCAGGCCGGGCATCAGCGACCGCGGCAGGCAGAGGGTCTCGATGGCCATCGTGGTCCCGTCGGCCAGCCGGAGCCTGCGAATGGTAAATACCTCTTCGGCGGGGGACAGAGCCAGCCTCCTGCCGTTCCGCGCCCCCGCGGTCTCGGTGCGGAACGACAGGACCCGGCCCCCCGGCCTCATGCCGCGCTTGGCCATGTCCTCGGTGAACGAGGTCATGGTGAGCGGGACCGCGATCCGGGGTTCGGCCACGTAGGTGCCGCTCCCGTGCCGCCGGTCCAGCAGGCCTTCGGCGACGAGGCCGTCGATGGCCTGGCGCAGTGTCGGCCGGGACACGCCGAGCTCGTCGGCGAGCCGGCGCTCGGACGGCAGGGCGTCCCCGACGTCCAGCCCGTCCAGCATCGCGAGCAGCTCGCGGCGCACCGCCTGCCGTTTCGTGTGCCCGGACCGGGCCTCACCGGCGGATGGCATGCCGTTCACCTCCCTCGACGCTGTTCCCGTCGTCGCACACGGTATGTCCGATTATAGCAACTGGTCAATACCACTTTGGCGATGTTTGCCGTGGTCACGGGAGCGGCGACGGCCTAGCGTCACGGAGGATCGCCCCGGACGCGCCGGCACCGCGCCCGGCGGGGCGGGAAACGGCCGCGACATCGAGGAAGGGCCCTGCATGAGGAACATGATCCGCGGCGCCGTGGCGCTGACGCTTCCGCTGGTCCTGCCGGCGGCGCTGGCCGCGGCCCCCGCCCACGCGGGCGCGGGCCCGCCCGGCGCCCGCGAGGGCTGGCGGCTGGTCGCCGACGAGCCGTTCGACCGGCGGCTGGACAGCGGGAGGGCGCCCTGGAAGCGGGACGGCGACGGCCCGTCGAGTCCCTACCACGTCGACATGTACGACAACGACGGCGCCTACTTCGACACGGTGGGCGGCCCGGCCTTCCGCGAGCGGCTCGCCGAGATGAAGACCTACCGGCAGTCGTTCCGCTTCGGCGAGCGCGGCTGGCTCACCGCCGAGCTCGCCGCCCGCGACACCGACGGGGACGGCCGGCCGGACCGGGTCCCGACGCTCACGTCCCGCAAGGGCGTCGCGCACCTGGAGGAGCCGGCCCACCAGGGCGGCGTCGTGATCCGCTCGACCCGCGACCTGCCCGCCGAGTACCGGGTGGAGATGACGCTGCGCGGCCTCGACTTCGGCGGGCAGCGGAACGGCTCGTGGGACTACCCCGACGGCCGGATCAACGGCTACTCGCCGGAGGGCTGCAAGACGAACTTCCCCTGGGCCTCCGGCGGGGACTTCTCCAGGCCGGAGTGCGAGTGGGCCGACGTCCGCACCGACTCCAACGGCTTCTACTACATGTCGATCATGGACTACCGCCGGGTCGCGCCGCACAACAACGTCTTCATCCACGCGCACCGCAAGGTCGCGATGGACGGATACAACCGCTACAAGTACACGGGCTCCGGCCTGCTGTACTGCAACCCGGCCACCGGTGAGTACGAGCCGTACTCCGCCGGGACGGGCAACGGCGTCAACGCGCTCTTCATGACCGATGACCGCCGCTACGCGACCATGCCCGGCACCGAGTACCTGATGGACAGCGAGTGCGGGTTCCGGAAGGGCGGCGCGATCGTCTCGGCCGTCGACATGAAACCGGAGCTGCTGCCGGAGGAGCCCTACACGTTCGCGATCGAGCGGCGGGACGGCGCCTACACGATGGAGATGTCCGGGGTCTTCGCGCACGTGGGCGAGGCGACGTTCCGGTACACGCGCGCCTTCGTCCAGGACGGCGAGCCCATCTGGCACTACAACCAGCGGCCGGACGAGTACGACGGCCGGTTCAACGCCGACTGGACGTGGGAGGGGCCGGGCGGCACGCTCACCGACCGCGACACCTGGCCCGCCGGATCGGCCTACCCGGACAGGTTCATGATCGGTGACCCGCACATGAATTTCTACGAGGGGAAGGCGCAGGTCGACGACGTCCGGCTGTACGTTCCGAGGTAGGCGTCATTGTCGGTGGTGCGGGCTAGGGTCCGGAGGAGGTGCCCGACGCTTCGCACATGGGGGGCCTCGTGACTCAGCAGACCGCGCCGGGCGTGCCGCCCGAGCCGTCCCTCGCCGACCCCTGCGCCGAGCGGGAGCCGGCGGGGGAGCGGCTGCGCGGGGGGACGGGCCCGGCGCCCGCGCTGGACGTCTTCCTGTCCGGCCGGGTCTTCATGGACATGATCTTCACCGGGCTGCCGGGGCTGCCGCCGCCGGGCACCGAGATCGTCACCGACGGGCTCGGCTCGGCGCCCGGCGGCGCCGCCAACATCGCCGTCGCGATGAGCCGCCTCGGCCTGCGGGTCGGGCTGGCGGCGCCGTTCGGCGACGACATGTTCGGCGCCTACCTGTGGCGGACCCTCGCCGAGCAGGAGGGCGTCGACCTCGCGCGGTCGCGGCGGGTGCGCGGATGGTCGACGCCCGTGACGGTGTCGATGGCCTACGACTCCGACCGCAGCATGGTGACCTACGCCCGTCCCGTCCCGGCCGGGGCGGAGGACCTGGCGGAGGACCTGGCGCAGGCGCCCCCGTCCGCGCGGGTGTGCTTCATCGACGCCGACCGGCCGGTGCCGCCCTGGGCGCCGGAGATGCGCGAGCGGGGCTCGCTGATCTTCGGCGACCTCGGCTGGGACCAGACCGGCGCCTGGCCGGCCGAGGTCCTCGACCGCCTCCGGCACGTCGACGTGTTCCTGCCGAACGCCGCCGAGGCCATGGCCTACACGCGTACCGGCAGCCCGGCGGAGGCCGCCGAGGCGCTGGCCGGGCGGGTGCCGGTGGTCGTGGTCAAGCGCGGCGGGGACGGAGCCATCGCGATCGACTCGGCGACGGGCGAGCGGGCCGAGACCGGCGCGCTGCCGGTCGAGGCGCTCGACCCGACCGGCGCCGGCGACGTGTTCGCCGCCGGGTTCGTGTTCGCCACCCTCGCGGACCTCCCGCTGGCCGAGCGGCTCCGGTTCGCCAACCTGTGCGCCGGGCTCTCGGTGCGGCACCGCAGCGGCTCGCTCGGCTCGCCCTGCTGGGGCGAGATCGCCGCGTTCGGCGAGACGGGCGAGGTCCCCGAGTCCGTGCTGGCGGAGTACGCGTTCGTGATCCCGTTCATCCCGGACGCGGCGGACGACTCGCCCGTCCGCGCCGAGCCCACCCTGCGCAAGGAGAGGTGACGTCAGCCGGCCGGGGCGGGGGCGGTCCCGGGCGCCGTGCGGTACTCCTGCGGGCTGACCCCGTGCTCGCGCTTGAACGCCGTGCTGAGCGCGAACGCGTTGCCGTAGCCGACCTGGCGCGCCACCGCCTCCAGCGTCGCGTCGCTCTCGCGCAGCAGGTCGGCGGCCTGCGCGAGGCGGATGCCCGTCAGGTACGCCATGGGCGGCTCGCCGATCAGCTTCGTGAACCGCTGCGCGAGGGCCGCGCGGGAGACGCCGACCTCGGAGGCCAGGTCGGCGATGGTCCAGGGGTGTGACAGGTCGTCGTGCAGGAGCCGCAGCGCCGGGCCGACGATCGCGTCGCCGTGCGCGCGGTACCAGCCCGGGGCCTCGGCGTCCGGCCGGGAGAACCACGCGCGGAGCGTGCCGATGAGGAGCAGGTCGAGCAGCCGGTCGAGGACGACGTCCTGGCCGGGGTCGTCCTTGCCGATCTCCTCGCCGAGCACGTCGACCAGCGGCGACCTCCAGGTGTCGCCGCGGACGATCGCGATCGGCGGCAGTGCGGCGAGGAGCCGGTGCGTGACGGCGCCGCGCATCTGGTACGTCCCGACCAGCATGACCGCCGACCCGTCCGGGTCGTTGCCCCAGGCGCGGACGCCGAGGTCCATCGCCTCCGACAGGCTCGTCCCGTCCGGGGTGGTGCAGCGCTGCCCCGGGTGGATGACGACCTGCGGCGCGGTCGCCGGGTCGTCGCCGACCGTGTACGGGTCGGGCCCGCGGAAGACCGCCATGTCGCCGGGGGAGACGCGCACCGGATCGCCCGCGTCCGGGACCAGCCACGCGTCGTCGCGGACCATCGACAGCAGCGTCAGCGGCGCCTCGTCCTGGATCCGCACCGACCAGGGCGGGCTGAGCGAGGCGCGCAGCATGAACGCCCCTCGCGCCCGAGGCCCGTCGAGGAGGTCGGTCAGCGCGTCCATGGGGCAAGCGTAGACGCTCGCGTATGCGGGCGAGGTTCTCAACGATGGTGGCTCGGACCCTCCGCCGGTTGACTTTGCGGTATGACGAACACGGCACGGAACATCACCGAGAACGGCCTCACCCTCGTCGTCGGCGGGACCGGCAAGACCGGCCGCCGCGTGGTCGAGCGGCTCGAGGCGCTGGACGTCCCGGTCCGGATGGGGTCCCGCTCAGCCTCGCCGGCCTTCGACTGGGAGGACGAGGCGAGCTGGGCGCCCGTCCTGCGGGGCGTCGAGAAGGTCTACCTCACCTACTACCCCGACCTGGCGGCCCCCGGCGCGCCCGGCGCCATCGGCGCCTTCACGCGGAAGGCGGTGGACGCCGGGGTCCGCCATGTGGTCCTGCTCTCCGGGCGGGGCGAGGACGAGGCGCAGGAATGCGAGCGCGTCGTCCAGGCGTCGGGCCTGGAGTGGACGGTCGTGCGGGCGAGCTGGTTCGCGCAGAACTTCAGCGAGGACTACCTCCTCGACCCCGTCCTGGCGGGCGAGGTCGCCCTGCCCGCCGGCGACGTGCCCGAGCCGTTCGTGGACGCCGACGACATCGCGGACGTTGCGGTCGCGGCGCTCACCCGGGAGGGGCACACCGGACAGGTCTACGAGGTGACCGGCCCGCGTGCCCTCACCTTCGCCGAGGCCGTCGCCGAGATCGGTCGCGCGGCGGGACGCGGCATCGCGTTCGTCCCGGTCGCCGCGGACGACTACGCCGCCGTCCTCAAGGAGCACGGGCTCCCCGAGGAGCTCGTCGAGTTCCTGACGTTCCTGTTCACCACCGTCCTGGACGGCCGGAACTCCGGTACCGCGGACGGGGTGCGGCGAGCGCTGGGCCGCGAGCCGCGGGACTTCGCCGAGTACGCGCGCCGGACCGCGGCCAGCGGCATCTGGAACACCTGACACGACTCCTTCACGAGATGGGAACGACGATGAGATCTGCGCTCGCGGGCACCTCGGTGACCCTTTCGATCATCATGGCCGCCGGTATGGCCGGGGCGTACTTCGCCTTCTCCACCGGGGTGATGCCGGGCCTGAACGCCGCCCGGCCGCAGTCGGCGATCGACGCCATGCAGGGCATGAACCAGAAGATCCAGAACCCGCTCTTCATCGCCATGTTCCTGCTGATCCCGGTCGTGGCGGCCGCGGCGGGCGGGCTGCTGCTGAGCCTGGGCGAGAGGTCGGCGGCCATCCTGTTCTTCGCCGCGGCGGGCGTGTACCTCGTGGGCGCGCTGGTCCCGAGCTTCGCGGTGAACATCCCGATGAACAACACCCTGGACGCCACGGCGATCCCGGGGGACACGGCGGAGGCGGCGAAGATCTGGTCGGACTACTCCGGCCGCTGGGCCGTCTGGAACAACGTGCGGGCGGTGTCCAGTTGGGCGAGCATCCTCGCGATGAGCCTCGGCGTCTACCTCTGGGGCAAGGACGGGTGACCCCACCACGGCAGGTGACCGCACCACGACGGCGCGGCCCGGCTCCGGAAGGAGCGCGGGCCGCGTTCCCGTCACGGCACGAGCAGGCCCCAGTAGAAGGCCCAGGGGACGAAGACCGCGCCCGCGGCGAGCAGCAGCCCGACCCGGACGTGCTCGCCCGCCGGGACGGCTCCCGCGGCCCGGCGCCATGCGATCGCGGTCGCGGCGCCGCCGACGACGGCCGCCACGGCGAGCCCCTGCAGCGCCAGCCACGGCAGCGGCCGGCCCGCGAGGACGGGACCCGGGTCCGGATACCTCCCCGCCGCCATCAGGTAGAAGGTGTAGAAGAGCAGGCCGACGGCGGCGGTGAGCCCCGTTCCGGCGAGCAGGCGGGCCCAGCGGCTCACCGGGCGCACCGTCCTCCCGCGCAGCCGCCGCACCAGCGCGACGAGCGGGTAGCCGGTGAACGCGACGATGAACAGCGCGAACGCCCCCGCCTGCATCCAGGCCGATGCCCACCACGGCGATGGGGAGATCTCGGCGCTCGCGTGGTCCTGCTTCGGGAGCGGTGCGGTGCCCTCCTCGGGGGGACGCCCGTCCGTCGCGTCGCGGACCCACGAGGCGACCAGGTCGGCGTAGCCGGGTGCCAGCGCGTCGCCCCTGGTGAGACCGCCGTCAGGGGTCACGTGGACGCCGTGGTCGGCGCCGGGGAAGAAGCGGAACGTGAAGTGCGTGTTGCCGCCCCGCCGGAGGGCCCGCGCGAACAGCGGGGGATTGTCCGCGGGCGGGGTCTGCAGATCGTGTTCGCCCCAGACGCCGAGTAGCGGCTGCCGGACTTGTTCCAGAACGCCCTGGGCGTCGAAGAACGCCTCGGCGAACAGGCCCGCGTCCGCCCCCAGCCGGGCGAAGTTGCGCTTTCCGTGGTCGATCAGCGAACCCGACACGCCCGCCCGCCGCAGCCCGGAGGCCTCGTTCCACACCTGCTGCCGGATCGGAGTCATCGCGTTGCCGCCGACCACGATCACGAACGCGGCGTCACCGGAACGGGATGCGGCCAGCGGCGCGACCCAGCCGCCCTCGCTGAGCCCCCACAGCCCCACCTTCGCGGGATCGACGCCGGGCCTGGAGCGCAGCGCCCGCACGGCCCCGAGCGCGTCGTCCGCGAGTTCGGAGTAGGAGCGGCGGAAGTCGCTGTAGCCGGCCGACCGCTTGTCGTAGATCAGGACGGCGAGCCCCCGCCGCGCGAACTCGGTGGCCTCGGTGAGGAGGTGCTCGCGGGGGACGCCGGCGCCGGACCCCGTCACGAGCACGACGCCCGGCAGCGGCCCGCGGGCCTTTTCGGGGGCGAGCACCGTGCCGTGCAGGGTGAGCCCGCCGAAGCCCTTGAAGCTCACTTCGCCGGAGGTCAGGCCCGCGGGCGCCGGGACCGGCCCGGAGGCGGCGGCCCGGGCGGGCCGCGGAGCCGGGACGCACAGGAGCGCGCCGACGAGCAGCGTCAGCGCGGCGGTCATCACTGTTCTCATGTCTGGGACGGTAAACTGCAGAGATACCTCTGCAAAGCTTTTTCTGCAAAATTACTTCTGCGGTAGTAGCCTGCTCCTCATGAAGGACGATGCGGAGCCCGTCATCCTGGACGACCCCGGACGGATCAAGGCGCTGAGCCACCCGCTGCGGCGCCGGATCCTGCACCGCCTGCGAATGCACGGCCCGGCGACGTCCACGACGATCGGCGAGGTCCTCGGCGCGAACACCGGGACGACCAGCTACCACCTGCGGCAGCTGGAGAGGTACGGCTTCATCGAGGAGATCGCCGAGCGGTCGGCGGGCCGGGAACGCTGGTGGCGCGCCGCGGAGGCGCCGCGCGACACCCGCCTGCCCCGCCCGGACGCCGTCGCCCCGGAGGACCGGGCCGTTCTCGACGAGCTGCTCCGCGTCCGGCACGCCGAGGACATGGAACTGTTCCGCAGGCTTCCCGAGGAGTACCGGCGCGACCACGCCTGGGCGCTGCTCTCGCGGGGGTTCGCGCACATGACCAAAGAGGGGCTCGCCGAGTTCTTCGAGGCCTACATCAAGCTCCTGCAGGAGCACGGCCACCGCCGGGAGGACGCGCCCCCGGGCGCGCGCCCGGTCCACATCCGGCTCTTCACGCTGCCCGCCGACGAGGACTGAGGCCCCGTCGTGGAGTCCGCGGGCTCCGCGGGCCTACGATCTCCGGATGAGCGGTGTGTACGCGATCAGCGACCTGCACGTCGGCTTCCCCGAGAACCGCGCGTTCGTCGAGGGCCTGCGGCCCGCGGCCGGCGGCGACTGGCTCATCGTGGCGGGCGACGTCGCCGAGCGCCTCGCCGACGTCGAGTGGACCCTCCGCACTCTGCGCGAACGCTTCGCCGCCGTGATCTGGACGCCCGGCAACCACGAACTCTGGACGGTCAAGGACGACCCGGTGCGGCTGCGCGGAGAGGCCCGCTACCGCCGGCTCGTCGACATGTGCCGCGCCCTGGGCGTGCACACCCCCGAGGACCCGTACCCCGTCTGGGACGGCGACGGCGGGCCGGTGACGATCGCGCCGCTGTTCGTCCTGTACGACTACACGTTCCGGCCGGACGGCGCGTCCACCAAGGAGGAGGCCCTCGCGATCGCCCACGAGTCGGGCGTCGTGTGCACCGACGAGGTCTACCTCCACCCCGATCCGCACCCGACACGGGACGCCTGGTGCGACGCCCGGATCGCCTACAGCGAGGAACGCCTCGGCGCCCTGGAACCGGGGACGCGGACCGTCCTGGTCAACCACTGGCCGCTCGTCCGCGAGCCCACCCGCGTCCTCTGGTACCCGGAGTTCGCGCAGTGGTGCGGCACCGAGCGCACCGCCGACTGGCACAGCCGGTTCGGAGCGGTGTCCGTCGTGTACGGGCACCTCCACATCCCGAGGACGATCTGGACCGGCGGCGTCCCGCACATCGAGGTGTCGGTCGGCTACCCCCGCGAATGGCGCCGCAAGGGCGAGACGCCGCCCGGCCCGCGCCGCATCCTCCCCGTCCCGGAGACCGGATGACCCGGCGCCTCCCGGCCCCGGGCCGCCCCGTTCACCCGTGCCCGCCCGCCTTGCCCGGGACCAGCCCGGCGGCGGCGAGCGACAGGAGCCGGCCGGCCGTCTCCGGGGCGTCCTCGGCGACCGCAGCGATCGCGCCCGCGAGCCGCAGCGCGTCGGCGAACGAGGCGTCCGGGGGCACGCCCCCGGCCTCCTGCGCGCGGGCGAACAGCGCCGCTCCGGCCTCGCGCATCGCCGCCTGCGGGCCCGGCCGCTCGTCCCGCAGCGACAGCGTGGCCGCGGCCGCCGATCCGCGGAACGCCGTGATCCGCGAGACGAACGCGTGCAGCCACTTCACCAGGGCGTCCGCGGGGTCGGGGGAGACCGCGAGTTCGCGCGCCCGCACGGCCAGGTCGTCGTAGACGTCCGCGAGGAGCGCCTCCAGAAGATCCTGCCGTGTAGGGAAATGGCGGTACAGCGTCCCGATGCCGACGCCCGCCTGCCGCGCGACCCCCTCCAGGGACGCGCCGGCCCCGTCGCGCTGGAACGTCTCCCTGGCCGCCGCGATCAGCCGGGCACGGTTGCGGAGCACGTCGGCGCGCACCGCCCGGGCCGGGGGCTTGGGCGAGTCGTCGCTGGTCACCTCGGTCGTCGGTCCTTCCCGGCGGGTCAACGGGCCTGCGGCGATTCGGGGGATCCGCGGCTTTGGAACGGTCCCTCGATGGTAGCCGCGCCGGATCCCCGGCCTCCTCCGGGGACCGGGGCCCGCCGCGGACGGCGCCGCGGCGGGCCCTCGCCCGCACTCGCCGGGCCCGTGCCGGGCCCGCGCCGGCCGGTCAGGTACCGCCGGGGGAGAGCGGCAGGTAGACGCGCCCTCCCGCGGCCTTGAACTCCTCGGCCTTCTCCCGCATCCCCGTGGTGAGGGCCTCGTCCCCGGCGAGGCCCCGCTCGTCGGCGTACCGCCGGACGTCCCGGGTGATCTTCATCGAGCAGAAGTGCGGGCCGCACATCGAGCAGAAGTGGGCGGTCTTCGCCGGGGCGGCCGGGAGCGTCGCGTCATGGAACGCGCGGGCGGTGTCCGGATCGAGGGAGAGGTTGAACTGGTCCTCCCAGCGGAAGTCGAACCGCGCGTCCGACAGCGCGTCGTCCCACGCCTGCGCGCCCGGATGCCCCTTGGCCAGGTCGGCGGCGTGCGCCGCGATCTTGTAGGCGATGACGCCCGCCTTGACGTCGTCGCGGTCAGGCAGCCCGAGATGCTCCTTCGGCGTGACGTAGCAGAGCATCGCGGTGCCGTACCAGCCGATCATCGCGGCGCCGATCGCCGAGGTGATGTGGTCGTAGCCGGGCGCGATGTCGGTGGTCAGCGGCCCGAGCGTGTAGAACGGCGCCCCGTCGCACCACTCCTGCTGCAGGTCGACGTTCTCCTTGATCTTGTGCATCGGGACGTGCCCGGGGCCCTCGTTCATCACCTGGTTGCCGTACTCCGCCGCGATCCGCGTCAGCTCGCCCTGCGTGCGCAGCTCGGCGAACTGCGCCTCGTCGTTGGCGTCGGCGATGCTGCCGGGGCGCAGCCCGTCCCCCAGCGACCACGTGATGTCGTACGCCGCGAAGATCTCGCACAACTCCCGGAAGCGGGTGTAGAGGAAGTTCTCCTCGTGGTGCGCCAGGCACCACGCCGCCATGATCGACCCGCCGCGGGACACGATCCCGGTCTTGCGGCGCGCCGTCAGCGGCACGTACCGCAGCAGTACCCCGGCGTGGACGGTCATGTAGTCCACGCCCTGCTCGGCCTGCTCGATCACGGTGTCGCGGAAGACGTCGAAGGTCAGCTCGGCCGGATCGCCGCCGACCTTCTCCACGGCCTGGTAGAGCGGAACGGTCCCGACCGGCACCGGCGAGTTGCGCAGGATCCACTCGCGCGTGGTGTGGATGTCCCTGCCGGTCGACAGGTCCATGATCGTGTCGGCGCCCCAGCGGGTCGCCCACGTCATCTTCTCGACCTCGTCCTCGATCGACGACGCGACCGCCGAGTTGCCGATGTTCGCGTTCACCTTGACGAGGAAGTTCCGCCCGATGACCATCGGCTCGATCTCGGGATGGTTGACGTTGGCGGGCAGCACGGCGCGCCCGGCCGCCAGCTCGTCCCGGACGAACTCCGGCGCCACGCCCTCGCGCAGCGCCGCGAACTCCATCTCCGGCGTGATCTCCCCTCGCCGCGCGTAGGCGCGCTGCGTCGCCGCGCCGCCGGTCGCGCGGCGCGGCCGGCGCGGCAGGACGCCGTCCCGGCCCGGCGACGCGCGCCCACCGGCGCGGCGGCCGTCGTCCTCGGGGCGCACCGCGCGCCCCTCGTAGGGGGCGGTGTCGCCGCGCTCGGCGATCCACGGCTCCCGGAGTGCGGGCAGCCCCCTCCGGACGTCGGTCTCCTGGCCGGGGTCGGTGTACGGCCCGGACGTGTCGTACAGGACGACGGTGTCGCCGCTGGTCAGCGGCACCTCTCGCATGGGGACGCGGACGTCCGGTCGTGAGCCCTGGAGGTAGGTCTTGCGGGCAGCTGGAACCACAGTTTCGGTCATGACGACTCGATCTCTCCCTACGCCGGCATTACCCGGTCAGGTTCATGCGGTCAGCGGCCGTGGCAGCCGCTATCTCAGCCCGGTTCGCCGGGCCCCCGCGATCTCGTCCCCGACGCTAACCCGCCGGACCCCGGTTGCCGCAACCGGCCTCCATGAGGTAAGCGGGGCGGGCTGAGAGAATCGGGCGCATGCCGAACGCCGGACCGCCCGAACCTGATCGGGCCGCACCCGGTCGAGCCCCCGGCGGGGCGGCCCGGGTCAGATCCTGCGGGCGACGCGGATCACCATGGGGAGGGCCAGGGCGAGCGTGCGGAGCGGATCGGGGGCGGACGGTGAACGCTCCAGGCGCAGGGCGCCGCCGCCGGCGTCGTCCCCGATCTGCAGCGAGGCGGACTCCCTGGCGTCCACGCCGGTGACGACGTACCGGTCGCCGGTCCGCCTTGTGGTGCCGAGGAGCGTGCCGTCGGCGGTGTGGAACGAAGGCTCGTGCCCGCCCCTGATCTCCCCGACGAGGTGGCCGTGCGCGTCGGACACGCGCATCCGGTCGCGGCCGGGCACCGGAGCCCGCCTCCTGAGGACGAGGAGCGTGCGGCCATGGGGATCGCGCAGCACGATCGTCCGGCTGCCGGCGCCGAGCGGGAGGGAGCCGGGCCCGGCCTGCGGCCGCCCGGCGAGCCGCCCGCAGGCCACGGCGAGAAGCACGCCGCCGTCCCGGTCACGGTAACGGCCGGCGCCGTCCACCCGGATGTGGCCGGCTCTGCGCAGCGCGTCCTCCGGGGGCCGTCCGACCTCCTCGCCCTCCTCGTCGAGGACGAGCCACGGGGCGCCGAGGACCTCCGTGGCCGCGGAGCGCACGGCATCGATCCAGCCCGGCGGGAGGGACCGGTCACGGAACAGGACGGCCGTGCGGCCCTCGACCTTCGCGACGGCGCCGAAGCCCGGTGCGGCCTCCGGGTCGAACCAGACCGTCCAGGCCGGATCGGCGACGGGCCACGTGATCCCGACGGCGTCGACGGCGCCGGCCGGTATGCTCGCCTCCCTCGTCCCGCGGCGCAGGGCGAGCCCCTTCTCGCCGATGGTCACGACGAGGCGGCCGCGGTGGATCATGAACGCCCACAGGGCGGCGGCGAAGGCGATGACCAGGCCGCCGCCGCCGTAGACGGCGACGGTCCGCCGGGCGTCCTCGGGGTCCCACGCCTCGGGGCCCGACAGCGTGGACAGCGAGACGGCAAGGCCGGCCGTCAGCGCGGTCAGGCCGACCCGGAGGGGCCACCGGTAGGCCCATCGGCCCGTGGTGATCGTGAGTGCCGGCGGGGGGACGGACACGGTCGGCCCTTCGTGACGGGGTGCGGAGAACTATAGGCGGGGGCGGTGCGCGGTGATCGCGAGGGTCGGGGAAAATGAGCGGGTGGCGACGGAGCTCCGGGGCGGTGTGACGGCGAGGGACGCCTTGTTGGCGGCGACCCTGGCGGTCGCCGCCGCGGTGGTGGCGGTCATGTGGCCGGGCGTGCGGGCGCTGGACGTGCCCGGCGCGCTGCTGCTGGCCGCCGCGCACGTTCCGCTCGCGGTGATCAGGCGGTGGCCCGGGCCGGGGCTGGCCGCCCTGGTGGTCCTGGTGCTGCCCTACCACCTGGCGCAGTACCAGCACCACGCGCTGGTGCCCGCCGAGGTGATCGCGCTGTTCGCCTACGCGGTGCTCGGACGGCGGGTGCGGCTCGTCGTGACCGTCGCGGGATTCCTGCTGGCGGTGTGCGTGTTGGGGATGGCGATGCGGGTCGGCGGCGCCTCGCTGCACGAGCAGATCGCGGTCATCGAGGCCGTCGTCGCCGTCGTGATCGCCGTCCAGGTGTGGCGGGTGCACCGGGCGCGGCTGGCGACGATCACCGAGCGGGCCGAGCGCGCGGAGCGGACCCGGGAGGAGGAGGCCCGCCGCCGGGTCGCCGAGGAGCGGCTCCGGATCGCCCGCGACCTGCACGACCTGCTCGCGCACAGCATCACGGTCATCGGAGTCCAGGCGGGCGCCGCGGCGCACCTGATCCGCAGGGACCAGCCCCTCGACCGCGAGGAACTGGCCGAGGCGCTCACGTCGATCACCGAAACGTGCCGCGGCGCCCGGACCGAGCTGCGCGGCACCCTCCAGGTCCTGCGGGGGACCGACGTCGCGTCGTCCGGGACGCTGCCCGGCGCGGACCGCATCGCGGACCTCGTGCAGGCCGCGCGCGGGGCCGGACTCGAGGTCGACTTCGAGCCCCCGGGCCCCGGCGCCGCGGGGCCCCTGCCTCCGGAGGTCGGCGTCGCGGCGTACCGTATCGTCCAGGAGGCTCTGACCAACGTTGTCAAGCACGCGGCGGCGCGGCGCGCGGCGGTCAGCCTGACCCGCGACGCCGGCGGGCTCGTCGTGCGGATCGCCGACGACGGGAGGGGCCCGTCGGGCGGGACGCCCGAGGGGTTCGGGGTCCTCGGGATGATCGAGCGCGCACGCAGCGTCGGCGGAACGCTCGACGCCGGCCCGGGCGACGGCGGCGGGTTCGTGGTCACGGCCGTCTTCCCGTCCGCGGACGTGGCCAACCCGCGTTGAACCCGGCCGGGCCACGTCGTCCGGGGCCTTCAAATCCCTTACCGGTAGGGTCAGGATCAAGGGACCAGGGGAGGCGAGAGTGTCGGTGAGCACGCAGCAGGAAGCCCCGCAGGACCGGATCTTCACGGTGCCCAACACGCTGAGCATGGCGCGGCTCGTGGGCGTCCCGCTGTTCCTCTGGCTCGTCCTGATCGAGGCGGACGGGTGGGCGATCGCCGTGCTCGTGGCCGCGGGCCTGTCGGACTGGCTGGACGGCAAGCTGGCCCGGGTGCTGAACCAGATGAGCAGGCTCGGGACGGTGCTCGACCCGGCGGCCGACCGCCTCTACATCCTGGCGACGCTCATCGGGCTGACGATCCGCGACGTCATCCCGTTGTGGCTGGTGGTGGCGCTGGTGGCCCGCGAGTTCGCGATCCTGCCGATCGCGCCGATCGTCCGGCGGCTCGGGTACAGCGGGACGCTTCCGGTGCACTTCATCGGCAAGGCGGCGACGCTCTGCCTGCTGTACGCCTTCCCGATGCTCCTGCTGGGCGACCATGACGGCGCGGCCGCCACGGCGGCGAAGGTCACCGGATGGTCGTTCGCCATCTGGGGGACCGCCCTGTACTGGTGGGCGGCCGTCCTCTACTGGACGCAGACGCGGCAGCTGGCGCTGGCCGGCCGCGTCCCCCCTGGGCCGGACCCCGGGTCCGGACGAGGGGAACCGGGCGGCCCGGGCGCGGATCCGCCGGCCGGCGGCCGGAAGGGAGCGGAGACCCCCCGATGAAGGCCGTCGTGATGGCGGGAGGCGAGGGGACGCGGCTGCGTCCGATGACCGCCAACCAGCCCAAGCCGCTGCTTCCGCTCGTCAACCGGCCGATCATGGAGCACGTGCTGCGCCTGCTGAAGCGGCACGGGTTCAGCGAGACCGTCGTCACCGTCCAGTTCCTCGCCGCGCTGATCCGCAACTACTTCGGCGACGGCGAGGAACTCGGGATGTCGCTGAGCTACGCGACCGAGGAGATCCCCCTCGGCACCGCGGGCAGCGTCAAGAACGCCGAGGAGGCGCTGCGCGACGACCGGTTCCTGGTCATCTCCGGGGACGCGCTCACCGACATCGACCTGACCGACATGGTGCGGTTCCACGAGGACAACGGCGCCCTCGTCACGATCGGGCTCAAGCGCGTCCCGAACCCGCTGGAGTTCGGCATCATCATCGTGGACGACGACGGCCGCGTGCAGCGCTTCCTGGAGAAGCCCACGTGGGGCCAGGTGTTCTCCGACACCGTCAACACCGGCATCTACGTGATGGAGCCGGAGGTCCTCGAACACGTCGCCGCGGGGGAGTCGGTCGACTGGTCCGGGGACGTGTTCCCCAAGCTCCTGGCCGAGGGCGCCCCGCTGTTCGGATACATCGCCGACTGCTACTGGGAGGACGTCGGCACCCACGAGAGCTACCTCAAGGCGCAGGCCGACATGCTGTCCGGCGAGGTCGGCGTCGACCTGGAGGGCTTCGAGGTCTCCCCGGGCGTCTGGGTCGCCGAAGGGGCCGAGGTGGATGCCGAGGCCGTCCTGAAGGGGCCGCTCTACATCGGCGACTATGCCAAGGTCGAGGCGGGCGTCGAACTGCGCGAGTACACCGTCCTGGGCAGCAACGTGGTCGTGAAGGAGGGCGCGTTCCTGCACCGCGCCATCGTCCACGACAACGTGTTCGTCGCGCCGTCCACGAACCTGCGCGGCTGCGTGGTCGGCAAGAACACCGACATCATGGCCGGAGCGCGCGTCGAGGAGGGCGCGGTCATCGGCGACGAGTGCGTGATCGAGGCGGAGGCGTACGTCTCCAGCGGCGTGAAGGTCTACCCGTTCAAGACGATCGAGGCCGGCGCCGTCGTCAACACCAGCGTGATCTGGGAGTCGCGCGGGCAGCGCAACCTGTTCGGGCCGCGCGGCGTGTCCGGCCTGGTCAACGTGGAGATCACGCCCGAGCTGGCGGTGCGGCTCGCCAGCGCGTACGCGACGACGCTGAAGAAGGGCACCACGGTCGTCACCGGGCGCGACGTCTCCCGCGCCGCCCGCACGCTCAAGCGCGCGGTGAACAGCGCGCTGACCGCCAGCGCGATCAACGTGCAGGACCTGGAGGCGACCCCGCTGACCGTCGCCCGGTTCGAGACCGGGCGCGAGGACAGCGTGGGCGGCATCTACATCCGCACCACGCTCGGCGACCCGCAGGGCGTCGACATCATCTTCCTCGACCCCGACGGCGCCGACCTGTCCCAGGCCGCGCAGCGCAAGCTGGAACGCGTCTTCGGCCGGCAGGAGTACCGCCGCGCGTTCCCCGGCGAGATCGCCGAGCTGACCTACCCGCCGCGCGTCGTGGAGACCTACACGCGCGACCTGCTGCGCCGCGTCGACATCCGCGGCGTCCGCGAGGCCGGGCTGAAGATCGTCCTGGACTGCGCGGGCGGCGTCGCCTCGCTCGTCCTGCCCAACCTGCTCGGCAAGGTCGGGGTGGAGGTCCTCACCCGCAACGCCGGCCTGGACGAGGCCAACCCGACCGAGACGCTCGCCGAGCGCATGCGCGACCTCGAGCGGCTCGGCGAGCTGGTGTCGTCGTCGCGGGCGGCGTTCGGCGTCCGGTTCGACCCGGTCGGCGAGCGGATCTCCATGGTGGACGAGAACGGCGAGCTGGTCGGCGACGACCGCGCCCTGCTGGTGATGCTGGACCTGGTGGCGGCGGAGCGGCGCGGCGGCAGGGTCGCGCTGCCGGTGACGACGACGCGGGTCGCCGAGCAGGTGTGCCGCTTCCACGGCGTCCAGGTCGAATGGACGTCCACCTCCCAGGACGTCCTCACCAAGGCCGCCGCCCAGCCCAGCGTGATCTTCGCGGGCGACGGGCGGGGCGGGTTCCTGATGCCCGAGTTCAGCGGCACGGTCGACGGGATCGCGGCGTTCGTCCGCCTCGTCGGCCTGGTCGCCCGGACGCGGCTGACGCTGTCGCAGATCGACCGCCGCATCCCGGACGCGCACCTGCTCCGCCGCTCCGTCCCGACGCCGTGGGCGGCCAAGGGAAGCGTCATGCGCCACGTCGTGGAGGCCGCCGGGGACCGCGCGATCGACACCACCGACGGCGTCCGCGTGGTCGAGGACGACGGCTGCTGGGTGCTCGTCCTCCCCGACCCCGCGGAGCCGGTCACCCACCTGTGGGCAGAGGGACCGGACGCGGACGCGGCCCAGGCGCTCCTGGAGGAGTGGGCCGCCGTCGTCGAACGCGCGGGTTCCTGACC